>NZ_MUBM01000210.1:404-36689 GCF_002154505.1 Streptomyces carpinensis | reverse complement strand
GGCGGCCGGCGCCCCCACCGTCCGCGTCCTGCCCCGGTTCTGGCCGCTCCTGCTGCTGGGCGCCGCCGTGGTTCCCGGTGGGCTGATCTTCGTCGCCGGGCGGTGGGCGGACGCACCGGCCCTGCAGGCCTGGCGGACCGTCTGTCTCGCCGTCACCGTGCAGGCGCTGCCCTTCCTGCTGCTCGGCACGGCCCTGTCCGGTGCCATCAACGCCTTCGTGCCGGCCCGCGTGTTCAGCCGGGTACTGCCGAAGCGGCCCGTCCTCGCCGTCCCGGTGGCCGGGGTCGCCGGAGTCGTCCTGCCCGGCTGCGAATGCGCCTCGGTGCCGGTCGCGAACAGCCTGATCAACCGGGGCGTGACCCCCGCCGCCGCGTTCGCCTTCCTGCTGTCGGCGCCCGCCGTCAACCCGGTCGTGCTGACCGCCACGGCGATCGCCTTCCCCGGCAACCCCGCCATGGTGCTGGCCCGGCTGCTCGCCTCGCTGGTGACCGCCGCCGTCATGGGCTGGCTCTGGCTCTTCCTGGGCCGCGAGGAGTGGCTCAGGCCGGCCGTGCGGCACACCGGGCACCAGCCGGGGCACAACCGCTGGACGGAGTTCCGGCGCGGCTTCCAGCACGACTTCCTGCACGCGGGCGGCTTTCTGGTGCTCGGGGCCATGGCCGCGGCCACCTTCAACGTGACGGTCCCGCGCACCGTGCTCGACACCTTCTCCGGCTCGCCCTGGCTGTCGGTGCTGTTCCTGGCGGGACTCGCCGTGCTGCTGGCGGTCTGCTCGGAGGCCGACGCGTTCGTCGCGGCCTCGCTCACCGGGTTCTCCCCCCTCGCGCGCCTGACGTTCATGGCGGTCGGCCCCATGGTCGACCTGAAGCTGATCGCTCTTCAGGCCGGCACGTTCGGCCGGGCGTTCGCCGCCCGCTTCTCCGCCGCCACCACGGTCGTCGCCATCCTGTGCAGCGCGCTCGTCGGAGGGTTCCTGCTGTGAGACGTCCCCTGCAGGTCACCCTGCTCGTGCTCAGCGGCCTCGGCCTGCTGCACGCCTCGCTCTTCACCGACCTCTTCCTGCGTTACGTCAAGGAGGGCATGCGCCCGTTGCTGATCGGCTCCGGCGCGGTGCTGCTCGTGCTGGGAGTGGCGGAGGCCTGGGCGTCGCAGCCGGAGCCGGACCGGCCCCACGCGCACGGCGGCCCCGGAAGCCACGGGCACGACCGCCCGTCGCACGAGGCGGCCGGCCCGGACCCTGCGCGCCACGACGGCCACGGCCACGACCACTCCTCCGTGCCCCGCGTGGCGTGGCTGCTCCTGCTCCCGGCGCTGAGCCTGCTGTTCTACGCCCCGCCGGCCCTCGGCGCGTACACCGCCTCCCGTGAGGCACCCAGGGCCGTCGACCGGCAGAGGCACTTCGACCCGCTGCCCGCGACCTCACCGCTCCCGATGACCCTGACCGACTTCACCCGCCGGGTGCAGCAGGACCGCGAGCAGGCCATCCGGGGCCGCACGGTCCTGCTGACCGGCTTCGTCACGCCCGAGAAGGGCCGCGACACCTGGTACCTGACCCGGATCATCCTCTCCTGCTGCGCGGCGGACGCCCAGTCCGTGAAGGTACGGGTCCACGGGACCGGGGCACCGCCCGCCGACACCTGGGTCGCCGTCACGGGCACCTGGCACCCGGGCGGCACCCTCGGCACGGCCTCCTCTCCCACCGCTCTCGACGCCCGCACCGTCACTCGGATCCCCCGACCGGCGAACGGGTACACGGACAACCTCCCGCTCGTGCCGTCCCGCTGACGGCTCAGGCCACGCTCACCCACCTCCCGTCCCGTGCGGAGGCGGCCATGGCGTCCAGCGCCGTCGCGGCGGCGACGGCGTCGCCGAGGGTGGCGCCGTGGGCGGCGCCCTCCGTGACGGAGCGCAGGAAGTGGTGGGCCTCGATGACCTTGAGGTCGTCGTAGCCCATGGCGTTGGCCGCGCCGGGCTGGAAGGCGGCGTACTCGCCGTGCCCGGGGCCGACGTGGACGGTGCTGACGGGCTGGTCCTGGTACGCGGTCCCGCGACTGATCCCGAGTTCGCCCATGCGGCGGAAGTCCCAGAACAGCGCGCCCGTGGTGCCGTGGATCTCGAAGCCGTAGTTGTTCTGCTCGCCGACCGAGACCCGGCACGCCTCCAGCACCCCGCGGGCGCCCGAGGCGAAGCGCAGCAGGCAGTTGACGTAGTCGTCGTTCTCGACGGGGCCGAACTCGCCGCCCGCCGCGCGGGCGTGACCGGCGGTGGCGCCGGCCGGGCGGGCCCGCTCGGGCACGAACACGGCCGTGTCGGCGGCCAACGAGTCGATCTCGCCGAGCAGGTGGCGGGCCAGGTCGACGCCGTGCGAGGCCAGGTCGCCCAGCACTCCGCTGCCGCCGCGCTCGCGCTCGTACCGCCAGGTCAGCGCCCCCTCGGGGTGGGCGGCGTAGTCGCTGAACAGCCGGATGCGGACATGGGTGACCGTGCCGATCTCGCCGGCGGCGATCATCTCGCGGGCGGCGGCGACGGCCGGTGCGTTGCGGTAGTTGAAGCCGACGGTGCCCCACACGCCGGCCCGCGCTGCGGCGTCGGCGACCGCGCGGGCGTCCCCGGCGGTGAGGCCGACCGGCTTCTCGATCCAGATGTGCTTGCCGGCCTCGGCCATGGCGACACCGATCTCGCGGTGCAGGAAGTTCGGCGCGGTGATGCTGACCGCCCGCACCCGGGGATCGGCGGCGATCTCCCGCCAGTCGAGGGTCGCGGAGTCGAAGCCGTACCGCTCGGCCGCCTCGGCGGCCCGGCCGGGCACCTCGTCGGCGACCGCGACCAGACGCGGACGCACCGGCAGCTGCGGAAAGTGGTGGGGCACGCGGACGTACGCCTGGGTGTGCACCCGCCCCATCCAGCCGAATCCGACGACCGCGACGCCGAGTGTGTTCACCATGACAGCCCCTCTTTGGACCGATCCAAAAGCTCCGGCTCACCATGGCCGCCGCTCGCGCCGGGTGTCAAGGCGTTCACCCGGCGCCGAGACCGCCCTTTACAGGGCCGCACCGTTGTGGAACGGTCCACTGCATGCGACCCCCGACCATCCGCGACGTGGCCACGCGGGCCGGTGTGTCGAAGTCCCTGGTCTCGCTGGTGCTGCGCGGCTCCGAGAGCGTGCGTCCCGAGAAGCGGCGGGCCGTTCTCGCCGCGATCGAGGAACTCGGCTACCGGCCCAACGCCGCCGCCCGCAGCCTGAGCGAGCGGCGCACCCGCACCGTCGGCGTCCTGCTGAACGACCTGCGCAACCCCTGGTTCGTCGAACTCCTCGACGGGCTGAACTCGCGGTTCCACGACAGCGGCCTGCACGTGCTGCTCGCCGACGGGCGGCTCAACCGGCGTCTGGGAGAGGACCTCACCCGTACCTTCACCGAACTGCGCGTGGACGGCATGGTCGCCGTCGGCACCCTGCAGGATCCCGGGGCGCTGCGCACGGCGGCCGACCGGGTGCCCACCGTCGTCGCCGGCACCCGGGAGCCCGTGCTGCCCCGCGTGGACGTGATCGCGGGCGACGACGAGCACGGCGCCCGGCTGGCCACCGAGCACCTCATCGGCCTCGGCCACCGGCACATCGCGCACATCGCCGGTCTGGGCGCGGTCGGAGAGCTGCGCCGCCGCGGTTTCGAGGCCGCCATGCGCGAGCGCGGCCTGGCGGGCACGGCGGTCGTGGAGCAGGGCGACCTCACCGAGGAGGGCGGCTACCGGGCCACCGTCCGGCTGCTGAGCCGCCCGCAGCGGCCGACCGCCGTCTTCGCGGTCAACGACATGACCTGCGTCGGCGCCCTGTCGGCAGCCGAGGAGAGCGGCCTGCGGGTGCCCCGCGACCTTTCGCTGGCCGGCTACGACAACACCTACCTGTCACGGCTGCGGCATCTGTGGCTGACCACGGTGGACAACGCCGGCCATGACGTGGGCCGGCGGGCCGCGCAGCGGCTGCTGGACCGGCTCGAGGACCCGGACCGCCCGCGCGCCGTCGACCTGACCGTTCCCGTCCTGGAGGTGCGCGGCACGACGGCACCGCCGTCCGGCGGCGCCTGAGCGGCACTCAGGGCTCGCGGTGCTGGTGCGCCGCCCGGTCCAGCTCCACCGCCTCCGCCTCGGCCAGCCGCTGCTCGGCCGCCACGTCGATCGACCGGGTCAGCCACCAGTACAGCAGCGCGGAGACCGGCAACCCGATGAACAGGGAGATGTCGGCGCCGCCCAGCGTCTTCGCGGCGGGTCCGACGAAGAGCGTGCCGACGGAGAAGAACGGCACCATGGCGGCGAAACCGACCAGGTAGGAGGTGATGCCCTGCCAGCCCCAGCGACCGTAGATCCCGTGCGGGTTGAAGATCTCGGCGATGGCGTAGTGGCCCCGGCGCACCACGTAGTAGTCCATCAGGTTGACCGCGGTCCACGGGATGAACAGGTAGAGCACCAGCAGCAGGAAGTCGTTGAAGTTGCGCAGGAAGTGGGAGGTCGCGGCCAGCGCGCCCACGAGGGAGAGCGCCGCGGTGAGCCCGAGTGTGACCAGCCGTACGGCGAGCGTCGGCCGCACCCTCCGGAAGGAGTCGATGGCGCTGATGAGGGTCAGCGATCCGCCGTACATGTTCAGCGCGGTGACGGAGACGAGGCCCAGCGCGGCGAACAGCAGCACGACCGCGCCGAACCCGCGGAACACGGTGTCGCCCGCCGCGTCGATCGAGGGGATGGTGTCGAAGCCCTTGCCGGCCCAGGCGGCGAGCAGCGTACCCAGCACCATCAGCCAGATCCCGCCGAGCGCGGAGCCGAAGTAGGTCCAGTAGAACGTCTTGCGGACCGTCACGTCGGGCGGCAGGTAGCGCGAGTAGTCCGAGACGTAGATGGCCCAGCTGATCTGGTAGCCGGCGACCACCCCGAACTGGGCGAGGAACGGCGTCCACCTGAAGCCGCCCAGGTCGAAGGAGCCGGGCGGGTAGTGCAGGTTGACCAGGATGCCCACGGTGAAGATCCCGAACACGACCAGGAAGGTGTACGTCAGGACCCGCTCGGCCTTGTGGATGACGTCGTAGCCGACGAGCGCGACGACCAGGGCGACCGCGGCGACGACGGCCACCCACAGCTTGACGCCGCCGTGGATCGTGGTGTGCAGGGCCTGACCGGCGAGGATGGTGTTGAAGACGTTGAAGCCCGCGTACTGCACGTAGGCGAACAGCCACACCAGAAGGGCGCCGACATAGCCGAACTGGGGTCGCGACTGGATCATCTGCGGCAGCCCCAACTGGGGGCCCTGCGCCGAGTGGAACGCCATGAAGAAGGTGCCGATGACGGTGCCGGCGACGATCGCGAGGAGTGACCAGAGGAGGTTGCCGCCCTCGGTGATGCTGATCAGGCCGACGGCCAGGGTGGCGATCTGGGCGTTCGACATGAACCACAGCGGCCCCAGATGCCACAGCTTGCCGTGCCGCTCGTCCAGGGGCACATAGTCGATGGACCGGATCTCCAGGCCCGACACCCGCGGCTCGGCTGATGTGGTCACGGCGCCTCCCGAGGCTGATCCACCCCAGGGTCACGGTCGCCCCCCGGCCGCCGCAGGTCAAGGAGTGTGCACGAGGACGCCGACGGCCGGTGCTGCTCAGCCCGCGAGGACCTCCGCCCACCGGCTGGTCCAGCCGGAGTCCGCGCGTACCCCGCACCGGGCCGACAGCGCGTTGACGATGCCCAGGCCACGGCCGTGCTCGTCCGGGTCGGGCGCCGCCTCCGGCCCCGGCGGTGCCGCGGGGCCCAGGTCGGTCACCTCGACGTGGACGGCCCGCCGGCCTTCGACGGGCAGCCGCCACAGGCGCAGCGTGGCCGGCGGCCGGGCGTGCACGAGCGCGTTGGTGACCAGTTCCGAGACCACGAGGAGCACGTCGTCGGCGGCGTCGGCGGGCAGGTTCCAGGTGCCGAGGACCGCGCGGACGCGGTGACGGACGGCCGAGACCGTCCCCGGCGAGTGCGGCAGCGGGAAGGCGTGATGGACGGCCCTGTGCGGTGCGGCCTCGAGCTGCGCTACGGACATGGGTCCCCTCTTCCTGCGGGCGGCGCTGCCGACCGGGAGCCGGGCGCGACAAGGAACGCTAAATAGCGGATTGCGCTCAGGTCAACGTTTGGCGGTCGGCAATGCCGAACGGCAGTCCTCACCGGCGCAAATCGGGCTAATATCGCCACATGGCCGGACCCGTCCAGTCCATCGAACGAGCGGCGGCGATTCTGCGCCTCCTCGCGGGCGGTCCCCGCAGGCTCGGGCTCGGCGAGGTGGCGTCCTCACTCGGGCTGGCCAAAGGCACCGCCCACGGCATCCTGCGCACCCTGCAGCACGTGGACTTCGTCGAGCAGGACGAGGCCACCGGGAAGTACCAGCTCGGGGCGGCGCTGCTGCACCTGGGCACCAGCTACCTCGACGTCAACGAACTGCGCTCGCGCTCGATCAACTGGGCCGACGCGCTGGCCGCCCGCAGCGGGGAGGCCGTCCGCCTGGGCACGCCCCTGGAGGGCAAGGTCCTCATCGTCCACCATGTCTTCCGGCCCGACGACACCCTACAGACCCTGGACGTGGGCGCGCTGCTGCCGCTGCACGCCTCCTCGCTCGGCAAGGTCCTGCTGGCCTACGGCGCCGCCGCCCTGGACCCGCTGCCCCCGGACGGGCTGGAGGCGTACACGCGCCACACCCTCGTCGTCCGGGAGGACCTGGACCGAACCCTGGCCGAGATCCGCGAGCTCGGCTGGGGAGCCGAGGTGCAGGAGATGAGCATGGGGGACGCCGGTATCGCCGCCCCGATCCGCGGCCACGGCGGTCTCGTGGTGGGCGCCATCGGCCTGTCCGGCGCCGTCGAGCGGATCTGCGACACCCGGGGCCGGCCGCTGCCCGCACTGATCGCCCTGCTCCGGGAGGCGGCCCGGGCGATCTCCCGGGATCTGGGGGCGGTTCGCTGGTAGATCCCGGTAGGTCCCCGCTGGACGGTCTCCCCAGGGAGGCGTCCCACCTGCGTGACGCATCGGAAGGCAGGCCCGATCATGGTTGACCGGTATGTGATGTCCATCGACCAGGGCACCACGTCCACACGGTGCATCCTGTTCGACCATCGCGGGCGCCTGGTGTCCGTCTCCCAGCGGGAGCACCGTCAGCACTTCCCCCGGCCCGGCTGGGTCGAGCACGACGCCGTCGAGATCTGGCGCAACGTCCAGCGCATCGTGCCCGAGGCGCTGCAGAGCGCGGGAGTGGACGCCGGGCGGATCGCGGCCATCGGGATCGCCAATCAGCGCGAGACGACGGTGCTCTGGGACAGGCGTACCGGAGTCCCGCTGGGCCGGGCGATCGTGTGGCAGGACACCCGCACCGCGCCGCTGGTCGATGCGCTCAGGGACCGGCCCGGCGACGAGTTCTTCCTCGACCGCTGCGGCCTGCCGCCCTCCACCTACTTCTCCGCCCCCCGGATCCGCTGGCTGTTCGACCACGTCGAGGGCCTGGAGCAGCGCGCCCGTGACGGCGAGGTGCTGTTCGGCACGATCGAGAGCTGGCTGATCTGGAACCTCACCGGCGGCATCGACGGCGGCCTGCACATCACCGACCCGACCAACGCCAGTCGCACCATGCTCGTCAACATCCGGACCCTGACCTGGGACCCGGAACTCATGGACTTCTTCGGCGTGCCGCGCGCCCTGCTGCCGGAGATCCGCTCCTCCGCGGAGAGCTACGGCGAGGCCCGCGCACTGCTCCCCGGGGTCCGCATCGCCGCCGCCCTCGGCGACCAGCAGGCCGCCCTGTTCGGCCAGACCTGCTTCTCGCCCGGCGAGGCGAAGTGCACCTACGGCACCGGCAGCTTCTTGTTGATGAACACCGGCACCGACCTGGTGAGCTCCCAGCACGGCCTGCTCACCACCGTGGCCTACAAGATCGCGGGTGAGCCCACGGTCTACGCCCTGGAAGGGCCGATGGCCGTCACCGGTTCGCTGGTCCAGTGGTTCCGCGACCGGCTGGGCCTGATCAGCACCGCGCCCGAGATCGAGACCCTGGCGCGCACGGTGGAGGACAACGGCGGCTGCTACATCGTCCCCGCCTTCTCCGGCCTGTTCGCCCCCCACTGGCGCAGCGACGCCCGCGGAGTCGTCGTCGGCCTCACCTCCTACATCACCAAGGGCCATCTCGCCCGGGCCGTCCTGGAGGCCACCGCCTGGCAGACCCGTGAGGTCGTCGACGCCATGAACGCCGACTCCGGGCTCGCCCTGCGGCAGCTGAAGGTGGACGGCGGCATGACCTCGGACAACCTGCTCATGCAGATGCTCGCCGACGTCCTCGACGTACCCGTCGTACGGCCGCTGGTGGCCGAGACGGTCTCGCTCGGCGCCGCCTACGCCGCCGGGCTCGCCGCCGGATACTGGCCGGATCTGGAGGTGCTGCGCCGCAACTGGCACCGGGCCGCCCAGTGGCTGCCCGACATGGACCCCGAACGGCGCGCGTGGGAGTACGAGAGCTGGCAGCGGGCCGTCGAACGGTCCTTTGGCTGGGTCCGCCTGCCCGAGCAGCCGCGCTGACGCCCCCGCCGTGAGGGGCGTGCGGATTCGGCGTGGCGGCGCCGAATCGCCCCCGAACCCCTGGTTACTCAGACCGATGGGTTCGGAAGTGAGCCCCAGGGCTCTCCGCGCCGCGTACGGCGGAGAGCCCGCCCGCGTCGCGGTTACGCCGCCGTCGTGACCGGCCGACGGTCACCGCCGTCCGGCCGCTGTCCGCCTCCTCCGTCGCGCAGCGGCCCACGAGAGCCAGCGGTTCGACGAGGCCCCGGGTGCTGACCAAGGGCCTCAGCGGTCCATGTGGGGCCTCACCGGTCCAGTTCGTCCTCCACCGGTGGCTTCGGCACCTCACGCAGATGCTGGGACTGGCCCTGCCTGCCACCCTCGCGGGCCTGCTCGGCCCGCTGTGCGGGGCTCGTGCCGAGGCCGGAGTCGGGGGACGTCCGCACCGACCGGGCCACCTCCTCACGGTTGGCGTACTGCTCGGGCGGGATCCCGCGCAGCGCCTTGACGACCTCCTGCGGCGCACCGGACCGGCTCGCCGCCTGCACCAGGTCGTCCTTGCCGGCCGGGAAGTCGACGTCCTTGATGGCCTTCACCACGTCCCGGGCGCTCGTCCTGTGGGCCATGACTCCTTCTCCCTCTTCGGGCGGGGATGCGGATGCGAATTCCTCGGCCACGGAAGCGAATCCGATGAATTCAGGATGAACCGGGTAACCGCCAGGGCCCGCCGCTCACCTCTCGCCGCCGCCCGGGCCGGCCACGGCCACCTGCGTGCGGCCGAGTTCGCGGGGCCGAGGAATCCCGTCGCCGGGACGATTGCGCCGCGTGTGGTCGGGTACGCGAGCAGGACCGTATCGGGGGCGAACCGCCTACGACTACCTCCGAACGGGCCGCACGACCGCCGCGACCAGGGAATTGCCATGGACACACCTCAGCACGACAACACCGTCACGCTCGCCCAGCGGGCGCTGGACGTGCTCGCCGAGAACGCCGAGGACACCGCGGCGCTGGACACGCTCGCCGGTAGCGACGTGCTGGTCCCGGTACCCGACGACGTGAGTGACGAGGATGCCACCAACCCGGCGGCGGTGGCGCTGCCGGTCCTGGAGCAGCCGGGAGGCGTGCCGGTGGTGCCCGTGTTCACCTCGGAACTGGAGATGTCGGAGCTGCTGCCCTTCATCTCCCGTTACCGCCTGGTGCCTCTGGGAGCCCTGGCGTCCCAGTGGCCGGCCGAGGACCTGTCGCTGACCATAGACGCCAGCTCCCCGCACGGACTGACGCTCACCTCGGAGGGCGTACGCACGCTGCTGGCCCGTCCGCAGGGTTGAGCGGCGGGACGGCCGCCTCGCCGCCCCGTGGCAACGGGGCGAGGCGCGGCACCGGACCCCGCGAGCCCGGCATGATCCGAACGAGAGGCCATAGGGCCTGTCGTCGAACTCCCGTCGTCCGCCCGGAGGGCGGGCCCTGCGGCGTCAGGTGCGTGCTCTCGGTGTGCCGGGCACTGGCCCTCGTACTGGATGTACTTGGGCCTGGGCTCGGTGCGGCGAGTGGGGGCACCTTCCGCGCCGTGAAGGCAGTGGGGGAGCGTGCATGGCGTCGCCGGGCAGACGGGAGTTCGACTACAGGGCCTAGCTGCCGCTCAGCGGGCGCTCCAGCGCCGCGCGTTGCAGCGGTAGCACCTCTGTATGCAGGTCGCGGCCCTTGCGGGTGAGCGAGACCCACATCCGGCGCCGGTCCGTCGCGCACACCGACCGCTCGACCAGGCCCTCCCTCTCCAGCCGGCCGACGAGCCGGGACAGCGCGCTCTGGCTGAGGTGGACCCGGTCGGCGAGGTCGTGCACCTGGCGCCGGTGGCTCTCCTCGACGGTCCCGGCGGTCAGGATGTCGAGCACCTCGAAGTCGCTCGCGCACAGGCCGTGCGGGTGCAGCGCGCGGTCGATCTCGCACATCGTCCGCGCGTGCACCGACAGGATGCCCCGCCACTGCTCCGCCAGCCGGGCCCCCGCGTTCGCTCCCATGCGCCGCATGCTAGTGCGGTGCATGCGCGTGCATCGATCCGAGCGATCGAGACGCCGGTGGCGCGAGTGCGCCCCCATTCGGTCCTGACAGCCCCTACGACCCCGCCGGCCGCGCCCACCGGCCCCGAGGACTCCGAGCCGGGTTGCTGCCGTCCGTGCGGTACCGGACAAAGCGCCGTCGAGTCCCGTGCACGACGGGTCGGCCGGCGGCACAGTGGGAAAACGTCAGGACGGGACGGCCTCGACGACAGGAGGCGGAGATGCTGAGGACTCCCGCCGGCCGGACGCGCCTGGTCATCCTGGAGTGGCTGAAGGACCCGTCCGCGCACGCCCCCCGGCCACGCCGCCGCCCCTACACCGACCCGGCCGAGCACGGCGCGACCGCCGCGGCCGTCGCCGCCGGCCTCGGCATCCCCCGCCGCGTCGCCGAGACGCATCTCGCCCTCCTCGCCGACCTCGGCCTGCTGCGCACCCGCCGGATCCGCCGCCGCACGTACTACCGGCGCGACGAGTTCCGCATCGCCGAGGTGGCCCGGCTCTTCGAGAAGGGCTGGTGACCGAGGGCTCGGGGAGGCGTGCCCGCATGCCCTCGGCATGACCCGCCTCGTGGCCCGGCGCTACGCTGTTGCACGGCCGCGATCACCGTCGCGGCGCGGCGGTGGGGCCCGCCGTACCCGAACCGCGGCACCGACGCCGCCAACGGTCCCTACTTGCGAAGGCAGCGGCCCCGCATGTCCGAAGGGCCCGGGCGAGTAGGAGACGTACGACGATGACAGCGCCGGAAACCGAGAGCCTGGGTGTCGGGCCCCGTCGTGCGGCGCGGCAGCACACCTGGCGTGTCCAGGCGCCGGTCGTCGCTGTGGTGGCGCTCGGCGGTGTGCTCGGCGCCTTCGCCCGCTACGCGGCCTTGCTGCTGTGGCCGACGCCGCCCGGCGGCTTCCCCTGGGCGACGTTCTGGACCAATGTCGTCGGCTGCGCGGTGATGGGGGTCTTCATGGTGGTCATCACCGAGGTGTGGGCCGCACACCGCCTGGTCCGCCCGTTCTTCGGCACCGGTGTGCTCGGCGGTTTCACCACCTTCTCCACCTACGCAGTGGACATCCAGAGGCTGACCGACGCCGGCCACCCCCGCACCGGTCTGGCCTACCTCGCCGGGACACTGTGCGCGGCGCTCGCGGCGGTGTGGATCGGCGCGACGGCGGCCCGCCGGGTGCTGAGGTGGCGGCAGTCATGACGAGGCTCACCGGCGGCGCCCTGCGCGTGACCGTCTTCGTCGGCGAGAACGACACCTGGCACCACAAGCCCCTCTACTCGGAGATCGTGCACCGGGCGCACGCCGCCGGCCTGGTCCACGCGAGCGTCTTCCGCGGCATCGAGGGCTTCGGTGCTTCCTCCCTCATCCACACCTCGCGGTTGCTGTCGATGAGTGAGGACCTGCCCGTGGCGATCATGATCGTCGACACCGAGGATCGGGTACGGGCCTTTCTGCCGCGGCTGGACGAGTTGGTCACCGAGGGGCTCGTCGTCCTCGACGACTGCGAGGTCGTTTCCTGGGCCGGCCGTGGACCGGGCGGCGGACACGACCGCGGGCCAGGCCGTGGTGATCTCGGCGGCACGGGCGGGAACGGTGGGAACTCGCTGTGAACTGGCTGCTGGTGGCCGTGGGGGCCATGGTCGGCGCCCCGCTGCGCTATCTCACCGACCGCGCGGTGCAGTCCCGTCACGACTCGGTCTTCCCTTGGGGCACCTTCGTGGTCAACGTCACCGGCTGTCTGATCCTGGGGCTGCTGACCGGGGCCGTGTCGGCAGGGGCCGTCGGCCCGCACCCGCAGTTGCTGCTGGGCACCGGCCTGTGCGGGGCCCTGACGACGTACTCGACGTTCTCGTACGAGACCCTGAGGCTGACCGAGACCGGCGCGGGGCTCTACGCTGCCGCCAACGCCGTCGCGAGTGTCGTTGCGGGCCTCGGTGCCGCCTTCGCCGGAGTCTGGATGTCACAGGCTCTGTGGTCGTAGGTCACCGGGACTTCATCTTGGCGTAGTAAGAGTGTCTGCAACGCAAGACCGTCTACAACACTGTCGACCAACCTTTCCCAGAACTGGATCCCATGAGCGCCATCTCCGTCGGTCAGGCCGCCGTCCTCGGAGTCGTCGAGGGGGTGACCGAGTTCCTCCCCGTGTCCTCCACCGGCCACCTCAAGATCGCTGAGGGGCTCATGAACATCCCCGTGGACGACAAGGCCGTGGTCGGGTTCTCCGCCGTCATCCAGGTCGGTGCCATCGCCGCCGTGCTCGTCTACTTCTTCAAGGACATCGTGCGGATCGTCTCCGCCTGGCTGCGCGGTCTCACCAACCGCGAGGAGCGGTACCACCACGACTACAAGTTCGCCTGGTGGGTCATCTACGCCACCATCCCGATCGTCGCGGTGGGCCTGGCCGCCAAGCCCCTGATCGAGGGCCCGCTGGCCTCGCTGTGGGTGGTCGCCGGTTCGCTGATCGTCGGCAGCGGTGTGATGTGGTGCGCGGACCAGATGGGCCGCCACAAGCGCGGCGAGGACGACACGTCCTTCAAGGACGCGATGCTGGTGGGCACCTCGCAGATCCTCGCCCTGCTCTTCCCCGGCTTCTCCCGCTCCGGCGCCACCATGTCCACCGCGCTCATCCTGGACCTGGACCGCGTAGCCGCCACCCGCCTGTCCTTCTTCCTCGGCATCCCGGCCCTCACGGGCGCCGGCCTGTACGAGCTGAAGGACGCCCTCGGCGCGGGTGTGGGCGCGGCACCGCTGGCGGTGGGCACGATCGTCTCCTTCGTCGTCGCCTACGCCTCCATCGCCTGGCTGCTGAAGTTCGTCGCGAAGCACTCCTTCAACGCCTTCGTCGTGTACCGGATCGTCGTCGGCGTCCTGCTCTTCGGCCTGCTGGGCACGGGCGCGCTCAACGCCTGACCGCACAGGGGAGCGCGTCCCAAATCCCCCGGCGCACGATCGAAAACCTGAGAGGAATGCCCTCTTACACTGAGGGAACAGGTTCGGCACATGCGTGACGTACGGGGGAGACGATCACTGTGGGGCCAGAGCGAGGACAGCTCCGGATACCGTCCGAGGACGGCGCCGTCCCTGGCGCCGGGCACGTGCGCGTCGACCTTCCCGGCCGCGGACGGTCGGCGCGTGCGGACGTCCTTCCCGAGGCCTCACCACCCCCGCCGCTGGACAGTCCCCCTCCGGGGCGTTACTGACCGACCGGGGTGATCTGGCCCCTCTCGCGCTCCACGACGGCGGGCGCAGGCTTCCGCGGGGTGCGGGCCCGCTGCCGGTGGCCGCGCACAGCACCGTGGACGGCCGAGGGGCCGCGAGGGTGCGTTACGCCCGGGGCGCGCTGAAGCAGAGCGTCGTGGCCGCGGCCAGGACCACCCGTCGACCCCGGCCGTCCGGCGCTCACTGTCCTGCGACCTCAAGGGCCCGGGTGAGACCGTGGAGGCCATGGAGCGGTACGAGAAAGCGCCGCCGATCACCAGGCCACCCTGGACGCGGCCAACGGGGGTCGACTGCGACATCGACGCCCTGAGTATCTGATCGCTTCGCTTGACAGGAAGCGCCCGGTACCCGCACGATCGGCGCGTGAACCTGTCAGACAGCCAGACAGGTGGACTGGTACCGCGGCGCGTCAGCGCGATGGAAGCGGTGCTCACCCACCTGCGGGGCGCCATCGAGCGCGGCGAGTACGCGATCGGCGACAAGCTCCCCTCCGAGGCCGAGCTGTGCCGCACCCTGGAGGTCTCCCGGCCCGTGCTGCGCGAGGCGCTGCGTGCGCTGCAGACCATGGGCCTGACCGTGTCCAGGACCGGCAAGGGCACCTTCGTGATCGCCGGCGCCGTGGAGGACCCCACCTTCGGCGACTACTCGGCCAGTCACCTGCTGGAGGTGCGCCGGCACATCGAGATCCCGGTCGCCGGCTACGCGGCGCAGCGGCGCACCCCCGAGGACCTGGACCATCTGCTCCACCTGCTGGAGCGGATGGAGCAGGAGACCGACACCACCTCGTGGGTCGCGCTGGACACGCTGTTCCACCTCTCCGTCGCCCAGGCCGCCCAGAACCCGGTCTTCCGCCGGGTCATCGAGGAGATCCGGGACGCGCTCGCCCGCCAGTCCGCCTTCCTGAACGAGCTGGGCGACCGGCGCGAGCAGTCCAACCGTGAGCACCGGGCGATCGTCGAGGCGCTGACGGACGGTTCCGAGCACGACGCGGTGGCGGCCATGTCGCACCACCTGGACCGGGTCGAGAAGACCCTCACCGACATCGTGCGCGCCGCGCGCCCGGCCCAGCCCACGGACGGCGGAACCGAGGCGTGAGCAGACCCGCCGACCACACCACCGCGCCGTGCCCGCCGCTTTTCGCGGCGGCGCCGGCGGCGAACCGGTCCGGCCCGCGCGGCCGTGCCGCCCGCACTCCCACCGGGGCCGGCGCGTGAACCCCGCGCAGGCCCACGAAACCCACCCACCAGTGATGCAGGCAGTGATGTACAGCAGCTCTTCCGCGGAGGCACCCCTCGTCCGCGAACCCCTCCACGCCCCCGTCGCCCACCTCGTCCGCGGCGGGGTGACCGAGGGCGTCCACTACGGCTCCGTCGTCGTCCTCGGCACCGACGGCCGGGTCGACTTCCAGCTCGGCGACGTCGAGGCGGCGTTCTACCCGCGCTCGGCGATCAAGCCCGTCCAGGCCGTGGCCATGGTGCGGGCCGGCCTCCCGCTGGAGGGCGAGCTGCTCTCGCTCGCCGCCGCCAGCCACTCGGGCGAGGAACGCCATCTGGCCGGCACGCGGCGGATCCTCGAACTGGCCGGACTGACCGAGGAAGACCTGCGCAACGTCCCCGACCTGCCGTTCGACCCGGTCGTCCGGGACGCCTGGGTGCGCGAGGGCCGGCTGCCCTCCCGGCTCGCCCAGAACTGCTCCGGCAAGCACGCGGCCATGCTCTACACCTGCAAGCTCAACGGCTGGTCCCGCAAGGACTACCTGGACCCGGCCCACCCCCTCCAGCAGGCCGTCGCCGAGACCGTGGAGGACCTCACCGGGCAGCGCATCGCCCGCGTCACCGTCGACGGCTGCGGCGCGCCCCTGTTCGCCGTCTCCCTGCACGGCCTGGCCCGCGCCGTCGCCCGCATCACCACCGCCGCCCCCGGCACCCCCGAGTCCCGCGTGGCCGACGCGATGCGTGCGCACGCGGAGATGGCCTCCGGCTCCGGCCGGGACGTGGCCGCGCTGATGCGGGCCGTGCCCGGACTGCTCGCCAAGGACGGATTCGAGGGCGTCCAGGTCGCCGCACTGCCCGACGGCCGGGCCGTCGCCGTGAAGATCGCCGACGGTGCGAACCGGGCCCGTGTCCCGGTCGCCGCCGCGGCCCTCGCCCGGGCCGGCGTCGACGCGGAGCTGCTCACAGAGTTCGCGGGCGAGACGCTGCTCGGCGGCGGCCGACCGGTCGGCAGCGTCCGCCCGGTCGGTGCCCTGGACCCGGCGCCGCTCACCGCCTGCGCCTGACCACGCGCGACACCCTCACCCTTCGTACCTCCGAAAGAGGCCGCACCCTCATGACCGCCGCCACCCGCAGCGAACACGACCTGCTCGGCGACCGCGACGTCCCCGCCGACGCGTACTGGGGCATCCACACCCTGCGCGCCACGGAGAACTTCCCCGTCACCGGAACCGCGATCTCCGCCTACCCGCACCTGATCGACGCCCTGGCCGCCGTCAAGGAGGCCGCCGCCCTCGCCAACGAGGAGCTGGGCCTGCTGGACCCGCGCAAGGCCGCCGCCATCGTCGCCGCCTGCCGTGAGATCCGCGCCGGCGACCTGCACGACCAGTTCGTCGTCGACGTGATCCAGGGCGGCGCCGGCACCTCCACCAACATGAACGCCAACGAGGTCGTCGCCAACCGGGCCCTGGAACTGCTGGGCCACGCCAAGGGCGAGTACCGGCACCTGCACCCCAACGAGGACGTCAACCTCGGCCAGTCCACCAACGACGTCTACCCGACCGCCGTCAAGGTCGCGACGGTGTTCGCGGTGCGCGGGCTGCTCAAGGCGATGGCCGTGCTCCAGGACGCCTTCGCCCGCAAGGCCGTCGAGTTCCGCGACGTACTGAAGATGGGCCGCACCCAGCTGCAGGACGCGGTGCCCATGACGCTCGGCCAGGAGTTCTCCGCGTACGCCGTGATGCTCGACGAGGACCGCAGCCGGCTCGCCGAGGCCGTCGAGCTGGTCCAAGAGATCAACCTCGGCGCCACCGCGATCGGCACCGGCCTGAACGCGCCCGCCGGCTACGCCGAAGCCGCCCGCCGCCACCTCTCCGACATCACCGGACTGCCCCTGGTCACCGCGGCCAACCTGGTCGAGGCCACCCAGGACTGCGGAGCGTTCGTCCAGATGTCCGGCGTGCTCAAGCGGATCGCGGTCAAGCTCTCCAAGAGCTGCAACGACCTGCGCCTGCTCTCCTCCGGGCCGCGCGCGGGCCTCGGCGAGATCAACCTGCCGCCGGTGCAGGCCGGTTCGTCCATCATGCCCGGCAAGGTCAACCCGGTGATCCCCGAGGTCGTCAACCAGGTCGCCTTCGAGGTGATCGGCAACGACGTCACCATCACCATGGCCGCCGAGGCCGGGCAGCTCCAGCTCAACGCCTTCGAGCCGATCATCCTGCACTCCCTGTCCGAGAGCATCACCCACCTGCGGGCGGCCTGCCTGACGCTCGCCGAGCGCTGCGTCGACGGCATCACCGCCAACACCGAGGTGCTGCGCGCCACCGTGGAGAACTCCATCGGCCTGGTCACCGCCCTCAACCCGCACATCGGCTACACCGCAGCCACCGACATCGCCAAGGAGGCCCTCGCCACCGGTCGCGGCGTCGCCGAACTGGTCCTGGAGAAGGGCCTGTTGCCCGCCGAGCGGCTGGCCGACCTGCTGCGGCCGGAGGTCGTGGCGGGCAGCTGCGCGCCCGTGGCCTGAGTCGCTGCGGCGCACCAGGACCGGCCCGGAGGCACAATGGTGATCATGGCAGTCCCCCCGTCGTCCCTCACCTACCAGCCGGTTCTTAAGCGCATCGCCGAGGAGATCGAGCACACGCCCGGCCGCGGGCGTCCCGCCGACTACATCCCGGCGCTCGCGGCCCGCGACCCGCGCGCCTTCGGCATGGCCGTCGCCGAGCTGGACGGCACGGTGTACGGGGTGGGGGACTGGCGGGAGCCGTTCTCGACGCAGTCCATCACGAAGGTCTTCACCCTCGCCCTCGACCTGGCCCGCGAGGGCGACGAGCTGTGGGAACACGTGGGCCGCGAGCCGTCCGGCAACCCGTTCAACTCCCTGGTGCAGCTGGAGCACGAGAACGGCATCCCGCGCAACCCGTTCATCAACGCGGGCGCCCTGGTGGTCACCGACCGCCTCCAGACCCGCACCGGGGACGCGGCCGGTGAACTGCTCGCCCTGCTGCGCGCCGAGAGCGGCAACCCGGACCTGGACTTCGACGAGGAGGTCGCCGCCTCCGAGACCGCGCACGGCGACCGCAACGCGGCCCTCGCCCATTTCATGGCGTCCTACGGCAACATCGACAACCCGGTGCCGGCCCTCCTCGACCAGTACTTCCGTCAGTGCTCGATCGCGGCGTCCTGCGCCGACCTGGCCCTCGCCGCCACGTTCCTGGCCCGGCACGGCATCCGCGCCGACGGCACCCGGCTGCTCAGCCGCAGTCAGGCCAAGCAGGTCAACGCGATCATGCTGACCTGCGGAACGTACGACGCGGCGGGCGACTTCGCCTACCGGGTCGGCCTGCCCGGCAAGAGCGGTGTGGGCGGCGGCATCATCGCCGTCGTGCCCGGCCGGTGCGCGCTGTGCGTGTGGAGTCCCGGGCTGGACGAGCGGGGCAACTCGGTGGCGGGCGTGGCGGCTCTGGACCGCTTCACCACGCTCACCGGCCTGTCGGTGTTCTGATCCGTCAGTCGCGGGCGAGCCGCTTGCTCCTGCGCCGCAGGGCCACCATCACCACCCCCGCGCCCAGCCCGGCGGCGCCGCCGACCGCGCCCGCCTCCGGCCAGCCCCAGACGACCCCCGCCTCCGATCCCGCGGCTCGCGAAGCGGCGGCCGAGGGCGCCGGCCGCGTCGTGTGGGCCACCGGGCGCAGCGCGTCCAGGGAGCCGACCGGATCGACGCGCCCGGTGGCGTCGAACCCCCAGTCCAGCAGCGATCGTGCCTCCTCGTAGACCGCGAGGCCGCCTCCCTTCTGCGGGTGCATCACCGTCACGAGGAGCGTGCGTCCGTTCCGGCGGGCCGCGGCGACGAGCGTGTTGCCCGCCTTGCTGGTGTAGCCGTTCTTGATGCCGATCAGACCGGGATAGCGCTTCACCCCGTCGGCGCCGGTCAGCAGCCGGTTGGTGTTGGCGATCTGGTACGTCGTGCCGCCGTCGCCGGGGAAGGCGGCCGCGGCGGTGGAGCAGTAGCGCGCGAAGTCCGGGTTGCGCAGCCCGGCCCGCCCGAAGACCGCCAGGTCGTACGCCGAGGACACCTGCCCGTCGGCGTCGTAGCCGTCGGGCGAGACGACGTGGGTGTCCGGGGCGCCCAGCGTACGGGCCTTGGCCTGCATCTGCCGGGCCGTGTGGTCCCATCCGCCGTTCAGCGCGGCGAGCACGTGCACGGCGTCGTTGCCCGAGTTCAGGAACACCCCGCGCCACAGGTCGGCCACTCGGTAGGTGTGGCCCTCGACGACGCCGACCAGGCTGCTGCCCTCGCCGATTCCCCTCAGGTCGTCGTGGCTGACGGTGTGCGTGGCGCTCCCGGGCAGGGTCGGCAGCACGGTCAGCGCGAACAGTGTCTTGAGGGTGCTGGCGGGGGGCAGCTTCTCGTGCGCGTTGTGCGCGGCGAGGACCTCGCCGGTGTCCGCGTCGGCCACCAGCCAGGACAGCGCGGAGACCTCCGGCGTGTCGGGCGCTTCGGGGTGCAGCCTGACCTGTGTGCCCTCGCGCTCCAGCAGGGCCGGCTGGGGCACCGCCGTCTTCGGCTGCCCCTGGGCGCCCGGGTCCGATCCGGCCCGGCCCGTCGCCGCCACCGGTGAGGCCAGCAGAAGCATGCCCGCCGTGCACAGCGCGCAGGCCGACGTGGTCGCTCGGGGAGAAAATCGGATCTTCATATCGCAAAGCTAGGAACGAACCGCCGGGGGCGGGATGTTGCCGAGGGCCGAACGGGGACCACGAGCACCCGGATGTCCCAGCGGCCGCCGCCGTTCGGGTCGCCGCGGGCGCCGTCCTAGCCGCTCGGCAGTGTCGGCTGGATCCGTCGCAGGAAGGTGGCGTTGTCGGGGGCGTCGCGCAGCCGGTCCAGCAGGGTTTCCAGGCCGGTCCGCCCGTCACGGTCGCGCAGCACGCGGCGCAGCCCGCGGGTGGCCGTCAACTCGCTGGGGGAGAGGAGCAGTTCCTCGCGGCGGGTGCCGGAGGCCTGGATGTCGACGGCCGGGAAGACGCGACGGGAGGCGAGTTCGCGGCTCAGCCGCAGTTCCATGTTGCCGGTGCCCTTCAGCTCCTCGAAGAAGAAGTCGTCGGCGCGGGAACCGGTCTCGACCAGCGCGGTGGCGAGGATGGTGAGCGAACCGCCCTCCTCGGCCGACCGCGCCGCCCCGAACAGCCGTTTGGGGCCGTGCAGCGCGGCCGCGTCGACGCCGCCGCTGAGGGTGCGGCCACCGGCTGCGGCCGCGTTGTTGTGGGCCCGGCACAGCCGGGTCAGGGAGTCCAGGAGCACGACGACGTCCTCGCCGGCCTCCACGAGCCGCTTGGCCCGCTCCACGACGAGTTCGGCGAGCGCGATGTGCTGCGCGGGGGTCCGGTCGAACGTGGAGGCGTAGACCTCGCCGCGCACGGAGCGCCGCATGTCGGTGACCTCCTCTGGGCGCTCGTCCAGCAGCATGACCATCAGCCGGCACTCGGGGTGGTTCCCCGCGACGGCGGCCGCGATCTGCTGGACGAGGACGGTCTTGCCGGTCTTGGGCGGCGCCACGACGAGTCCGCGCTGGCCCTTGCCGATGGGGGCGACCAGGTCCGCCACGCGCCCGGTGAGACCGGCGGCCGGATGTTCCAGGCGCAGCCGCTCGCTCGGGTGCAGCGGGGTGAGGTCCCCGAAGCGGCGCCGGCCCCGCAGTTCTTCCGGCGCGCGCCCGCCCACACGTGCGACGCCGGTGAGGACGTGCCGGTCTCCCAGCACGCCGTCGACCAGGTCGCCCCTGCGCAGGCCGTGCCGGCGGATCAGGGCGGCGGAGACCTGGGGATCGGTGGGGGAGGGCAGCAGGTCCGCACCGCGCAGCCGGCCCTTCCCGCTCGCGTCGATGTCCAGGACACCGGCGACGAGCCGGGCGGCCGGGGACGGCTGCGGCCGTACCGGAGGATGTTCGAGTGTGGTGGTCATGGGTGGTGGTCCTTTCACGGACGGATGACACGACAGGTGTGCGGGAAGAGGGAGAAGCCGCGGGGCGGAGGCTGCGCGGAGCAGGACCTCCGGCGGCGGAGAACACCACCTTGGGTACGCCGGACCCGCGAACGCGGGCCGTACACCACGACTCACCGGGTGGTGGCAGAAGGCCGATGGGCCGGACGCGCCGCCCGAGGCGGCGGACGGATCGGCCGAAATGAAGGAGAACTCGCACCGGCGCCCGCAAGGGGGCGTACACGCGTGCTGTTTGCAATGTACCACGGACCGGTCCCCGGTGGTCCGCGAGTGTGCTCGCCCCGTCACCGAGCGTGCGACGGTCTAAGCTGAAGCGGATGTTCAGCCCCGAAGGCCCCACGCTCCGCGAGCTCGCCGTTCAGGCGCTGTCCTCGGTCGAGCGGGGCTACGACCTGCTCGCGCCGAAGTTCGACCGCACCCCGTTCCGGACCCCGGAGCCGGTGCTTGACGCCGTCGGCTCGGTCCTGGAGAGCACCGGGCCCTACGACGACGGGCTCGACCTGTGCTGCGGCACGGGCGCCGGCCTCGACGTGCTGGCCCGCGTGTGCCGGAGGACGGTCACCGGCGTCGACTTCAGTGCCGGCATGCTCGCCGTCGCGGCAGAACGGCTCCCGGCAGCGGGTCCACGGGCCGCTCTGGTGCGTGCGGACGCCCGCGCGCTGCCCTTCTCCTCCGCCTTCGACCTCGTCGTCAGCTCCGGCGCGCTCGGCCACTTCCTCCCCGCCGAGCTGCCCGGGCTCTTCGGCCGGGTCCACGCGGCGCTGCGGCCCGGCGGGCTGTTCGCGTTCCCGGTTCTCGCCCCGCCGCGTCCGCGCGCGAGGGCGTTCTGGACGCTGCTCGGCTTCGACGCGGTGATGCGGGTGCGCAACGCCCTGTGGCGGCCGCCGTTCGTCATGTACTACCGCGCCTTCCGCTTCGGCGACGTACGGCGGGAGCTGGAGCGCGCGGGCTTCCGGGTGGAGCTGTACGCGCTGCCCGGGTTCGGCCGCCGCGCCGACGGCAGCCCGCGGGCCCGGATGATCGCGGCGCGCAGGCCGGCCGTCACGGACTCCTGACGGGTCCTCACCCTGTCCGGCCGGGGGTGACGGGTCAGACCGCCGCCGGCAGGGTGAACTCGTAGACGAGGGCGTCCTGCCGGGCGTCCACGATCAGGTCGGTGATCTCCAGCGGACGCGCGTACTGGTCGTGGACGCGCCGGATCACCCGTACCGAGGAGCCCTCCTCGAGCCGGGTGATCGAGTCCCGGTGATGCAGGGTCAGGCCCGCCCGGCGCATCCAGTCATAGGTCCGCCGCAGCTGTGCGGCGCACGAGCCGTCGGCGCGGTCGCGGTAGCGGGCCAGCTCCTCGACCTCGGCGAGGGCCACGGCGGAGAAGGAGGTCACCGCCGTGCGCAGCGCGGTGCCGTCGGCCGCCGCGGACCGGTAGCGGTGCACCAGGGTCGGGCGGTGCGGGGCGAGGCCCAGAGCCGCGGCATGCTCCGCGGGGGGCGTCTCCCAGGCCACGGTGGCCCGGTCGAAGGCGTCCCGGTCGGCGGTGCGGGCGCCGACCGGGAAAGTCAAGGGGGAGGGTGCCTCGGCGGGCGGTCCGGTCAGCGTGGCATGGCTGCCCCGCCGGTCGGTGGCGATCAGGCCGTCGCGGCGCAGCACCTCCAGCGCCTGCCGGACGGTCTCCCGGCTGACCCCGAAGTGCGCGGCCAACTGCCGCTCGCCCGGCAGCCGTTCACCGGGTGCAACGGTGCCGTCGCGCAGCTCTCCGAGCAGTTCGGCGGCGACTCTCCAGTACAGCGGCCGTTCCTCGGCCGTTTCCTCCGTCGTCGGGTGGTTCCGGGGGGTGGTGCGGGCCATGCCCCGCCTCCTGTTGGTGACGTACCGTAGCCGCTCGGGCTCATTGTGCCACCAGATCTACCATTGGTCTAAACCAGTACGGAAGATCGGCCGGGCGGTTCGGCCGAAATCCGCCCGTGATCCATCCCGGAATCCCACCCGTGCGGTCCGGGCCGCCCGGGTGCCGCGCCTGCTCAGGCGTAGGACCGCAGCCAGCGCAGCTTGGCCGCGTCCTGGTAGGGGCCGCCGCCCTCGTGGTCGTTGAAGTCGTACACCTCGATCGTCTTGTCGTCGTGCGCCCAGGCGTTGAACGCGGCGAAGACGGTGGACGGCGGACAGGTCTGGTCCTCCAGTGCCGCCGAGAAGAGCGCCGGGGCCCGGCCCCGGGCGGCGAAGTGGACGCCGTCGAAGTACGACAGGGTGCGCAGCGCGTCCTCGGTGCGCCCGCGGTGGGTCTTGAGGTAGAGGCCTATCTCCCGGTAAGGGTGACGGTCGGTCAGCGTCGCCGCGCGCGGATAGTCGCACAGGAAGGGCACGTCCGGGCCGATCGCGGCCAGATCCGGCACCAGGCCGCCCACCGCGATCGTGATGCCGCCGCCCTGGCTCGCGCCGATCGCCACGGTCCGGCCCGCATCGGTCAGCGGATGCGAGCGCGCGGCCTCGATCGCGCGCACCGCGTCGGCGAACACCCGCCGGTAGTAGTAGTTCTCCGGCGCGTCGATGCCACGCGTCATGAAGCCGGGATACGCCGGCGCACCGCCCACCGGGTCGGCGGTGCCGCCTCCGCCGCCCCAGGCGCTGCCCTGGCCGCGTGTGTCCATCACGAAGTGCGCCCGGCCCGACGACGCCCACAGCAGGTGCTGGTGCGGGAGGCCGCGCCCGCCGCCGTAGCCCACGAACTCCACGACCAGCGGCACCGGTCCGTCGACCCGGGCGGGCAGCGTCAGCCAGCCCTTGACCGGATGGCCGCCGAACCCGGCGAAGGTCACGTCGTACACCTTGACCGTGGTCAGTCCCGTGTCGACCAGGTCGAAGCGGGCGTTCAGGTCGTGCTCGCGGGCTTCCTGGAGGGTCTTGGACCAGAAGGCGTCGAAGTCCTCCGGCTCGGTGGACTCGCTGCGGTACTCACGGAGTTCGTCGAGGGGAAGGTCGAACAGGGCCATCAACAACCGCCTTCGCGCAAGAGACACTGATGATCACACCGTACGGCGGTGCTCGGAGGAGTCGCCAGACCCTGTCCGTGCGGCTCACACCCGACGGCGAGCTCCCGCGCCGGCCGATGTCCGCCGGCCGGAGCGGCTGGGCAGGCGGGTCCGTCCGGCGGGCCGGACGGAGGTGGCGGTTCGCCGGCCGCGCAGGTGGCCGGGCCACCTGTCGGGGTTGTCCGGTCATGCGGCAGGGGTGCGGGGTACCTGTCGGGTCGCCCGGTCATGCGGCAGTGGGCGGGGCACCTGTCGGGGTTGTCCGGTCATGCGGCAGGGGTGCGGGGTACCTGTCGGGTCGCCCGGTCAAGCGGCAGTGGGCGGGGCACCTGTCGGGTCGTCTGGTCACCTGGCAGGGGCCGGGGTACCTGTCAAGAAGCCGGCCGGAGTGCGCGGCTCCCCGTCCGGAGCGTTCGGTCCTCGTCAGCCGAAGCGCTCGATCCGGATGCGGTCCACGGGCAGGCCCGCCGCCACGAGAAGTCGCGAGGCGTGCTCCGCGAAGCCGTTGGACCCGCACACGTACGCCTCCCAGCCGCCCGCGGGCTGCCGCTCCACCAGCGGCGCCAGATGTGCGGCCGACAGCCGTCCCACCGGCACGCCCTGCGGGGCGCCGCGCGTGAACACCGGCGTGGTCTCCGCACCGAACTCCCTTGCGTAGACGAGCTCTTCCGGAGTGCGCGCGGACACCAGCAGCCGCAACGGCACGGTCAGCCGCCGCGCCCGGTGGTGCCGCACCATCGACATCAGTGGTACGACCCCGGAACCCGCGCCGAGCAGCAGCGCCGGCCGGTCGCCGGGCCAGGCGAAGAAACCGCTCAGCGGGCCGCGCACCTCCACCCGGTCGCCGGGCCGGGCGACGGTGTGGAACCAGCCGGAGACCTCGCCGCCCTCGACGTGGTCCAGGGTCAGTTCGATGTGCCCGGAGTCGTCGGGCGCGGAGGCGATCGAGTAGTGGCGCTGGGCCACGTAACCGTCGGGCGCGGTCAGCCGCAGCATCAGGTGCTGCCCCGGCAGGTGCCCGGACCAGGCGGGCACCGCCAGGCGGAAGGTGGCGGCGCGTGGTGTCTCCCGCCGGATCTCCGTGAGGGTCGCGATCTGCCACCGGGTGGCGGCCTGCTCGCTGACCGCGATGCGGCCGGGCACGGCGAACCGGGTCGGCGGCGTGAAGGTCTCAGTCACCGGAGTACCGCTGCTCCTCCCAGGGGTTGCCACGGGCGTGATAGCCGTTCTGCTCCCAGAAGCCCGGTTCGTCGCGGTCGAGGATCCTGAGGCCCGCGATCCACTTGGCGCTCTTCCAGAAGTACAGGTGCGGCACCAGCAGCCGCGCCGGACCGCCGTGTTCGGCGGGCAGCGGCGCGCCGTCGTACGCGAACGCGATCCAGGCGCGCCCGCCCCGCAGGTCCGCGAGCGGCAGGCTGGTGGTGTACCCGGTGTGGGCGTAGGCCACGGCGTGCGTGGCGGCGGTGTCGGGCCGTACCGCGTCCAGGAACACGTCCAGCGTCACGCCCTCGAACCGCACCCCGAACTTCGACCAGCCGGTCACGCAGTGGATGTCGCCCTCGTACCCCGACGCCGGCAGCTCCCGCGCCTGCTCCCAGTCCCAGGTGCGCGGCTCGGCGACCAGGCCGTCGACGCGGAACGTCCAGTCCGCGGGCGCGATGTCGGGTGTGACCTCGGCGGACAGCACGGGCCAGTCGTCGGCGGCGTCGTACTGCCCGGGCGGCAGGCCGGGGTCGGCGGCGCGCGGACGCCCGGTGAAGCCTCGGGTGACGTTCATGCGGGGGTGCCTCCAGGCCGCCGTGCCCGGCGGCCCGCGGGTCGAGCGGGACGTTCGTGTGTGCATCCCACCGTACGTGCTCGGCGGACCGGCCCCGGAGCGGGGCGCCGCGGCGGCGGGGACCTGGGGCGCCGTGCGTCGCCCGGGCCGTGGCGGGAGGCCCTTCGTCAACGGCGTATGAAGCCTGCTCCACCTCGGGAATAGCCGCTGCGCGATCTTCCTTGCAGCTGCCGTGTGCGGCGTCGGCGGCCCCGGCGCCCTGTGACGGCGGTGCTCGAGAAGGACAGGAAGGAGAGTGGGAGCCATGCCGAAGGCGTACGTCTTCACCCGGTACGGCGGCCCGGAGACCGAGGCGCTCGTCGAGGTGGACCGGCCCCGGCCGGGGCCCGGCGAGATCCTGGTCGCGGTGCGGGCGGCGGGCGTGAACCCCGTCGACTGGAAGCAGCGCACGGGCTTCCGCCGGCCGGGCGAGAGCGGTGAGCGGGTCTTCCCGGTGGTCTTCGGCAACGAGGCGGCCGGGGTCGTGGAGGAGGTGGGCGAGGGCGTCACCGGCTTCGCCGTCGGGGACGCGGTCTTCGGCAACACGGTGGCGGGCGGTTATGCGCGATACGCGTTGCTGGCTGCCGCGGTGACCGCGCACAAGCCCGCCGGGGTCTCGTACGCGGACGCCGCCACACTGCCCGTCGCCGCGGCCACGGCCTACGACGGGCTGCGGCAGTTGGACCTGCCCGCGGGAGCGACCGTGCTCGTCACCGGTGCGGGTGGCGGCGTCGGCGGGGCGGTGGCACAGATCGCCCGCGCCTTCGGCCTGCGGGTCGTGGGGGTGGCGAGCCAGGGCAAGAAGGACTTCGTGGAGTCGCTCGGCGCGGTGCACGTGCCCTCCGGACCGGGGTGGGACGAACGGGCGCGCGCGGCGGCCCCGGACGGCGTCGACGCCGTCTACGACCTGGTCGGCGGCGAGGTGCTCACCCAGGCGGCCGGCCTGCTCGCCGACCGGACGAAGCTGATCACCGCCGGTGCGCCGCAGCAGGACGTCGAGGCGCTGGGCGGTTCCCGGGTGGTCCGCGCCCGTACCGCTGCCGTCCTGGACGCGCTGGCGGATCTGGTCGTGCGCGGCGACCTGGACCCGCACGTGACGCGGACATTCCCGCTGGAGCGGGCCGGTGAGGCGCTGCGCGGTGTGGAGGACGGACACGCCCGCGGCAAGGCCGTGATCGAGGTCGCCGGATGACCTCGACCGAACGGGTGTCCGGGCACGTCCTCGACAACCCGGCCCTGGCCTCCCTCACCGGCCCGCACGCCCGCTTCGCCGAGCGGCGCGGCAGAGTCCTGCGCTACCCGGTCGACGTCTCGCCCTGGCTGGCCCTGCCCGACGAGCCGGACACCGGGGACTGGGCCGATCTGGCGGCCCTGGCCGGACCCGGCGCCGAGGTCCCGCTGTCCGGCTTCGTGGGGCGGGTCCCGGCGGACTGGGACATCACGTTCCAGGTGGAGGGCGTGCAGTTCGTGGACGACGGCCTGGCCGCGGCCCCCGAAGCCGAGGCGGTACGTCTCGGCCCTGCCGACGTTCCGGAGATGCTCGACCTGGTCGCGCGCACCCAGCCCGGCCCGTTCCTGCCCCGCACCATCGAACTGGGTACCTACCTGGGCATACGCCGTGACGGCGCCCTGGTCGCCATGGCGGGGGAGCGGCTGCACCCGCCGGGCTGGACGGAGATCAGCGCGGTCTGCACCGACCCCGCCCACCGCGGCCAGGGTCTGGCGACCCGGCTGATCCTGGCCGTCGCCCACGGCATCCGCGAGCGCGGCGAGACCCCGTTCCTGCACACAGGCGCCCGGAACACCGGAGCCATCAGGCTGTACGAGTCGCTGGGCTTCCGGCTGCGGCGCCGCACCGCCTTCCTCGCGGCGCGTCCGCCGGCGCGGCTGGCCGGCGGGCGGCCCTCCGTGCCGGTGGCGTAGCGGGGTACGGGCGGCGGCCTGCGGTCGCGGGCGCGGGGGGGCCTGCGACCGCAGGCCGGGCACGGGCGGCGGGCCCGACGCGTCAGCCCGCGTTCCGCGTCGGGGTCCACGCGTTGTAGCGGGTGAGATAGGCCGCGAACCTCTCCAGGTCCTCCTGCGGCCACTCCGTCAGGCGCTCCTGGAAGGCCGCCCGGCGGCTCTCGGTGACCTGGGCGAGGATCTGCCTGCCGGCGTCCGTCAGGTGCAGCACCTGCACCCGGTGGTCCTCCGGGTCCTGGCGCCGCTCGATGAGGCCGGACCGCTCCAGTACGGCCACCTGCCGGCTGACCGTGGACTTGTCCAGCGCGTAGTGCGCGGCCAGGTCGGTGGCGCGGCAGCCGCCGCGCTCCTCCAAGTGCCCGAGCAGGGTGTACGACACCAGGGACAGCTCGGGGTGCATCCGTCCGGCCGAGGCCCTGGCCCGGCGGGCGAAGACCGTCATCTCGCGGTGGATGGTCTCGACGGCCGCCTCCCCCGCGCTCTCGCCCTGTCCGACGGCTGTCTCGTGCGTCACGTCGGGCCCGTCGGCTGCTGTCACGGAACACCTCCCGGCTGGTCTGGTTGTATAGTACAACTGCAAACGAAGTTGTATATGCCAACCATTTGGAGGTCGGGAGCGATGAGGTCGCCTGCGCTGCGCCATGTACTCACCCACCTGATCACCCCGCTGCTGATGTGCCTGGGCATGGGGCTTGCGTACATGGGCGCGTTCGTGACCCCTCAGCCGCACCATCTGCCCGTCGCGGTCGTCGGGCAGGGCCCGCAGGCGAAGGTGTTCGCCCAGACGCTCAAGGACGAGGCCGGTGACCGGCTCGACGTGCGCACGGTCGGGACCCGGGCCCAGGCCGTGGACCTGCTGAAGTCCCGGGACATCACCGGGGCCTACGTGCCGAGCGCCAGGGCGCCGGAGCTCGTGGTCGCCGGTGCCGCCTCCGACACGGGCGCGACAGCGGTCGAGAAGGTCTTCACGCCCGTGGCCGCCGAGGAGGGCGTGCCGCTGAAGGTGACGGACGTGGCCAGGCCGGCCGCCGGCGACCCGACCGGCCAGGGCCTGTTCTTCCTGCTGATCGCGGTGAGCATCGGCTCCTACGCCTCCGTCGCCGCGCTCGGTGCCGCCGGCGCCGCCCTGCCGATGCGGATCCGGGCCCTGCTCACGCTGGCTGTGTCCGCCGTGGTCAGCGGCATCGGCGCAACTCTCGCCGGGCCCGTCTTCCACCTCGTGGACCACGATCTCGCGAGGGTCTGGGGCATGGCCTGGCTCTACTCCGCGGGCATCCTCTTCATCGGCGTGGGCCTGCACACCTTCCTGAAGCGGTGGACCACGCTCACGATGATGGTGCTGTTCGTGATGCTCAACTTCACCAGCTCCGGCGGCCTGTTCCGGCCCGAGCTGCAGAACGGCTTCTTCGGCACCCTGCACGCCTTCTGGAACGGTGCCGGGTTCGTCGAGGGCGCCCGCAGCCTGCTGTACCTCGGCGGCGAAGGGCTGAGCCGCGACGTGTGGACGCTGGTGGTGTGGCTGCTGATCGGCCTGGCGGTCTCCGCGGGCGCCGCGTGCTACGAGAGGATGAGGACACCGGCGGGTCACGTGGCACACGCGGCCGGCGGCGCGCACGCGGCCACCACGGTCACGGAGCGCGTGAGCCCGGACGGGCTCCGCGCGAAGGAGGCCGGGCAGGCCGCCGGGGCAGCCGCCGAGGAGGAGGCCGAAGAGACCGTCGCTGTCTGAAGGTTGAGGTAAGGTGACCTGCGGTCACGGACGGTCCGGGCCGCAGGAAGCCGAGGAGGTGAGACCCATCACCGCTGTGTCAGGTCGGGTGCTCTCTCCTCGTGACGGCGCGGATCACCGCCGATAGGTGACCGCGGGGAGCGCCCTTCGACTCCCGAAAGGTCTCGGCTCTCCATGCCCGAACTTCCCACTTCTCCTTCCTCTTCTGCGTCCTCTCCCTCCTTCCCCTCCGGCCCTGCCGCCCGGTCCTCCTCGCCGGCCTCGCGTGCCGCGGTCGTCGCCGCGCTGCGCACGGCCGGCTGTGTGTTCGCCGAGGACGAGGCGGAGCTGATCCTCGCGGCCGCCCGCACACCGGAGGAGCTCGCCGCCCTGGTGGACCGGCGCGTGGCCGGGCTGCCGCTGGAACAGGTCCTGGGCTGGGCCGAGTTCTTCGGTCTGCGCATCCTCGTGGAACCTGGTGTCTTCGTGCCCCGGCGCCGCACCGAGTTCCTGGTCGAGCAGGCCGTCGCCCAGGCCGGGGACGCCCGCGTCGTCGTGGACCTGTGCTGCGGGTCGGGCGCGGTGGGCGCGGCGCTGGCCGCCGCGCTCGGCCCGGTCGAACTGCACGCCGCCGACATCGACCCGGCCGCCGTCCGCTGCGCCCGGCGCAACATCGCGTCCCTCGGGGGCCGGGTGCACTCCGGGGACCTGTTCGAGGCACTGCCGGCCGGGCTGCGCGGCCGTGTCGACGTCCTCGCCGCCAACGTCCCCTACGTCCCGACCGGAGAAGTCGGGCTCCTCCCGTCCGAGGCCCGCGATCACGAACCGCCGGTCGCCCTCGACGGCGGCGCCGACGGCCTCGACGTGCTGCGCCGCGTCACGGACGGTGCCCCCGCCTGGCTGGCCCCCGGCGGCTGTCTCCTCGTCGAGACGAGCGAACGCCAGGCCCCGGCCGCCATGGAAGCTTTCACCAGGGCCGGCCTGAGCCCGCGCCTGGCCGTCTCCGAGGAGCTGTACGCGAACGTGGTCATCGGCACGCAGCCCTAGACTCCGTCGGCACGCCCAGGGCCTGTTGGCGCGCCGGGGTCTGCGGGCCGATTCCCGCCGGGCGCATCGGGCAGACCCGGCCGGCCGTCAGGCGGTGCGGGGTGTGCTGTGTGAGCGGCTGTGTGCGGGCGGGTCTGGCCTCCGCCGTCTGGCGATGAGTGGGTTCTGCGCGAGCGGCTGTGTGCGGGCGGGCCCGGCCCCGTCGTCAGTCCGGTGGGGGTGTCCCGTGTGAGCGCCTGTGTGCGGGCGGGTCCGGCCCTGTCGGTCGGTCGGTGTGTGTGAGCGGTTGTGTGCGGGCGGGCCCGGCCCCGTCGTCAGTCCGGTGGGGGTGTCCCGTGTGAGCGCCTGCGTGCGGGCGGGTCCGGCCCCGTCGTCAGTCGGTCGGGGCGTCCCGCGTGAGCGGCTGCGCGCGGGCCACCAGCAGGGCCACGTCGTCATGGTTGTCCGGCTGGTGCAGCGTGCGCAGCAGCATGTCGCAGAGCTCCTCCAAGGGGCGTCGGGGATCGCCGAGCAGGGTCAGCAGCGTCTCCAGACGCTGGTCCAGCGGATGCCGCCGGGTCTCCACGAGCCCGTCGGTGTACAGGACCAACTGGTCACCCGGTTCCAGACCCACGGTGGTGGTGGAGAACGCCACGCCCCCGACGCCCAGCGGAACCCCGGTGGGCAGGTCGAGCAGCTCCGGGGGACGGCCCGGGCGGACCCGGGCCGGGGGCAGATGCCCGGCGTTGGCGATCCGGCACTGCCGCAGATGCGGGTCGTGGACGGCGTACAGGCAGGTGGCGATGGCCTGCTCCAGGCCGTCGGTGATCCGGTCCAGGTGCTCCAGGATCCGCGCGGGGTCCAGATCTAGCGAGGCCAGAGCCTTCGTCGCGGTGCGCAGCCGGCCCATCGTGGCGGCGGCGCTGATGCCGCTGCCCATGACGTCCCCGACGACGAGCGCGGTCTTGTCGTCCTCCAGCGGGATCACGTCGAACCAGTCACCGCCCACCTCGATCGTGGCGCCCGCCGGCTGGTAGCGGGAGGCGACCTCGAGCCCGCCGGTGACGGAGGGGTGCCGGGGCAGCAGGCTGCGCTGGAGGGTGAGGGCGGTGTCGCGGGCGTTCTGGTACCAGCGGGCGTTGTCGATCTGCACGGCCGCGCGCGCGGCCAGCTCCCGGGCGAGCAGGACGTCGTCCTCGCTGAAGGGCTCGGGGTTGCGGGTGCGTTTGAGGTCCAGCGCGCCCAGCACCTCGCCGCGTGCGATCAGCGGCACGGCCAGATACGAGTGCACGCCCGCGCGGCCCAGCAGGACGGCCGCCTCCGGGGACCGGGCGATGGAGGCCAGGTCCTCGTCCTTCACATGCTTCACCAGCACCGGACGCCCGGTGCGCACGCACTGGGTGACCAGGCGCTCGGGGCCGTAACGGGCGATCTGGCCCGGCGGGTCGGCCGCCTCCAGGGCGTCCGATGCGTGGTCCGCGCGGACGGCAAGGGCGCGGATCACCGCCGCCTCGGCGGGGCCCAGGCTGCTGCGCCTGCCCCCCACGACCGCCTCCAGCAGGTCCACGGCCGCCACGTCCGCCAACTCGGGCACGGCCACGTCGGCCAGCTCCCGGGCCGTGCGGTCCAGATCCAGGGTGGTGCCGATCCGGCTGGAGGCGTCGGCGATCAGGGCCAGGCGCCGGCGCGCCGCCTCCGCCTCGATGCCGGCCCGGTACTGCTCGGTGATGTCCACGATCGACACGGCCACGCCCAGCACCGCGCCGACGGCGTCCTCCAGCCGGTACAGCGATACCGACCAGGCGTGGTCCTCCTCCGGATCGGCCGGGGTCCGGCCGACGGCGAAGACGTCGACGAGGGGCCGGCCGCTCTTCAGCACCTGAAGCGCCGCGGCCTCCAGCGTGGCGGCGTCCACCTGCGGCAGCACCTCGGGGATGGTCCGCCCGAGGTGCGCCTCCGCCGGAACCCCGTCGATGCGCTCCAGGGCCGGGTTGACCGAGACGTACCGCAGCCGGGTGTCCAGGACCGCGAGGCCGATCGGGGACTGCGAGACGATCCGCGCCGACAGCGCCACGTCCCGCTCCAGCCTGCGCACGGTCGACTGGTCGGCGGCGAGCCCGAGCGCGTAGACGTCTCCGCGGTCGTCCAGCAGCCGCATGTTGCGGAACTCCACCAGGCGGGTGCCGCCGTCCTTGTGCCGTATGGGGAAGGCGCCCGCCCAGCCCCGGCCGGTCCGCAGGACGTCGGCGAAGAGCTTGATCACCAGCTCCAGGTGCTCCTCGTGGACCATCAGCCGGGCGGCGAGCTGCCCGAGCGCCTCCTGCGCCGAATAGCCGAAGAGCTCCTCGGCCTGCGGGCTCCACAGCACGATGCGCCCCTGGGCGTCAAGGACCACCGAGGCCACGCCCAGCACGTCGAGCAGCCCGCTGGGCCGCACGGGACCGCCGAGCGGCTCTTCGCCCTCGGCCGAGGTAGCCCCGGCCCCGGCTGCAGTCATCCCACGCACCGCCTTCGCCCGTCCACGCGGCCCGCCGCCCCCGATGCCGACACCCCCTGTTGTACCGCGCCCACACTCACCTCTCCGAGGGTCCGTCGCCTCTTTCCACCATCGCTCAACACCCGGGCGGCCGTCCCGCCGAGTCGGCCGGAAGGGCCGCCCGCGCCCGGATTTCCCGGATGTCCGCCCGGATGTGCGTGACGTGGAGTGCCGCCGGTGGTGCTCTCCTGGGAGGTGGTGCTTTGCTGAGTCGTGAGGATGGGGTGCGACTTCGGGGGAACCCCGTGCGGTACCGCAGCGCGGCCACGAGAGGAGCGATCACGATGGTCAGTGAGCCCGAGCACCCGGAATCCGTCTCGGTGGAGCTGAGCGGATGTAGCAAGGAAGACGCCCGGATCGTGTTCGACGCCCTGCGCGCCTGCTTCCTGTCCGACCGGCGCGCGGACGACGTGCCCCGTGACTTCCACGAGGTACGCCCGACGGTGTGGCTCGGCACCTATGACGTGGCCGAGACCCGCGGGACCTGCGGTCCCACTCACCTCGGGGCGTCCGTCACGGCCGACGTGCAGGGCGGCTACTGGGCGATCGACCGGTTCCGCACCACCCTGGACTCCCTGTTCACCGTCCAGGACCTGTGCACGGCGTCCGGCGACCAGGAGCGCGAACTGCACGTGCGCCTGGAGAGCCGCTGACGTGAGCGGCTGACCGCCTCCGCCGGGACCTCCACCGGGAAGGCGGCGGTCGTAGGGCCACCGGAGTGACGACGCACGTCCGGCACGGACTTTCCGCGGACCTCCCGCGGATCTCCGACGCCGGTCTGCCGCGTCCCTCCGGTGGTCCTGTCGGCCCTCCCTTTGTGCAACTAGTTGCATAAAGCCCTCGGTGTCCTCTACAACTACGGTGACGACACCGCGTACGGAGGGCCCGATGAGCCGTTACCCGCACCTGCTGAGCCCGCTCGACCTGGGCTTCACCACCCTGCCCAACCGGGTCCTCATGGGCTCCATGCACATCGGCCTGGAGGAGGCCGAGCGCGGCTTCGAGCGGATGGCGGAGTTCTACGCCGCACGGGCCCGCGGGGGAGTGGGACTCATCGTCACCGGCGGCATCGCCCCCAACGACGAGGGCCGGCCGTACGAGGGCGGCGCGAAACTCACCACCGACGAGGAGGCCGGGCAGCATCGGCTCGTCACCGACGCCGTGCACCGCGAGGGCGGCAGGATCGCCCTGCAGATCCTGCACTTCGGCCGCTACGCCTACCACCGCGACCTGGTCGCCCCCAGCCCGCTCCAGGCACCCATCAGCCCCTTCGTCCCGCGCGAGCTCACCGACGCCGACGTCGAGCGGACCATCGACGACTACGCCCGTACCGCCCGTCTCGCGCGGCAGGCCGGCTACGACGGCGTCGAGATCATGGGCTCCGAGGGCTACCTCATCAACGAGTTCACCGCCGCGCAGACCAACCACCGCACCGACCGCTGGGGCGGCTCCTACGACAACCGCATGCGCTTCCCCGTCGAGATCGTCCGCCGGGTGCGCGAGGCGGTCGGCGAGGACTTCATCGTCGTCTACCGGCTGTCCATGCTGGACCTGGTACCCGGCGGCTCCTCCCTGGAGGAGGTGATCCGTCTCGCCAAGGCCGTCGAGGCCGCCGGCGCGACCGTCATCAACACCGGCATCGGCTGGCACGAGGCCCGCATCCCCACCATCGCCACGTCCGTACCGCGTGGCGCCTACACCTGGGTGACGAAGAAGCTCATGGGCGCGGTCTCGGTGCCGCTCGTCACCACCAACCGCATCAACACCCCTGAGCTCGCCGAGCAGTTGCTGGCCGACGGCTGCGCAGACATGGTGTCCATGGCCCGCCCGATGCTCGCCGACCCCGACTTCGTGGCCAAGGCCGCCGCCGGCCGGCCCGAGGCCATCAACACCTGCATCGGCTGCAACCAGGCCTGCCTCGACCACACCTTCAGCGGGCAGATCACCTCCTGCCTGGTCAACCCGCGCGCCTGCCACGAGACCGAGCTGGTGCTCTCGCCGACCCGGCGGCGCAAGCGGGTCGCCGTCGCCGGAGCCGGTCCCGCAGGACTGGCCTGCGCGGTGAGCGCCGCCGAGCGCGGCCACGCGGTCACCCTGTTCGACGCCGCGAACGAGATCGGCGGCCAGCTGAACGTCGCCCGCAACGTCCCCGGCAAGCAGGAGTTCGACGAGACCCTGCGCTACTTCCGCCACCAGCTCGACGCGCACGGCGTGGACGTACGGCTGAACACATGGGTAAACGCAGGCGACCTCACCGGCTACGACGAGGTCGTCGTCGCCACGGGCGTCACCCCGCGCACACCCGAGATCCCCGGCGTGGACCATCCGAGCGTCCTCGGCTACCTCGACGTGCTGCGCGACGGCGCACCCGTCGGCGACCGGGTGGCGATCGTCGGCGCCGGCGGCATCGGATTCGACGTCGCCGAGTACCTGACCGACGGCGGCGACAAGACGAGCGAGGACCCCGCCGCGTACTTCCGCGCCTGGGGTGTCGACACCGACTACCGCGCTCCCGGCGGCCTCGCCGCGCCGGAGCGGCCCGCCCCGCCGCGCACCGTGCATCTGCTGCAGCGCAGGACCACCAAGGTCGGTGCCGGTCTCGGCAAGACGACCGGCTGGATCCACCGCACCGAGCTCAAGCACCGCGGCGTCACCATGGTCCCCGGCGTGCGCTACGACCGGATCGACGACAGCGGGCTGCACATCACCGTGGACGGCGCCGGCACCGTCCTGGAGGTGGACACCGTCGTGCTGTGCACCGGGCAGGAGCCGCGCCGCGACCTGTACGACGAGCTGGTCGCCGCCGGGTGCAGCGCGCACCTCATCGGCGGCGCGGACGTGGCCGCCGAGCTGGACGCCAAGCGCGCCATCAAGCAGGGAACGGAGCTGGCGGCGGCCCTGTAGGGCGTCGTCGGGGCAGGGCCGGCCGTCCCTAGGATGACCCCATGTCACTCCCGCACGCGATCCTCACCGCCCTGCTCGAAAAGCCGTCGTCGGGGCTCGAGCTGACGCGCCGCTTCGACAAGTCGATCGGCTACTTCTGGTCGGCGACGCATCAGCAGATCTACCGCGAGCTGGGGAAACTGGAGGCGGACGGCCTGATCCGCGCCCTGCCGGCCGAGCAGCCGGCCCGGGGGCAGCGCAAGAGCTACGAGGTGCTGCCCGCGGGCAG
>NZ_MUBM01000210.1:0-374 GCF_002154505.1 Streptomyces carpinensis | reverse complement strand
TCTCAGGAACCATCTGGAGCTGCACGAGCGCCAATTGGCGGAGTACCGGGAGATCGAGAAGCGCGACTTCCCGCCCGGCAGGGACAGCCCTCAGGACCGGCTTCAGCACCTGGTGCTGCGGGCCGGGATCGATCTGGAGACCTTCTGGGCCCAGTGGCTCCGGCACGCGCTGGAGGAGTTCGCCGAACTGCCGGGCCCGGACCCGGCCTGAGGGTGACCGCACTCCTCGTCCGGCCCCCGCCTGAGGGCGACCGCCCGTCCCGCCCCGCCCCCGGCGTGGCACCGTTCGGAGTCGCTACGGCTTCGATCAGAGCCGGTACGGCCTCGGGCGGCGGCGCATCGCCCACCCGGTGGCGATCATCGCGGCCCCGACC
>NZ_MUBM01000021.1 GCF_002154505.1 Streptomyces carpinensis | reverse complement strand
GCTCGTTCGGCGACGGCGGCGATGTCGTCCTCGTGGATGGGCGCGGTCAGGCCGTCCGCGAAGACTCCGCGGACGGCGGTGTTCCCGGCGCGGATCTGCGGGGCCCACTGGAGGGAGTTGGTGGCGAAGGCGCCGGGCCGCAGGAAGGTCCAGTCGAGTCCGCTGTCCCGGATCTGCCGTTCGGCGGTGGCGTGCATGACGTGGATGGGGTGGGTTTCGTCGGCGCCCTGCGTGATGATCGCGGAGGAGAGCAGGACGACGTGCCGGACGCCGGCGTCGCGGGCCGCCGCGAGGAGTGCGGCGGTCCGGTCCCCGGCGGCCTGGACGTAGAGGAACAGCTTGCGGGCCCCCGTGAACAGGGCGGCCGGGTCGTCCGCCCTGAAGCGCACCACTTCGGCGCCTTCGGGCAGTGCGGCCCGCCGCGGGTCGCGGGTCAGCGCGCGTACGGGCCGGTCGGCGGCGAGGAGGCGGTCGACGAGGGCACGGCCGACGTTGCCGGTCGCGCCGGTGACTACGATCACGGGATTCCTCCGTGGCTCGGGCTGATCGTCCTTCGAGGGATCCGAGCCTAGGAAGGACGATCGGCCTGGCGCATCGTCGTCGCGGTCCAGGCGTGGCGTACGTCCCGGGTCCTACGCCACCCCCTCTGCCCTGCCCTCTCCGCCTCCCGGGCCCGGCGGGCCCGCCCTCCTCCGCCGTCCCGCGCGTCTAAGACGTGCGCACGCGGAGCACCCGTGCGAGGTCGTCGAGTTGGTCGGCGAGCGTGCGGCGCAGGGCCGGGACCGGGTCGGCGTCGCGCAGACAGGCCTCGCCGAGGCGGAGGTTGTCGGCGTCGACGGCGTGTGCGGGGAAGGCCCATTGGCCGGCGGCGCGGGCGATGGCGGGGCCGCGGCGGGCGGCGACGGCGACGGCGTCCTCGTAGAAGCGTGGCACGTAGTCCCGTACGAGGTCGGCCTGTTCGGGCTGCCAGAAGCCCTGGGCGGTGGCTTTGAAGAGGTAGTTCGACAGGTCGGTGTGCTCGTCGGTGGCGAACATCGCCTCCCAGGCGGCGCGCTTGGCGTCCGGGTCGGGCAGCGCGGCGCGGCAGCGTGCGGCGCCCTCCTGGCCGGTGGCGGAGGGGTCGCGGGCGAGTTCGGCGGCGATGGCGGTCTCGTCGGTGGCGCCGAGGACGGCGAGCCGGGCGAGGACGCGCCAGCGCAGCTCGGGGTCGAGTTCGGGCCCGCCCGGGACGATGCCGTCGGCGAGCCAGGCGGCGATGGTGTCGGGGTGGGCGGCGACGTCGATGAAGTGGCGTACGGCGATCAGCCGCAGGCCGGGGTTGTCGCCGTCCTCGGTGCGGCGGATGAGGTCGCGGCACAGGTCGGCGAGGGTGGCGAGGGCGGCGGGCCGCCGGTCGGCGGTGAGGTGCCGGTCGGCGACGTGGGCGTGGGCGAAGGCGAGGACGGCTTCGACGAGGGCGAGGTCGGTCTCGTACGGCAGGTGGGCGCGGGCGGTCTCGAGGTAGTCGGTGGCGGGCAGCTCGCCGTCGCGGACGGCGTCCCGCAGGGCGTTCCACACCACCGCGCGGGTCAGCGGTTCGGGCAGGCCGGACAGGCCCTCGCGGACGGCCTGGAAGGAGTCGGCGTCGAAGCGGATCTTGGCGTAGGTGAGGTCGCCGTCGTTGAGGAGGAGCAGCGCGGGAGGCTTGCCGATCGGGTGCGGGTCGGTCTGCGGGACGTCGATGTCGTGGCGGGAGCGCAGGGTGAGGCGTCCCTCGTCGGTCAGGTCGTGGTCGTACAGGCCGACGGCGATGCGGTGCGGGCGGCTGCCGTGGTGGTCGACGGTGAGGGCGCGGGTGCCGTCGGTGGTGGGTGCGACGCGCGGGGTGAGGATGTCGACGCCGGTGGTGCGCAGCCATGCCTCGGCCCAGGCGTGGACGTCGCGGTCGGTGGCGGAGGCGAGGGAGTCGATGAAGTCGGCGAGGCCGGCGTTGGCGAACCGGTGCCGTTCGAAGTGGGTGTTGATGCCGGCGAGGAAGTCCTTCTCGCCGAGCCAGGTGACGAGCTGGCGCAGCGCGGAGGCGCCCTTGGCGTAGGAGATGCCGTCGAAGTTGAGCAGGGCGGAGGCGGTGTCGTCGACGGCTTCGGGGGCGACCGGGTGGGTGGAGGGCCGCTGGTCGGCGTCGTAGCCCCAGGCCTTGCGGGAGACGCCGAACTCGGTCCAGGTGTTCGTGAAGCGGGTGGCTTCGGCGGCGGTCTGGTAGCCCATGTACTCGGCGAAGGACTCGTTCAGCCAGATGTCGTCCCACCAGCGGAGGGTGACGAGGTCGCCGAACCACATGTGAGCCATCTCGTGGGCGATGACCATGGCTCGGGTCTGGCGCTGGGTGTCGGTGACGGCGGAGCGGAAGACGAACTCGTCGCGGAAGGTGACCAGGCCGGGGTTCTCCATGGCGCCGGCGTTGAACTCGGGGACGAAGGCCTGGTCGTAGGAGTCGAAGGGGTAGGGCTGGTCGAACTTCTCGTGGTAGCGGTCGAAGCAGGCGCGGGTGACGTCGAGGATCTCGTCGGCGTCGGCGTCGAGGTGGGGGGCGAGGGAGCGGCGGCAGTGGATGCCGAAGGGCAGGCCGCGGTGCTCGGTGCGCACGGAGTGCCAGGGGCCTGCGGCGACGGCGACGAGGTAGGTGGAGATGGGCGGGGTGGTGGCGGCCGTCCAGACACCGTCCCCGGTGTGCTCGGTGATGCCGTTGGCGAGCACGGTCCAGCCCTCGGGTGCCTTGACGGTGAGGTCGAAGACGGCCTTGAGGTCGGGCTGGTCGAAGGCGGCGAAGACGCGCTGGACGTCGTCCATGAACAGCTGGGTGTAGGCGTAGGTCTCGCCGTCGGAGGGGTCGGTGAAGCGGTGCATGCCCTCGCCGGTGCGGGAGTAGCGCATGGCGGCGTCGATGCGCAGCTCGTGCTCGCCGGGGGTGAGGTTCTTCAGGGGGAGGCGGTTGTCGGTGAGGCTGTCGGGGGCGAGGGGCTGTCCGTCGAGGGTGGCGGAGCGCAGCTCGGCGGGCTTGAGCTCGACGAAGGTGTCCGTGGCCTGCTGGCCGGTGCCCGTGCCGGGGCCTGTGCCGGTGGTGCGTACGGTGAACCGGATGACGGTCCGGGAGTCGAAGGTGTCCTCTCCACCGGTCAGGTCGAGGTCGACGGTGTAGTGGTGGACGTCGAGGAGCTGGGCACGGGTCTGCGCTTCGTCGCGCGTCAGTACGGACATGGACGCCATGCTGCCTGATGGCACCGGCTGGGCACGAGGGGGTTCCGGGGACGGACGCGGGGTGCTCCGGCGCATGTCCGCGCGCGGGGCCGGTACGGCGCGCGGGGCGGGTGCTGTCCTCGGGCCGGTACCGTGCGCGGGGCGGGTCCTGTGCGGGATCCGGTGCTGCGTGCACGCGGGTCGCCTCCCGCACGCTCGGGACCGGTGGGTGCCCGGCCCGCCCCCCGGGAGCGGGTGCGGGCGACCGGGTCAGGGCGGGCGCCGGGACGGCGGGACGAGGCGGGCGAGGGCCTGGGGACGGCGGTACGAGGCCGGCCGGAGTAGCGGCGGAACGAGGTGCCGGCGTAGAGCTGCCGGGCCGGGCCCGTGGGACGGCGCAGTGCCGTGGATCGGGCGGGGGAGGTCAGCTCGTCGCCGCCGGGTCGCCGTCGGCGGAGTCCTCGGCGATGCGTTCGTGGTGGCGGATCACCTCGGCGATGATGAAGTTCAGGAACTTCTCGGCGAACCCCGGGTCGAGTTTGGCGTCCTCGGCCAGGGCCCGCAGGCGGGCGATCTGGCGGGCCTCCCGCGCCGGGTCGGCGGGCGGCAGCTGGTGGGCGGCCTTGAGGTGGCCCACCTGCTGGGTCGCCTTGAACCGCTCGGCGAGCAGGTGGACGACGGCCGCGTCGATGTTGTCGATGCTGTCGCGCAGCCGCGCGAGCTCCTTGTGGACGGCGGGGTCGACGTCGCCGGTACCGGTGCTGCTGGTGGTCATGGGGATCCACCTTACGGGGCCCGGCGTGCGCGGACGGCCCCGGTGGTGATCCGTCCGGGAGAATCCGCTCGGCTCCGCACGGCGCTCGGCTCCGCATAGAGTGGGAAGGGGTTCCGGGCGTCTTTGGGGGTACGGACGTGGCGAACGACGGACCGGTCGAGCACGGCTTTCCGCATCTGGAGACGGTGCGTACCGCGATCACGGCGCTGTACAAGCGGCTGTCGTACGAGACCGTCCAGACGTTCGCGACCAGTGTGGCCCCCGCCGACGTGGCGTTCTGCGACACCGACGACCTGCATCTGGGTGCCCAGCGGGTGGCCCGGGAGCTGGTGCGCCACTACGGGCTGCCGGACGCGCGCCTGGTCGTCAGCTTCCGCGAGATGAAGCACGCGGCGAACGTGGAGCTGACGGCCGGCCCGGAGTACTTCGTCGAGCTGAACGACCGCTTCCGCACCCACCGCCGGGACATCGGCGCGGCCCTCGCCCACGAGGTGATGCACGTCTATCTGCACCGCCTGGACCTGTCCTTCCCGGGCCTGCGGGACAACGAGATCCTCACGGACACGGCGGCGACGTACCTGGGCGCCGGCTGGCTGCTGCTGGACGCGTTCCGCGAGCACGGCAGGTCCTCGCAGAAGCTCGGTTATCTCACGCCGGAGGAGTTCGGGTACGTCCTGGCCAAGCGGGCGCTGTTCTTCGGCGAGGATCCTTCGACGTGGTTCACCAGCCCGCAGGGCTACGAGGCGTATGAGAAGGGGCTGGCCCGGGCCCGCCGTGACGGGCAGCAGCCGCCGCTGACGGCCGCCGGCTGGGCGGGCCGCCGCCGTTACGCCCGTGACCGGCGGCATGCCCAGGAACACGGCCGGGAGCCGCTCGCCGAGCCGGGAGCGCCGTACTCCTTCACCTCGTCGGGGCCGGAGCCGTTGCGGGTGTCGTTCCCCTGCCCGACCTGTCACCAGCGGATCAGGGTGCCGGTGCGGGGCAGGGTGCGTGCGCGGTGTGCGCTGTGCCGGACGGTCCTGGAGTGCGACACGTAGGCGGTCGCCGGTCCGCCTATGCGACGATGCCCTGCGCCCGGGCCGCCGCCAGCCACAGCGGGAACTCGGCGAGGAGGCGGTCGTACAGCTCGGCGTCGGACAGGCGCCGCGGATCGCGGCCGGCGGGGAAGAAGCCCGCGTTGTCGACGACGCGTCTGCCCGGCACCGCCAGTTCGTCGAGTCTGCGCAGGAAGTCGAACTGGTGGCTGCGGGCGCTGCCGAAGCCGACGAACTGCCAGAAGAGGGGGAGCTTCGCGGCCTTGCACAAGTGGCGTTCGGCGGCGGCCTTGCCGGAGGGGGCGCCGTCGGTCTGGAAGACGACCAGGGCCGGGTCCGTGGCGCCGCAGTCGAGGTAGTGGTCGATCACGGCCTCCATGGCGGCCTCGTAGTTGGTGCGGCCCATGTGGCCGAGGCCGGCCGCCATGCGCCGGATGCTGTCCCGGTGGTCGTCGAGGGAGATCTCGCCGACGGCGTCGACGTCCGTGGAGAAGAACACCACCGGGACGCGGCCGTCGTCGTCGAGGTGCGCGGAGAGCGACAGCACCCGGTCGGCGAGCGCCTGCACGCTGCCGTCGCGGTAGTACGGCCTCATGGAGCCGGAGTGGTCGAGCACGAGGTACACGGCGGCCCGCTGCTCGTCGAGGCCGTGCTCGATGAGCGAGGCCCCGGCCCTCTTGTAGAGGCTGACCAGCGCGGGCGCGGTCTCCTCCACCTTGCTCAGACTGATCGCGGCCATGTCCCGCTCCTCCCCTGTCGGTCGGGGACGGGGACGCCGGGGAGGGGTCACTCGGTTTCCGGGACGTGCGACGACATGCGACGGCGCCTGCCCTGGTGTCCGGTCGGGGACGGGCGGGCAGGCGCCGGCGGTGTTCCGTACGCCGTTGTACGGGACGTCTCGTGGCCGCGCGTCAGGCCGTCAGCGCGCGGTCCGTCGGGCGGATCGGGGCCGGCAGGTCGCTGGCGCCCGTCAGACGGCGGTCGACTCCGCGGGCGGCCGAGCGGCCCTCGGCGATCGCCCACACGATGAGAGACTGGCCGCGGCCCGCGTCACCGGCGACGAACACGCCCGGCACATTGGTCTGGAAGTCGGCGTCGCGGGCGATGTTACCGCGCTCGTCGAGCTCCAGGCCGAACTGCTCGACCAGGCCGTTGACCCGGTCGGTGCCGGTGAAGCCCATGGCGAGGGTGACCAGCTGGGCGGGGATCTTGCGCTCCGTGCCCGGCTTCTGGGTCAGCTTGCCGTCGACGAACTCGACCTCGGCCAGGTGCAGCCACTGCACGTTGCCGTCCTGGTCGCCCTCGAAGTGGGTCGTCGAGGCGGAGTAGATCCGCTCGCCGCCCTCCTCGTGGGCCGAGGTGACCTTGTAGAGGATGGGGAAGGTCGGCCAGGGCTGGTCGGCCGGGTGCCGCTCGTCGTTCGGGCGGGGCATGATCTCCAGCTGGGTGACGGAGGCCGCGCCCTGGCGGTGGGCGGTGCCCACGCAGTCCGCGCCGGTGTCACCGCCGCCGATGACGACGACGTGCTTGCCCTCGGCCGAGATGGGCGACACCACGTAGTCGCCCTCCTGGACCTTGTTGGACAGCGGCAGGTACTCCATGGCCTGGTAGATGCCCTTGAGTTCGCGGCCGGGCACCGGCAGGTCACGGGCGGTCGTGGAGCCGGCGGCGATCACGATCGCGTCGTAGCGCTTCTTCAGGTCGGTGGCCTTGATGTCGCGGCCGATCTCGACGCCGGTGCGGAAGCGGGTGCCCTCCGCGCGCATCTGCTCGATACGGCGGTTGATGTGCCGCTTCTCCATCTTGAACTCGGGGATGCCGTACCGCAGGAGGCCTCCGATGCGGTCCGCGCGCTCGTAGACGGCGACGGTGTGGCCGGCCCGGGTGAGCTGCTGGGCGGCGGCCAGGCCCGCCGGGCCCGAGCCGATGACGGCGACCGTCTTGCCGGACAGGCGCTCGGGCGCCTGCGGGGCGACGTTGCCGTCCTCCCAGGCCTTGTCGATGATCGAGACCTCGACGTTCTTGATGGTGACCGGCGGCTGGTTGATGCCGAGCACGCACGCCGACTCGCAGGGGGCCGGGCAGAGGCGACCGGTGAACTCCGGGAAGTTGTTGGTCGCGTGCAGGCGCTCGGAGGCGGCGGCCCAGTCCTCGCGGTAGGCGTAGTCGTTCCACTCGGGGATCAGGTTCCCGAGCGGACAGCCGTTGTGGCAGAACGGGATGCCGCAGTCCATGCACCGGCTGGCCTGCTTGCTGATGATCGGCAGCAGGGAACCGGGAACGTAGACCTCGTTCCAGTCCTTGACGCGTTCCTCGACCGGGCGGGAGGTGGCGACCTCGCGGCCGTGGTTCAAAAAGCCCTTCGGGTCAGCCATTGATCGCCGCCTCCATCATCTTCTCGGTGATCTCGGTCTCGGACAGACCGGCTCGCTCGGCGGCGTCCTTGGCGGCGAGCACTGCCTTGTACGTGCTGGGGATGATCTTGCTGAAGCGGTCCACCGCGGTGTCCCACTCGGCGAGCAGCTTCTCGGCGACGGTGGAGCCCGTCTCCTCCTGGTGGCGGCGCACCACCTCGTGCAGCCACTGCTTGTCGCTCTCGTCGAGCGCCTCGATCGAGCCGAGGTTGCCGACGTTGACGTTGTCGCGGTTCAGGTCGATCACGTAGGCGATGCCACCGGACATGCCGGCCGCGAAGTTGCGGCCGGTCTCGCCGAGGACGACCGCACGGCCGCCGGTCATGTACTCGCAGCCGTGGTCGCCCACGCCCTCGGAGACGACCAGTGCGCCGGAGTTTCGGACGCAGAACCGCTCGCCGGTCTTGCCGCGCAGGAACATCTCGCCGCCGGTGGCGCCGTAGGCGAGGGTGTTGCCCGCGATGACGCTGTACTCGGCGAGGTGGTCGGCCGCGCGGTCCGGGCGGACCACGATCCGGCCGCCGGACAGGCCCTTGCCGACGTAGTCGTTGGCGTCGCCCTCCAGGCGCAGCGTGATGCCGCGCGGGACGAAGGCGCCGAAGGACTGGCCGGCGGAACCGGTGAAGGTGATGTCGATGGTGTCGTCGGGCAGGCCCGCGCCACCGAACTTCTTGGTCACCTCGTGGCCGAGCATGGTGCCGACCGTGCGGTTGATGTTGCGGATGGCGACCTGGGCGCGCACCGGCTGTGCCTCGGTGGCGCCGGGTGCGGCCAGGGCGTCGGCGGCGAGCCTGATCAGCTCGTTGTCGAGGGCCTTCTCCAGGCCGTGGTCCTGGCCGACGACTTGGTGGCGCACCGCGCCCTCGGGCAGCTCGGGCACGTGGAACAGCGGCTCCAGGTCCAGGCCCTGCGCCTTCCAGTGGTCGACCGCGCGGGTGACGTCGAGGACCTCGGCGTGGCCGACGGCCTCCTCGATGGAGCGGAAGCCCAGCTCGGCCAGCAGCTCGCGGACCTCCTCGGCGATGAACCGGAAGAAGTTCACGACGAACTCGGCCTTGCCGGAGAACCGCTCACGCAGCACCGGGTTCTGGGTGGCGATGCCGACCGGGCAGGTGTCCAGGTGGCACACGCGCATCATCACGCAGCCGGAGACGACCAGCGGGGCGGTCGCGAAACCGAACTCCTCGGCGCCCAGCAGCGCGGCGATGACGACGTCGCGGCCGGTCTTCAGCTGGCCGTCGGTCTGGACGACGATGCGGTCGCGCAGCCCGTTGAGCAGCAGGGTCTGCTGGGTCTCGGCCAGGCCGAGCTCCCAGGGGCCGCCAGCGTGCTTCAGCGAGGTCAGCGGGGACGCGCCCGTGCCGCCGTCGTGGCCGGAGATGAGGACGACGTCCGCGTGGGCCTTGGAGACACCCGCGGCGACCGTGCCGACGCCGACCTCGGAGACCAGCTTCACGTGGATCCGCGCCTGCGGGTTCGCGTTCTTCAGGTCGTGGATCAGCTGGGCCAGGTCCTCGATGGAGTAGATGTCGTGGTGCGGCGGCGGGGAGATGAGCCCCACCCCCGGCGTCGAGTGCCGGGTCTTCGCCACCCACGGGTACACCTTGTGGCCGGGCAGCTGGCCGCCCTCGCCGGGCTTGGCGCCCTGGGCCATCTTGATCTGGATGTCGTCGGAGTTGACCAGGTACTCGGAGGTCACGCCGAAGCGGCCGGAGGCCACCTGCTTGATCGCCGAGCGGCGCGCCGGGTCGTACAGACGGTCGGGGTCCTCGCCGCCCTCACCGGTGTTGGACTTGCCGCCCAGCTGGTTCATGGCGATGGCGAGGGTCTCGTGCGCCTCCTTGGAGATGGAGCCGTACGACATGGCGCCGGTGGAGAAGCGCTTGACGATCTCGGAGACCGGTTCGACCTCGTCGACGGGGATCGGCTGCCGGTCGGACGTGAAGCCGAACAGGCCGCGCAGCGTCATCAGACGCTCGGACTGCTCGTTCACGCGGGAGGTGTACTTCTTGAAGATGTCGTAGCGGCCGGTGCGCGTGGAGTGCTGGAGGCGGAAGACCGTCTCCGGGTCGAACAGGTGGGGCTCGCCCTCACGGCGCCACTGGTACTCGCCGCCGATCTCCAGCGCTCGGTGCGCGGGAGCGATGCCGGAGGCCGGGTAGGCCTTGGCGTGGCGGGCGGCGACCTCCTTGGCGATGACGTCGATGCCGACGCCGCCGATCTTGGTGGTGGTGCCGTTGAAGTACTTCTCGACGAAGGTGTCGTCCAGGCCGACGGCCTCGAAGACCTGGGCGCCGCGGTAGGAGGCGACGGTGGAGATGCCCATCTTGGACATGACCTTCAGCACGCCCTTGCCGAGGGCGTAGATCAGGTTGCGGATGGCCTTCTCGGACTCCACGCCCGGCAGGAAGGTGCCCGCGCGGACCAGGTCCTCGACGGACTCCATCGCCAGGTAGGGGTTGACGGCGGCGGCGCCGTAGCCGATGAGCAGGGCGACGTGGTGGACCTCGCGGACGTCGCCGGCCTCGACCAGCAGGCCCACCTGGGTGCGCTGCTTGGTGCGGATGAGGTGGTGGTGGACGGCCGCGGTGAGCAGCAGCGACGGGATCGGCGCGTGCTCGGCGTCGGAGTGGCGGTCGGACAGGACGATCAGCCGGGCGCCGTTGGCTATGGCGGCGTCGGCCTCGGCGCAGATCTCGTCGATGCGGGCGGCCAGCGCCTCGCCGCCGCCGGAGACCCGGTACAGGCCGGAGAGGGTCGCGGCCTTGAAGCCGGGCATGTCGCCGTCGGCGTTGATGTGGATGAGCTTGGCCAGCTCGTCGTTGTCGATCACCGGGAAGGGCAGGACGACGCTGCGGCAGGAGGCCGCGGTCGGCTCCAGCAGGTTGCCCGACGGGCCCAGCGAGGAGCGCAGGGAGGTGACCAGTTCCTCGCGGATGGCGTCCAGCGGCGGGTTGGTGACCTGCGCGAACAGCTGGGTGAAGTAGTCGAAGAGCAGACGCGGACGCTCGGAGAGCGCGGCGATCGGCGAGTCGGTGCCCATGGAGCCGATCGGCTCGGCGCCGGTCTTGGCCATCGGCGCGAGGAGGACGCGCAGCTCCTCCTCGGTGTAGCCGAAGGTCTGCTGGCGGCGGGTGACCGAGGCGTGGGTGTGGACGATGTGCTCGCGCTCGGGCAGGTCGCCCAGCTCGATCTCGCCGGCCTCCACCCACTCGGCGTAGGGCTGCTCGGCGGCGAGGGTCGCCTTGATCTCGTCGTCCTCGATGATGCGGTGCTCGGCGGTGTCGACGAGGAACATGCGGCCGGGCTGCAGGCGGCCCTTGCGGACGACCTTGGCCGGGTCGATGTCGAGGACGCCGACCTCGGAGCCGAGGACGACGAGGCCGTCGTCGGTGACCCAGTAGCGGCCGGGGCGCAGGCCGTTGCGGTCGAGCACGGCGCCGACCTGGGTGCCGTCGGTGAAGGTGACGCAGGCCGGGCCGTCCCAGGGCTCCATCATCGTGGAGTGGAACTCGTAGAAGGCGCGGCGGGCCGGGTCCATGGAGTCGTGGTTCTCCCACGCCTCCGGGATCATCATCAGCACGGAGTGCGGCAGCGAGCGGCCGCCGAGGTGCAGCAGCTCCAGCACCTCGTCGAAGGACGCCGAGTCGGAGGCGCCCGGAGTGCACACCGGGAAGATCCGCTCCAGCCTGTCCTTGCCGCCGAACAGGTCGGAGGCCAGCTGGGACTCGCGGGCGCGCATCCAGTTGCGGTTGCCCTGGACGGTGTTGATCTCGCCGTTGTGCGCGACGAAGCGGTAGGGGTGCGCGAGCGGCCAGCTCGGGAAGGTGTTCGTGGAGAACCGGGAGTGGACGAGCGCGATGGCCGAGGCGAAGCGGCGGTCGGACAGGTCCGGGAAGAACGGCTCCAGCTGGCCGGTGGTCAGCATGCCCTTGTAGACGAGGGTGCGGGCCGACAGCGAGGGGAAGTAGACGCCGGCCTCGCGCTCGGCGCGCTTGCGCAGCACGAACGCCTTGCGGTCCAGGGCGATGCCCTCGCTCGTGCCGTCGGCGACGAACAGCTGGCGGAAGACGGGCATCGTGGAGCGGGCGGTGGCGCCCAGCAGCTCGGGGGCGACCGGGACCTCGCGCCAGCCGAGGACGGTCAGGCCCGCCTCGGCCGCGATCGTCTCGATCTGCGAGACGACGTCCTCGGTGCCGTCCTCCGGCAGGAAGGCGATGCCGACGGCGTAGGCGCCGGCGGCGGGCAGCTCGAATCCGGCCACCTCGCGCAGGAACGCGTGGGGGACCTGGGAGAGCAGGCCGGCGCCGTCGCCGGAGTCGGGCTCGGAGCCGGTGGCGCCGCGGTGCTCCAGGTTGCGCAGAACCGTGAGTGCCTGCTCGACCAGCGCGTGGCTCGCCTCGCCGGTGAGGGTGGCCACGAAGCCGACGCCGCAGGCGTCGTGCTCGTTGCGGGGGTCGTACATACCCTGCGCAGCAGGGCGAGCATCCATGAACGACCAGTTCTGGCCATTCGCGGAGTGCTGGGACGGCTGGCGCGGCGTACGCATCGGCTCTCCCGTCGTCGTCATCTGGCATGTGCTGGTGCCGAGGGACGACGTTGGCCCTCTGCGTAAGTGCGAAATTTCGTGCAGGTTACATGATGGAGCGGTTCTCGGGAACCGGATACTCCGTTCCAACATGCGGACACCGCGGGGTCGACGGCGGGGGGTTTCCGCGCCCGGCGGTGAAGGCTTCTGTGGGGGCCGGCGCGGGCGGGATCGGTCGGATGCCTCGCCCATCGGCCTGTGGAGGACGGGGAGGGCGGCATCGTCGCCCGCCCCGCGGGGGTGCACGGCGGGCCTCATTGCCTGCAGCGCTTACGGCTCATGCCCGGTGGTCATGCGGTCGAAACCAGCGGGTAACGGCTACTTATGCGAAGGGATGCATAAGTTCCAGTCACATCATCCTACGGCCGTGCCGAACAGGGTGCCCAGGGCGTACGTCACACCGGCGGCGGCACCGCCCAGGACAAGCTGCCGCAAACCGCTGTACCACCAGGTCCGCGCGGTCACCTTGGCCACCACCGCACCACAGGCGAACAGCCCGATCAGGGCGAGCAGCACGGCCGGCCACAGGACGCCGGCGCCCAGCAGGTAGGGCAGCACGGGAAGCAGCGCGCCCAGAGCGAACGAGCCGAAGGACGACACCGCGGCGACCAGCGGCGAGGGCAGGTCACCGGGGTCGACGCCCAGTTCCTCGCGGGCGTGGATCTCCAGGGCCTGCTCCGGATCCTTCGACAGCTGCCGGGCCACCTCGCGGGCGAGTTGCGGCTCGACGCCCCGCGCCACGTACAGCGCGGCCAGCTCGTCCTCCTCGTCCTGCGGGTGCTTGCGCAGCTCGCGCCGCTCGACGTCCAGCTCGGCCTCGACCAGCTCGCGCTGGGAGGCGACGGAGGTGTACTCGCCGGCCGCCATGGAGAAGGCACCGGCGGCCAGGCCCGCGAGCCCGGTGAGGACAATGGTCTGCTGGCTCACCGAACCGCCGGCCACACCGGTCATCAGGGCGAGGTTGGAGACCAGGCCGTCCATCGCGCCGAAGACCGCCGGGCGCAGCCAGCCGCCGTTCACGTCGCGGTGCGTGTGGTTGTCGCGGTGCGCCTCGTGCAGCGTCGCTTCGGTGTCGAGGATGGCCATGTGAGTCCCCCACATTGCTTAGGCAAGGCTTGCTTTTGGACGAGTTCTACTTTTCGACAACACCGAATCTACGCCTGGCATTCCGCCTCCGCCAGCAAGGGAAGGCTGGGCTAACCTGCGACTTTGCATCGTTTCGCTCATACGAGTCATTCACTGCACAGATGTCGTACGGGTGATGGTGCGGTCGGCGAGGCTGCGTCGAGCCCCGGACCGGGGACAGTTCCGCAAAGGGTTCTGCGCCGGCATCGGCGCCCTGGAGAGGAGAGCCCGCGATGGCATCGAGTGCCGGTGATCCTCCGGCCGCCCTTCGCGACCGGGCGCGCGGCGCGCTGCTCGGCCTCGCCGTCGGAGACGCCCTCGGGGCGCCCGCGGAGAACCTGAAGCCCTCCGAGATCCGCGCCCGCTGGGGCCGGATCACCGGCTACGTCAGCGAGCACCCGGCCGGCACCGACGACACCGAGTACGCCCTCTTCTCCGGGCTCCTGCTCGCCCGGCACGGCGGTGCGCTCACCCCGGCCGACGCGGAGGCGGCCTGGCACGAGCACATCGCCGACCGCGCCGAGGGTCCCTTCCGCGGTGCCGGTTTCAGCGAGCGGGGCACGCTGGAGAACCTCCGCCGGGGCCTGGCCGCACCCATCTCCGCCCAGCACCGGCACGCCTGGAGCGACGGCCTGGCCATGCGGGCGGCGCCGTTCGGGGTGTTCGCCGCCGGGCGCCCCGCCGAGGCGGCCCGGCTGGTCGCGATCGACGGCTCGGTCAGCCACGAGGGCGAGGGCATCCACGGCGGCCGGGCGGTGGCGGCCGGGGTCGCGGCGGCCATGGCGGGCGCGCCGCCGGTCGCGGTCGTGGCCGCCGCCCTCGCCGTCGTACCGGACGACTCCTGGACGGCCCGCTCGCTGCGCCGGGCCACGGCAGCCGCCCACGGCGGCGAACGTGCGGTCCGCCGCGCGGTGGTCATCGGCGGCTACCCCTGGACCGACCTGGCCCCCGAGGCGGTGGCCCTCGCCTTCGGCGCGTACGCCGCCGCCGACGGCGACTTCCGGGACGCGGTCCTCACGGCCGTCAACATGGGCCGGGACGCCGACACCACGGCGGCGGTCGCCGGCGCCCTGGCCGGGGCGACGCAGGGGGTCGCCGCCATCCCGGCCGACTGGGCGGCGGCCGTCGGCCCCGCACGCGGCAGCTGCCTGCCGTCGATGGCGGGACAGCACGTGCTGGACCTGGCGGATCTGCTGGTGGACAGGGCCGGGAGCGGGGCGCGGGGAGCCGGGCGGGCAGCACGCCAGGACCTCCTGCGCCCCGACGCCTCTCTGCGGCGCGCCCCCCTCCTCTGGCCCGCCGCCCGAGTCCTCACCGGCGACGAGAGCGAGGTGGGCGCATGAGAGCCCGGCGACGGGAGGTTGACGTATGGGGGTCCGGCGACGGGAGGTGCGCGATGAGGCCGGGCGACGGGAGGTGGGCGTATGGAGGGGCATGCGACGGGAGGTGGGCGCATGAGGGCCCGGCGACGGGAGGTGGGCGCATGACAGCCCGACGACGAGAGGTGGGCGCATGAGAGCCCGGCGACGGATCGAAGGGCTGCTGCTGGGGCTGGCCGCGGGAGACGCCGCGGGGTGGCCCGCCGGACGGCACCGGGCCGCGCGGATGCCCGAATGGACGCGACGGCTCACCCGTGAGCTGGACACCTTCGCCGAGCAGAACGCGACGACCACGCTGCCCGTCCCCATCGCGCTCAACCAGCCGCCCGAACCGCTGCGCCTCGGCCCCTCCGACGACGCCGAGTGGGCGGTCTTCGCGGCGGAGGCCGTGCTGCGGGCCGGGGACGACGACGCGCTCGGCGACCTCAGCCGGGAGCGGCGGGTGCGGGCCGCGATCGACCTCACCTGGAACGCGGTGGCGAGCGAGGTCGCGGCGGCGGCCGAACGCGCGCCCGAGGTCGAGTCGGCGGTGCTGCCGCTGCGCGCCCGCATCTCCGTGCGGGCCGGCCTCGGCAACCTGGCCACCGGCCTGCGCCCGCCCGCCACCGGGCACGACAACCCGCACTACTTCGACGACGCGGCCTGCGTTCGTTCCTGTGTGCTGGCCGTGGCCCATCCGGGCGACCCCCGCCGCGCCGCCGAACTGGCCGAGTTCGACGCCCGCTACACCCAGGACGGCGACGGCGTGCACGGCGCCCGGGCGATGGCGGCGGCGCTCGCGGCGGCCCTCGCCGGCGCCGGCGTCGAACACTGCGTCACCGCCGCGCTGGCCGAACTCCCCGAGGAGACGGAGATCGGCCGCAACACCCGGCACGCGCTGAAGCTGGCCGCGGACAGCCCCGGCGCGTTCGCGCTGGTGCCGCTGCTGGAGCACCAGATCGTCGACCACGTCTACAGCTACGGCATCGCCGCCGCCGAGACGGTGCCGGTCGCCCTGGCCCTGGCCACGGCCGCGGGCGGCCGGATCGCGGAGGCCGTGCCCGCCGCGGCCTGCCTGTCCCGCCTCGCCGACTCCGCCCCGGCCCTGGCGGGCGCCCTCACCGGGGCCCTCGGCGGCGGCGAGACGATCCCGGAATCCTGGCGGGACGCCTGCCGCACCCTGGCCGGCTGTGTGCTGCCCCGCCTCACCGGCACCGATCTGGTGGAACTCGCCGGGCTCCTGGAAGCCGCACAACCGGCACCGCCAGGGGGATGATTCGGGGCATGACGCCCACAGGAGAAGAAACCCGCGGAGGTGGCCGCGATGCGCGTCTGGACGAGCGGATCGCCGGGGCGCTCGTCGGAGCCGCGGTCGGCGACGCCCTCGGCGGCCCCGTCGAGGGCTACTCCCCCGACCAGATCCTCCAGCGCCACGGCGGCCGGATCCACGGCGTCGTCGGCCCCTGGCACGGCGAGGACTGGCGCACCGCCCGTCCCGTCGCGCCGTACCACAAGGGGGACGGCCACGTCACCGACGACACCCTGATGACGCACGCGCTGGTGCGCGTGTACGCCCGCGTCCGAGACCACCTCGACGCGTACGCCGTCGCCGACCACCTGGTCCCCGACCTGATGACGAACCCGCGCTGGATCCCGGAGCTCGAGGCGGAGGCGCTGCCTCTGCACCGGGTGTTCCTGGCGGAGAAGTGGCTGGTGGCGCGGCTGCACTACGGCCATGTGGACCCGCGCGAGGCAGGGGTCGGAAACATCGTCAACTGCGGTGCCGCGATGTACATGGCGCCGGTCGGCCTGGTCAACGCCGCCGACCCGGCCGCCGCGTACGCCGAGGCCCTGGACGTCGCGGGCGCCCACCAGTCCTCGTACGGGCGGGAGGCGGCGGGTGTCCTCGCCGCCGGGGTGGCGGCGGCGTGCACGCCCGGGGCGACGCCGGACTCGGTGGTGACGGCGTGTCTGTCGCTGGCGAAGGACGGCACCCGGGCGGCCATCGAGACGGTGTGCGAAGTCGCCGCCCGTCACACGGACTTCGAGTCGGCGCTGGGCCCGCTGCGGGCGGCGGTCGCGCCGTACGACACCGTGGGGCCGGACTACCGCAGCCCCTCGCTCGGCGCCCGCCGGCCGTCCCGGCTGCACGCCATCGAGGAACTGCCCGTGGCGCTGGGCATGTTGACGGTGGCGCGCGGCGACTTCCGCCAGGCCGTCCTCGGTGCGGTGAACTACGGCCGCGACTGCGACTCCATCGCGACGATGGCTGGGGCGCTGGCGGGAGCACTGGGCTCGCCGGTCCCGGAGGACTGGGCGAAGACGGTGGCGGAGGCCAGCCGGCTGGACCTGTGGGAGCCGGCGCGCACGCTGACCGCGGTGACTCGGGAGATCTTCGACAGGGACGTACGACGGCGGCGCGCCCACGAGCGGGCGTTCGCCCGGATGGGAGGTCCGGGATGCTCCGACTGACCTGGGTCCAGCCGGAGGACCTGCTGGGTCACGAGCTGCGCCAGGCGCTGCAGGACGGCCGCGAACCGTCGGCGATCGCGGCACGGTGGCGGGCCGCGGGCGGGCCCGAGGCCCCGGCCCGCGCGGGCGCCTCCCCGGAGCCCGCCTCACGCTACCTGCGCCTGCTCGCGGAGGACCTCCTGGACGAACTGGCCGAGCTGCCGAGCCGGCTGGCGGACGCGGAACCGACGGATCTGGCCGCGATCAGGGCGCTGTGCCCGAACTGGCCGGCACCGGCCGGCCGGGACCACCCCACGGCGACCGGCCCGGCCCGCTTCGAGGCCGCCTGGCTCGGCCGGGCCGCGGGCTGCCTGCTCGGCAAACCCGTGGAGAAGCTCCCCCTCGAAGGCATCCGCCAACTCGCCCGCGTCACCGGCAACTGGCCCCTGAACACGTGGTTCACCGCCCGCGGCGTCCCCGAGGACCTGGCGGCGCAGTACCCCTGGAACCGCCGCTCCGCGGCCACCTGCCTCGCCGAGAACATCGACGGCATGCCCGAGGACGACGACCTCGACTACCCGCTGATCAACCTGCTCCTGCTGCAACGTCACGGCAGGGCCTTCACCACCACCGACGTGGCCCGGCTCTGGCTGGACGAACTCTCCGCCGGACGCACCTTCACCGCCGAACGCGTCGCCTACCGCAACCTCCTCCTCGGTATCGAACCCCCGCGCACCGCCCGCCACCGCAACCCCTTCCGCGAGTGGATCGGCGCCCTGATCCGCGCCGACGTGCACGGCTGGACCAACCCGGGCGACCCGGCCGCCGCCGCCGCGCAGGCACACCGCGACGCCACCCTCACCCACACCGCGAACGGCGTCTACGCGGCGATGTTCACCGCCGCCGCCGTCGCCACCGCGGCCACCGGCACCCACGACGTGCACGCCTGCCTGGCCACCGGCCTGACCGTCGTGCCGCCCGGTTCCCGGCTCGCCCGGGCGGTCCGGCACGCCATCCGGCTGGCGCGGTCCCACGAGGACTTCGACACGGTCGTGGACGCGCTGCACGCCGCCCACGCCGCCACCTACCACTGGGTCCACGCCGTGCCCAACACCGCCCTGATCGCCGCCGCCCTCACCCACGCGGACGGCGACTTCCCGGGCGCCGTCTGCCGGGCGGTCTCCGGCGGCTGGGACACCGATTCCAACGGCGCCACGGCCGGGTCCATCGCCGCTCTCCTCGCCGGCTCCCCCACCGCGCTGCCCGAGCGCTGGACGGCCCCGCTCAAGAACCGGCTGGCCACGTCGGTCGGGGAGTTCCACGGCACCGGCTTCGACACCCTGGCCCACCTCACCCATCTGGAGGCGTCCCGCCCATGACGCCGCACACCCCCGAGACGGAGGCCGCCGCGCCCCTCGCCGGTCTCCGCGTCCTGGACCTCGCCACCCTCTTCGCCGGGCCGATCGCCGCCACCATGCTCGGCGACTTCGGCGCCGAGGTCATCAAGGTCGAGCACCCCGCCAAGCCCGACCCCGCCCGAGGACACGGCCCGGCGAAGAACGGCGTCGGCCTGTGGTGGAAGCTGCTGGGCCGCAACAAGCGCACCATCACCCTGAACCTGTCCACGCCCGGTGGCCGCACCACCCTGCTGCGGCTGGCCGCCGGTGCCGACGTGATCGTCGAGAACTTCCGTCCCGGCACCCTGGAGAGGTGGGAGCTGGGCTGGCCGGAACTGTCGGCGGCCAACCCGCGCCTGGTCCTCGCCCGGGTCACCGCCTTCGGGCAGTTCGGCCCGTACGCGTCCCGGCCCGGCTTCGGCACCCTGGCCGAGGCGCTGAGCGGGTTCGCCGCGATCACCGGCGAGCCGGACGCACCCCCGACGCTCCCGCCGTTCGGGCTCGCGGACTCGATCGCGGGCCTGGCCACGGCGTACGCGGTGATGACCGCACTGGCCGCGCGGGAGCGCACCGGCGCCGGCCAGATCGTCGACATGGCGATCATCGAGCCGATCCTGACCGCCCTCGGCCCGCAGCCCCTCTGGTACGACCAGCTCGGCTACATCCAGCCCCGCACCGGCAACCGCACCCAGAACAACGCCCCGCGCAACACCTACCGGACCTCCGACGGCACCTGGGTCGCCGTGTCCGCCTCCGCCCAGTCGGTGGCGGAGCGTGTGATGCGCCTGGTGGGCCGACCGGAGCTGGTCGGCGAGCCGTGGTTCGCGACCGGCACCGGACGGGCGGCCCACGCCGACCTCCTGGACGAGGCGGTCGGCGGCTGGATCGCCCGGCACACCCGCGCCGAGGTGCTGGCAGCCTTCGAGAAGGCCGAGGCGGCCATCGCGCCGATCCAGGACGTCCGGGACGTGGTGGCGGATCCGCAGTACCAGGCCCTCGGCACCTTCGCCACGCTGCACGACCCGGAGCTGGGCCGCCTGCGCATGCAGAACGTCCTCTTCCGGCTCTCCGCCACGCCGGGCGCGATCCGCTGGGCGGGCCGCCCGCACGGCGCGGACACGGACGCGGTGCTCACCGAGCTGGGCCTCACCCCGAAGGAGCTGGCCGCGCTGCGCGCGGAGGGCGCGCTGTGACGGCCACCGCCCCCTTCCCGCTCACCTGGCTCTACGCCCCCGGCGACCGCCCGCACGTGGTCAGCAAGGCCCTGGCCTCGGGTGCCGACGTGGTGGTGATCGACCTGGAGGACGCGGTCGACCCGCACCGCAAGGCGTACGCCCGCGCCGCCACGGCCGAGCTGCTGACCGAGCCGCCGCCGGTCCCGGTCCATGTGCGCGTCAACGCCGTCGACGGACCGCTGGCCGACGCCGACCTGGACGCGGTGGCGTCCCGGCCGGGCCTGGCCGGGCTGCGGCTGCCGAAGGTGACGTCGGCACGGCAGGTGGTGCGGATCGCGCAGCGCACCGAGCAGGCGGAGGCCGCGGACGGCGCCCCGGCCTGCGCCGGCTCGGGGCCGCCGCTGTACGCCCTGCTGGAGAACGCCCTGGCCGTCGAGCACGCCTACGCCATCGCCCGCGCGCATCCGGCGCTGCGCGGTGTCTCGCTCGGTGAGGCGGATCTGCGGGCCGACCTCGGGGTACGGCAGGACGCGGGCCTCGACTGGTGCCGGGCCCGGATCGTCGTCGCCGCGCGTGCGGCCGGTCTCGCGCCGCCCGCCCAGTCCGTCCACCCCGACATCCGGGACCTGGAGGGGCTCGCGGCCTCCTGCGCCCACGGCCGGGCCCTGGGCTTCCTCGGCCGTGCGGCCATCCATCCCCGTCAGCTGCCGATCATCGAGCGCGCCTATCTGCCGACCGACCGGGAGCTGGAGGAGGCCGAGACGATCATCAAGGCGGCCACCGTGGACCAGGGCGCGCAGGCCCTCGCCGACGGGCGGTTCATCGACGCGGCGGTGGTGGCGGCGGCGCGGCGGACCCTGGCGCTGGCCCGCAGATGCTGACGGCGCGATGCCCGCCCGCAGGCGACGAGGGCGCCCCCGGATGCCGGGGGCGCCCTCGTGCGCGCACGACCGTACATCAGCCCTTCTTGGCCGACCCGGCCCCGTCCTTCAGGTCCGCGCCCTCGGAATCGGGGTTGTCGGCGTCCTCGTCCTGCGATGCCGCCTTGTCCGTCGCGTCGGCTTCCTTCGCGTCGGTGTCCGTCGCGGCCGGCGCCTCGGTGCCCTCCCCGGTGCCCGCCGCGGCCGGCTCGACCGTGGCCTCCCGGCCCGGCCGCTTCTTCGACGACACCACGATGTAGGTCACCGCGAGCAGGAACACGATCATCGCGGTCCAGTCGTTCAGGCGGAGGCCGAGGATGTGGTGGGCGTCGTCGACGCGCATGTACTCGATCCAGCCACGGCCCACGCAGTAGGCGGCGACGTACAGGGCGAACGCCCGGCCATGGCCCAGCCGGAAGCGGCGGTCGGCCCACATGACCAGCAGGGCCACGCCGACGCACCACAGGGACTCGTAGAGGAAGGTCGGGTGGTAGTACCCCGGTACGCGGCCGTCGGCCGCCGAGGTGATGTGCAGCGCCCATGGAACGTGCGTCTCGCGCCCGTACAGCTCCTGGTTGAACCAGTTGCCCCAGCGGCCGATCGCCTGCGCGAAGGCGATGCCCGGCGCGACGGCGTCGGCGTAGGCGGGCATCGGGACGCCCCGGCGCCGGGCGCCGATCCACGCCCCCAGCGCACCGAGCGTGATCGCGCCCCAGATGCCGAGGCCGCCCTCCCACACCTTGAAGGCGTCCACCCAGTCACGGCCCGCGCTGAAGTACAGCTCGTAGTCCGTGATCACGTGGTAGAGCCGGCCGCCGACCAGGCCGAACGGCACCGCCCAGATGGCGATGTCGGCCACCGTGCCGGCCCGCCCGCCGCGGGCGATCCAGCGCCTGTTGCCGAGCCAGACGGCAACGAAGACGCCGATGATGATGCAGAACGCATAGCCGCGCAGCGGAATCGGTCCGAGGTACAGCACCCCGCGCGACGGGCTGGGAATGTAGGCAAGTTCCATGGCAAGGTCGACGCTACCGCAGCCGGAGCGCAGCCACGCGGGGCGGCCCGGACACGGCTCCATAACAGGCGGCCGGCTCCGGCTGTCAGCCCTTGGCGGCCGACTCCACCATCTGCTTGAACTTCGCCGGGGTCATCGTGCGGTCCTCGGCGATGTTCTTGCCGTTCAGCAGCACGGTCGGCGTGCCGGAGAAGCCGCCGGCCTTGAACGCCTGGTGGGACTTGTCGACCCAGGCGTCGTGTGTGCCCTTGTTCACGCACTGCGTGAAGGCCGGGGTCTTCAGGCCGCTCACCTTGCCGGCCAGCTCGATCAGCTTGTCGTTGCCGGCGTAGGCGTCGTCGGTCTCCTTGGGCTGGTTCTCGAACAGCACGTCGTGGTAGGCCCGGAACTTCCCGGCGTCCTGGGCGCAGGCGGCGGCGTTGGCCGCGCGCAGCGAGCCGGTGCCGCCGAGGTTTCCGTCGATCAGCCGGACCAGGTGGTACTCGATCCGGAGCTTTCCGGAGTCGGTCAGCTCGTGGATCGTCGGGCGGTACTCCGCCTCGAAGGCCTGGCAGGCCGGGCAGCGGAAGTCCTCCCACACCGTGAGCCTCGACCTGGCGCCGTCCTTGCCGACCGGGATCGCGAGACTGTCCTTGCCCTGCGCCCCGGACGGGGCCACGACCGGGCCCGGAGTTGCGCTCTTCTTCTTGCCGGAGTTCGCGGCGTACACGCCGATCACCGTCGCCAGGCCCAGTACGCAGACCACGCTGACGGCCACGATCAGCGTGCGTCGCCGCCGCTCCGAGGCCTTCTGCTTCTCGCGCTCGACCGCCAGCCGCTGACGGGCGGCGCGCTTTCCGTCATGGTTCTTCTCGCTCACACCACCAGAACGAACCGGGGAGGCGCAATGCGCCTCCCCGGCCGCAGGTCCACCCGTTCGGATGACCACGTGTTCTGATGTGACGGCCCAGCGGCCCGCCGCGTGTGCTGCCGCCGCCCGTCGCGGCAGGCGCTACGCCTGTCCGCGCACCCCGCTCGCCAGCTCGCCCGCGAGCTCACGGACGGCCGCGAGGCCGGCCACCCGGTCCGGGGCGTCCAGCATCCGCTTGACGAACGCCGAGCCGACGATCACGCCGTCGGCGAAGCGCGCGACCTCGGCGGCCTGGGCCCTGTTGGAGACGCCGAGGCCGACGCAGACGGGCAGGTCGGTGCCGGTGGCGCGGGTGCGCCGCACCAGGTCCTCGGCCTGCGCGCCGACCGACTCGCGGGTGCCGGTGACGCCCATCAGCGAGGCGGCGTAGACGAAGCCGGAACCCGCCGCGGTGATCTCGGCGAGCCGCTCGTCCTTGCTGCTCGGGGCGACGACGAAGACCGTCGCTAGGCCGTGCTTGTCGGCGTGCTCCCGCCACAGGACCGACTCCTGGACCGGCAGGTCCGGCAGGATGCACCCCGCGCCGCCCGCCTCGGCGAGCTCGGCCGTGAACCGCTCGACGCCGTAGCGGTCGATGGGGTTCCAGTACGTCATGACGAGCACCGGCTTGCCGGTGGCCTCGTGGGCCTCGCGGACCGTGCGCACGACGTCGGCGATCCTGACACCGCCGCGCAGGGCGATGTCGTCGGCGGTCTGGATGACCGGCCCGTCCAGCACCGGGTCGCTGTGCGGCAACCCGACCTCGACGACGTCGGCGCCGCCGTCGAAGACGGCCTTGATCGCCTCGATGCCGCCGTCCACCGTCGGGAAGCCCGCGGGCAGGTAGGCGATGAGCGCGGACCGTCCCTCGGCCTTGGCCGCGGCGAGGGTGTCCGACAGAAGGTGGCCCTTGCCACCGGTCAGTGCAGCGCCGCTCACTTGGCGTCCCCCTCGATCTCGGCGGTGGCGGCTTCGTCGGCGGCCACCTCGGCGTCCGTGTCGTACAGGCCGAAGTAGCGGGCGGCGGTGTCCATGTCCTTGTCGCCGCGGCCGGAGAGGTTGACCACGATCAGCCCGTCCGGGCCGAGCTCCCGCCCGACCTCCAGGGCGCCGGCCAGCGCGTGGGCGCTCTCGATGGCCGGGATGATGCCCTCGGTGCGCGACAGCAGGCGCAGCGCCTGCATCGCGGCGTCGTCGGTGATCGCGCGGTACTCGCCGCGGCCCGAGTCCTTGAGGTAGGAGTGCTCGGGGCCGATGCCCGGGTAGTCCAGGCCCGCCGAGATGGAGTACGGCTCGGTGATCTGGCCCTCGTCGTCCTGGAGGACGTAGGAGCGGGAGCCGTGCAGGACGCCGGGCTCGCCGGCGGTCAGGGTGGCCGCGTGCTCACCGGTCTCCACGCCGTGTCCGGCGGGTTCGCAGCCGATCAGGCGTACGCCCTCGTCCGGGATGAAGGCGTGGAAGAGGCCGATGGCGTTGGAGCCGCCGCCGACGCAGGCGACGGCGGCGTCGGGCAGGCGTCCGGCGCGTTCCAGGAGCTGGCGGCGGGCCTCGACGCCGATGACCCGGTGGAAGTCGCGGACCATGGCCGGGAAGGGGTGCGGCCCGGCGACGGTGCCGAACAGGTAGTGGGTGTGGTCGACGTTGGCGACCCAGTCGCGGAAGGCCTCGTTGATGGCGTCCTTCAGCGTGCGGCTGCCGGACTTCACGGCGACGACCTCGGCGCCGAGCATGCGCATGCGGGCCACGTTCAGGGCCTGCCGCTGGGTGTCGATCTCACCCATGTAGATCGTGCACTCGAGGCCGAAGAGCGCGCACGCCGTGGCGGTCGCGACACCGTGCTGGCCGGCGCCGGTCTCGGCGATCACCCGGGTCTTGCCCATCCGCTTGGTGAGCAGGGCCTGGCCGAGAACGTTGTTGATCTTGTGGGAGCCGGTGTGGTTGAGGTCCTCGCGCTTGAGGAACACGCGGGCGCCACCGGCGTGCTCGGCGAACCGCGGCACCTCGGTCAGGGCGCTGGGCCGGCCGGTGTAGTTCACCAGCAGGTCGTCGAGTTCGCGGGCGAACTCGGGGTCGCCCTTGGCCTTGTCGTACTCGACGGCGACCTCGTCCACGGCGGCGACGAGCGCCTCCGGGATGAACTTGCCGCCGTAGGCGCCGAAGTAGCCGTCGGCACTGGGAACCCGGCCCTCGGGGTCGGGGATGAAGAACTCGCTGGGCATGCGGAAACCTCACGGTGAGCGGTGTGATGACGAATCGCCGTGGGGGCCGGACTGTTCAGGCGGCCGCGAGCCGGCTGTGGCCTGTCGCGCCGAAGCGGCCGAGCCGCGTGTTCGGGCACAGCCCTGCGCCCCTGCCGGGGCGCTGCCATCGCATGCCGTTCACCTGGCCCGGCTCGTCGCCGATGACGTACCGCACCCGCCGTCCGTGCACCCGGCGTGCGGGCGCGCGGCAGCCACGGGGCCGGCAGCCGCGCGCGAGGCGGGCGTAGCGGTCCGTGGCCGTCACGGTGGTAGCAAGCGTCATCGGGGCCAACTCTACCGGCGTCTCAGCTCCGGCCGTGCCGCAGCGCGGGGTGGGCCCCGGCCGCCACCAGGTCGGCGACCGCCGTCTTCGGGTCGCGGCCGGTGACGAGCGACTCGCCGACCAGGACGGCGTCGGCGCCGGCGTTGGCGTAGGCGATCAGGTCGTGCGGGCCGCGGACACCGGACTCGGCGACCTTGACGACGCTGTCCGGGATCTCCGGCGCCACCCGGTCGAACGTGTCGCGGTCGACCTCCAGGGTCTTCAGGTTGCGCGCGTTGATGCCGATCACCTTGGCGCCCGCGTCGACCGCGCGCTCCACCTCGTCCTCGTCGTGCACCTCGACGAGCGGGGTGAGTCCGATGGACACCGCCCGCTCGATCAGCGACTCCAGGGCCGGCTGGTCGAGGGCGGCGACGATCAGCAGGGCGAGGTCGGCGCCGTAGGCCCGGGCCTCCCACAGCTGGTACGACGTGACGATGAAGTCCTTGCGCAGGATCGGGATGTCCACGCGGGCGCGGACCGCCTCCAGGTCGGCCAGCGAGCCGCCGAAACGCCGCTGCTCGGTCAGGACCGAGATGACGGACGCGCCGCCCGCCTCGTAGTCCGCGGCGAGTCCCGCCGGGTCGGCGATCGCGGCGAGGGCGCCCTTGGACGGGCTGGAGCGCTTGACCTCGCAGATCACCTTGACACCGTCGCCCTTGAGCGCGGCCAACCCGTCCTTGGCGGCCGGAGCCTTCGCCGCGCGCTCCTTGAGCTCGTCGAGGCTGACGCGCGCCTGCCGCTCCGAAAGGTCGGCACGGACTCCGTCGATGATCTCGTCGAGCACACTCACGCGAGCGGCCCCCTTCCAGACGGTGGAATGTTCCAGCGGGTCGAGCGGCCCCCGGCGGCCCGCCTGAAGCGGATCGGGTGGATCAAGCGGATCAAGCGGATCGGAACCGGCGGTCACTGCGATGGTATCCGGAGGAGGGCCCAGGCCTCGCATCCGGTCGAGGGCGGTCCCACTACCTGGACAGACGCCGGTCCTTCAAGGGTGGAGCAGGCCACCGAACGGCAGGTTCCGGACAATGGTGAAGACGGCGAGCAGCACGCCCAGGCTCCACAGGTGCATGGTGCCGAGAGCGATCCGCGGCGTCCGCCCGCGCGCCGCGCGCGCCGCCCACGCGATCCACAGCACGGCGAAGGCGAGATAGCCCGCGACGGCCAGGGCGTTGTCGTGCAGGGCGGTGAGGAGGTCCCCGTGGACGAAGGCGTGGGCGCTGCGCAGTCCGCCGCAGCCGGGGCAGTACAGGCCGGCGTAGCGCAGCAGCGGGCAGACGGGGTAGTGGCCGGGCTCGTTGGGGTCCACGGCCCCGACGTAGGCGAAGGACCCGGCGACGGCGGCCAGCACGGCGGCGGGCACGGCGAGCCGCCCCAGGACGGCCCCCGGGCGCATCGGCGGTGCCACCACCGGGTCGTCGTACGCGCGCCTCGGACCGGGCACGGCCGTGCGGCCGCGCGTCCCTCTGCGACTGTCGGCGTTCACACCACGCATTCTGCCGTGCACGGTCCGCACGCGCGCGGGCGGCCGGGCGGGTGCGCGGGGGCCCGGGTGCGCGTGAGGGGCGGCAGTGGGCCGCCCCTCGTGCCGGGTCGCGCGGGCCGGCCGGGCGGCCGGCGTCGCCGGGTCGTCAGCTCTTGGCGCCGGCCGGCTCGCTCTTGGCGACCTGGTGCACCGGGTGCTCGTTCTTCTGGCCGAGGCCCATCATGCGCATGATGCCGCCGACGACACCGCCGAGCAGCACGACGGCGATGCTGACCCAGAAGCCGATTGGCTGAGCCGCCACCATGAAGGCGCCCGCGGCACAGAAACCGATGAAAGCGATGATGACACCGGTCCAGGCGGCCGGGGTGTGACCGTGGCTGCTGCCCGCCATGACTTGCTCCTCGTTGCTTGTACGTGTCTGAGCCGGACGCTCGCACCCATTGTCCCGTACGCGTGCACGCGATGTGAGCGGGGGTGGCTCCCGGCGTACCCGTTTCGCCGTGGCGTCGGCGTGGGGTGAGGGCCGCCCCCGCCGGGCCGGGGCGGGCCGCCCTCAGGACGGTTCGGTGCCGGTCGGGTCCTCGCCTCGGTCGAGGGCCTTCCAGAGGTCCTCGGGGCGGTCGGGGTCGACGGGACGGGACGCGCGCGTGCGGGGCGCGCCGGAGCGCTCGTAGCGGCCTGACATGGCCGGCCACAGGCGGCCGAAGCGCAGGGCGAGCAGTCCGGCGAGGAGGATCAGCGCCCCGCCGGCGGCCGCGACGTAGGGCCAGCCGGTATGGCTGAGCGAGGCGGCGGTCGCGGCGGTGTCGCCGGAGGCCTGGGCGGCCTTCTCGTCGAGCGCTCCGCCGTCGGAGGCACCGGCCAGGGCGGCGGCGATCGTGCCGGCGCCGGAGAGCGCGAGCAGGAGGGCGACCAGCAGGCGGCCGGAGCGGCGGACGGCGAAGACGGCGACGAGCGCGGCCAGGCCCACTATGGCGAGCGCCGCGGGCACGCCCGTGACGTCGCTGCCCTTGGCGGTCAGGGGGAAGGCGCCGCCGGCCACCGCCGCGGTGCCCTCCGCCCAGCGCTGCCGGGAGGCCAGCAGCGCCACGGCCGCGCCGAGCGCGCCGCACAGCAGGGCTACGGCGAGGCTGCGGCGGCCGGACCGGGCGGTGGCGGCGGCTTCGGTGCGGGGGTGAGGTACGGCAGTCACGTAGTCCACTATCGCGTGAACCCGGGGCGAACCGTCACCCGGGGTTCCGTGAGAAACACCCCACCCGCCCGGACGCCCGTGCCCAACTGCTCTCCGACGGCCGCCTACTGCCCCAGCCGGTTGGCGGTGTGCACCGCGCGCAGCACGGCCGCGGCCTTGTTGCGGCACTCGGTGTCCTCGGCCACCGGGTCGGAGTCGGCGACGATCCCGGCGCCCGCCTGGACGTACGCCGTGCCGTCGCGCAGCAGGGCGGTGCGGATGGCGATCGCGGTGTCGGAGTCGCCGGCGAAGTCGAGGTAGCCGACGCAGCCGCCGTACAACCCCCGCCGGGACGGCTCGAGTTCGTCGATGATCTGCAGGGCGCGCGGCTTGGGCGCGCCGGACAGGGTGCCCGCCGGGAAGCAGGCGGTCAGCACGTCGAAGGCGGTACGGCCCTCGGCGACCCGTCCGGTCACGGTGGACACGATGTGCATCACGTGCGAGTAGCGCTCGATGGACATGAAGTCGACGACCTCGACGGAGCCCGGCTCGCAGACCCGGCCCAGGTCGTTGCGTCCGAGGTCGACGAGCATCAGGTGCTCGGCGCGTTCCTTGGGGTCGGCGAGCAGCTCCTCGGCGAGCGCCTGGTCCTCCTGCGGGGTGGCGCCGCGGGGACGGGTGCCGGCGATGGGGTGGACCATGGCCCGCCCGTCCTCGACCTTGACCAGGGCCTCGGGCGAGGAGCCGACGACGTCGAAGCCGTCGAAACGGAACAGGTACATGTACGGCGAGGGGTTGGTGGCCCTGAGCACCCGGTAGACGTCCAGCGCGCTCGCCGTGCACGGCGTCTCGAAGCGCTGTGAGGGGACGACCTGGAAGGCCTCGCCCGCGCGGATGCGCTCCTTGACGTCCTCGACGGCCGCCTGGAAGTCCTTGCCGCCCCACAGCGCGGTGTACTCGGGCAGTTCCGAGGGCGGCAGCGCGGCGGGCGGCTGGGCGACCGGGCGGGAGAGGTCGGCCTCCATGGCGTCGAGGCGGGCGACGGCGTCCGCGTAGGCCTCGTCGACGCCCGTCTCGAGGTCGTTGTGGTTGATCGCGTTGGCGATCAGCAGCACGGTGCCGTCCCAGTGGTCGAGGACGGCGAGGTCGGAGGTGAGCAACATGGTCAGCTCGGGCAGCTTCAGGTCGTCCCGCTCGCCGGGGCCGACCTTCTCCAGGCGGCGCACGATGTCGTAGCCCAGGTAGCCGACCATGCCGCCGGTGAAGGGCGGCAGGCCCTCCTGGTGCGGGGTGTGCAGGGCCTGGATCGTGGCGCGCAGGGCGGCCAGGGGGTCGCCGTCGAGGGGGACCCCGACGGGCGGGGTGCCGAGCCAGCGGGCCTGGCCGTCCCGCGTGGTGAGCGTGGCGGCGCTGCGGACGCCGACGAAGGAGTACCGGGACCAGGAGCGGCCGTTCTCCGCGGACTCCAGGAGGAAGGTGCCGGTCCGCTCGGCGGCGAGCTTGCGGTAGAGCGCGACCGGGGTGTCGCCGTCGGCGAGGAGCTTGCGCGTGACCGGGATGACGCGCCGGTCGGTGGCGAGCTTGCGGAAGGTCTCGAGGTCCATGGCCGCCGACCTTACTGAGCCGTGTCGCCCGAGTGGGCCTTCGGGGCGCCGAAGTCGGCGTCCTCGAGCAGCACGTCGGCGTCGAAGCAGGTGCGCGCGCCGGTGTGGCAGGCGGCGCCGACCTGGTCGACCTTGACCAGCACGGTGTCGGCGTCGCAGTCGAGCGCGACGGACCTGACGTGCTGGACGTGCCCGGAGGTGTCGCCCTTGACCCAGTACTCACGGCGGCTGCGCGACCAGTAGGTGCAGCGGCCGGTGGTCAGCGTGCGGTGCAGCGCCTCGTCGTCCATCCAGCCCAGCATCAGTACCTCTCCGGTGTCGTACTGCTGGGCGATCGCGGGGAGGAGTCCGTCGGCGCTGCGCTTGAGTCGCGCGGCGATCTCGGGGTCGAGGCTGCTGGAGGGAACAGTCGGGTGACGGGCGGGAGTGCCGGGCGTGCTGGTCATGGGTGCCATTGTGCCGCGCGGGGGCGACAGGCAGGCCCTCGGTCCGGTGGGCGGACGCTCTGTGTGGTCGTAGGCTGACTTCATGTCGACCTTTGCCAAGCGTGAACGGCTTCTCCTCGCCGACCTCTTGGAGACCGCCGGCCCGGAGGCGCCCACCCTCTGCGAGGGCTGGCTCACCCGTGATCTCGCCGCGCACGTGGTGGTGCGCGAGCGGCGTCCCGACGCGGCCGGGGGCGCGCTGATCAAGCCGCTGGCGTCCCGCCTGGAGAAGGTGCTCCAGGAGTACGCCGCGAAGCCGTACGAGGAGCTGATCCAGCTGATCCGTACCGGCCCGCCGCGCTTCTCCCCCTTCCAGCTCAAGCAGGTCGACGAGGCGGCCAACACCGTCGAGTTCTACGTCCACACGGAGGACGTACGGCGCGCCCAGCCGGACTGGACACCGCGCGAGCTCGACCCCGTCTTCCAGGAGGCCCTGTGGTCCCGCCTGGAGCGCACCGCCCGGCTGCTGGGCCGGGGCATTCCGACGGGTCTGGTCCTGCGCCGGCCCAACGGTCAGACGGCCGTCGCGCACCGGGGCACGCCGGTGGTGACGGCGACGGGCGAGCCGTCGGAGCTGCTGCTGTTCGCGTTCGGCCGGCAGAACGCGGCGCGCGTGGAGCTGGAGGGCGAGCAGGAGGCGATCGCGAAGGTGTCGGAGACGAAGCAGCTGGGGTTCTGAAGCCGGGGGCCGGTGTCCGGCGGTCAGTGGGGCAGTTCGGCGCGGCGCAGACCGGGGGCGGCCAGGGCGACGACGCCGCCCAGGGCGCACACCGCCGCGCTGACGACGAACACCGGTCCGGTTCCCCACGCCCCGATCGCGGCGGCGGACATCGGCATGCTGAGCGGGGCGAAACCGAGGCTGACCAGACCGGCGACGGCGGTGACCCGCCCGAGGTAGGCCGGTTCGGCCTGGGTCTGCAGCAGCGCGCCGCACAGGGCGCCGCTGAGCCCGGCGAGCAGGCCGATGAGCAGGGCCACCGCGACGGCGGCGAGAACGCCCGGGGCATAGGCGAGCGCGCCGATGGCCACGGAGCTCGCGAGGATCGCGTACGCGGCCAGGTGACCGGCATGCGGCAGGCGTCCGCGCACGGTGAGCAGCAGGGAGGCGGCGCCGGCCCCGGTGCCGAACCCGGCCATCACCCAGCCCATGCCGGAGGCACCCCAGCCCCGTTCGTCGGCCAGGAGGGTGAGCCCGACGTTGAGCGGGCCGACGAAGCCGAGGTCGCCCAGGGCGATGGCCAGCATCAGCGGGGCCAGGACCCGGTGCCGCCGGATGTGGCGCAGGCCGCCCACCAGGTCGCGCCAGGCGGTGGTGTCGCCGCTGCCGGCGGTGTCGTCCGGGGGCAGGTCGCGCATCCGTACGCACACCAGCAGCGGCACGGACACGGCGATCAGTACTCCCGCGATCCCGAACGCCGCCGCCGCGCCGCCGAGCGCGACGCCGAGGCCGCCGAGCGGGGCGCCGACGACGCTCGCGAACCGGATCGCCAGTCCCCGCATGCCCTGCACGCGGGCGAGTTGGCCCCGGTTGGTCACGCGTGCGGGCAGGGCGCCCACGGCGGGCATGAACACCGCGTCGACGGTGCCGAAGACGAGGGCGAGCAGGGCCAGCGGCCACAGCCCGGGGCTGGTGAACGCCAGCAGGGCGGCCACGGCGAGGACGGCGGCGCACCGCACCGCGTCGCTGCCTATGACGACCCTGCGCGGTCCGAGCCGGTCGGCGACCACTCCCCCGCCCAGCATCAGCAGGGCCCTGGGCAGCGCGCTCACCGCCATCACGGCTCCGGCCTGCGCGGGCGATCCGGCCCGGACCGCCGCCCAGGACAGCGCGAGGTAGTAGACGTTGTCGCCCACCATCGACGCGGTGTAGGCGGACAGCCAGCGCAGCACGTTGGTGTCGCGGTGCGCGGGTCGTTCGGCGGCTGCTGCGTCGGCGGGTGTCGCGGACACGGTGGTCACTGCGGTGGCCTCTCTCAGACGTGGAACGGGAATCCGTACACGTGCAGCGCGACGTGCTCGCGCCCCTCGGTGTCCCCGGCCTCCTCGGCGGCGCGCCCCTTCGCCTCGTACTTCTTGATCAGTGCATGCATCTCGCCGCAGAGGTCGGCCAGTTCGGGCGCGGTCAGCTGGGCCAGGTACTCGGAGTCGAAGGAGGCGCCGTTCCACTCGGGGCTCCAGTGGGCCCGCTCGTCGAGGTGGCGGTGGTACAGCTCGCTGCGCTGCTGGTAGAAGAGGCGGGAGGCGGCGGTGTGCGCGGCCGCCTTCTCGGGTGCGTCCCGGAAGTCCTCGTCGTGGATGGTGACGCCCTCCGAGGCCGGCCGCCACCAGCGCTCCCGCCCGTCCTCGCTCTGCCCCTCGGCCTCCTCGATCAGGCCGTGCTCGGCGAGTTTGCGCAGGTGGTAGCTGACCAGGGACACGGCCTCGTCGACGATGTCGGCCAGCCGCGAGGCGGTCGCCGCGCGCTCCAGGTAGAGCGCCCGGTACAGCTTCATCCGCAGCGGATGGGCCAGCGCCTTGAGGGTGCCCACGTCCGTGATCCGGCGGTCCTGTTGCTCGGCCATGCACCCAGGCTAGATACAAAAGGAAAGTTGCACAATTGATTTTGCGCAACTTCTCTTTCCCATCTGCCCAGGAGAAAGCCCCGGCCCCCTCCAGGGAGACCAGGGCTCGCCCGCGAACCGGCGCGCGGTCACCTCATGGCTGAGGCGTCACCTCACCGGGTGGCCCGCCTCCCGCAGCGCCCCCTTCACCTCGCCGATGCGCAGATCGCCGAAGTGGAAGACCGAGGCCGCCAGGACGGCGTCCGCGCCCGCCGCGATCGCCGGGGGGAAGTCGGCGAGCTTGCCGGCGCCGCCCGAGGCGATGACCGGGACGGTGACGTGCTTGCGGACGGCGCTGATCATCTCCAGGTCGTAGCCGTCCTTCGTGCCGTCCGCGTCCATGGAGTTCAGCAGGATCTCGCCCGCGCCCAGCTCGGCCGCCCGGTGCGCCCACTCCACCGCGTCGATACCGGTGCCGCGCCGGCCGCCGTGGGTCGTCACCTCGAAACTCCCGGACGGGGTCCGGCGCGCGTCGACCGACAGGACCAGCACCTGGCGGCCGAAACGTTCCGCGATCTCCCGGATCAGGTCCGGGCGGGCGATCGCGGCCGTGTTGACGCCCACCTTGTCGGCGCCCGCCCGCAGCAGCCGGTCCACGTCCTCGGCCGTGCGGACGCCGCCGCCGACCGTCAGCGGGATGAACACCTGCTCGGCGGTGCGGCGCACCACGTCGTACGTCGTCTCCCGGTCGCCCGAGGACGCGGTGATGTCCAGGAACGTCAGCTCGTCGGCGCCCTCGGCGTCGTACACCTTCGCCATCTCGACGGGATCGCCCGCGTCGCGCAGGTTCTGGAAGTTGACACCCTTGACGACCCGGCCGTTGTCCACGTCCAGGCAGGGGATGACTCGGACCGCCAGGGTCATGACTCCACGGCTCCTCAACAACATTCTGGGAAATCTTCTAGCCTCTGTAGGCTTCCAGCTCCACCGACACCAGCACGCGCGGGTCGACGAAGCCCTCCACGACCAGCAGGGTCGCCGCCGGGCGCACCGCGTCGAACAGCTCCTTGTGGGCCCGGCCCACGTCGTCCACGTCCCGCGCGTGGCTCAGGTACATCCGCGTGCGGATCACGGAGCCCACGCCGAGCCCGAACTCGCCGATCGCCTCGATCGCGCTGCTGAAGGCCACCTTGGCCTGCTCGTACGGGTCGCCCTCGCCGTACAGGACGTCGCCCCGGAAGGCGGTCGTGCCCGCCACCAGGACCCGGTCGCCCGCCGCCACGGCGCGTGCGAAGCCGAACGTCTCTTCCCAGGGAACTCCGCTCTGCACCCGCCGTACGGCATCGGACGTCATGACGACACTGCCTCCAGGGCCTCTTCCAGAGTGAACGCCTCCGCGTACAGGGCCTTCCCGACGATGGCCCCCTCGACACCGAGCGCGACGAGGTCGGCGATGGCCCGCAGGTCGTCGAGGGACGAGACGCCTCCGGAGGCCACCACCGGGCGGTCGGTGGCCGCGCAGACGTTCTTCAGCAGCTCCAGATTGGGGCCCTGAAGCGTGCCGTCCTTGGCGATGTCGGTGACGACGTAGCGGGCGCAGCCCTCCTTGTTCAGGCGCTCCAGCGTCTCGTACAGGTCGCCGCCGTCGCGGGTCCAGCCGCGGCCGCGCAGGGTCGTGCCGCGTACGTCGAGACCGACCGCGATCTTGTCGCCGTGCTCGGCGATGACCTTGGCGACCCACTCGGGGGACTCCAGGGCGGCCGTGCCGAGGTTGACCCGGGTGCAGCCGGTGGCCAGGGCGGCGGCGAGGGTGTCGTCGTCGCGGATGCCGCCGGACAGCTCCACCTTGATGTCCATCGCCTTGGCGACCTCGGCGATCAGCTTCCGGTTGTCGCCGGTACCGAACGCGGCGTCCAGGTCCACCAGGTGCAGCCACTCGGCGCCCGAGCGCTGCCAGGCCAGCGCGGCCTCCAGCGGGGAGCCGTAGGAGGTCTCGGTCCCGGACTCGCCGTGCACGAGACGGACGGCCTGGCCGTCACGGACGTCGACGGCGGGGAGGAGTTCGAGCTTCGAAGCCATCACAGGGTTCCGATCCAGTTGTTCAGCAGCTGCGCTCCGGCGTCGCCGGACTTCTCGGGGTGGAACTGGGTGGCCCACAGGGCGCCGTTCTCCACGGCCGCCACGAAGGGCTTGCCGTGCGTGGCCCAGGTGACCTTGGGGGCGTGCATCGCCGGGTGGTGCGCCTGAAGCTGCCAGTCGTGCACGGCGTAGGAGTGCACGAAGTAGAAGCGGGCGTCGCCGCCCACGCCGGCGAACAGCTCCGAGTCGGCCGGGGCGTCGACGGTGTTCCAGCCCATGTGCGGCACCACGTCGGCCTCCAGGGGCGCGACCGTGCCCGGCCACTCGTCCAGGCCCTCGGCCTCCACGCCGTGCTCGATGCCGCGCGCGAAGAGGATCTGCATGCCGACGCAGATGCCCATGACCGGGCGCCCGCCGGACAGCCGGCGGTCGATGATCCAGTCGCCGCGGGCCTCCTTCAGGCCGCGCATGCAGGCGGCGAAGGCGCCCACGCCCGGCACCAGCAGACCGTCGGCGTTCATCGCCGTGTCGAAGTCCCGGGTGATCTCGACCTCGGCACCGGTACGGGCCAGGGCGCGCTCGGCGGAGCGGACGTTGCCGAAGCCGTAGTCGAAGACGACGACCTTCTTGGCCTTGGCGGGGCTGCTCAATTCCACACCTCCAGCCGCATCACGCCCGCGACGAGGCACATCGCCGCGCCGATGGACAGCAGCACGATCAGGCTCCTCGGCATCTGCTGCTTGACGAAGGAGACGATGCCGCCGACCAGGAAGAGGCCGACGACGATCAGCAGGGTCGACAGCCCGGTCACAGCGCTTCTCCGTTCAATTCTTCGTTCGCTTCTCCGCCCGCGCGGCGCAGAGGTGCTGCCATCGTCGTCTGCGGCCCGGCGGCCGCGCGCGCGTCGCTCACAGCGCGCCCTTCGTCGAGGGGAGGATGCCCGCCGCGCGCGGGTCCCGCTCGCTGGCGTAGCGCAGTGCCCGTGCCAGTGCCTTGAACTGGCACTCAACGATGTGGTGGGCGTTGCGTCCGTAGGGCACGTGCACGTGCAGCGCGACCTGCGCCTGGGCGACGAAGGACTCCAGGATGTGCCGGGTCATGGTCGTGTCGTACTCGCCGATCATCGGCGCCATGTTCTCGGGCTCGGTGTGCACGAGGTAGGGGCGGCCGGAGAGGTCGACGGTGACCTGGGCGAGGGACTCGTCCAGCGGGACCGTGCAGTTGCCGAAGCGGTAGATGCCCACCTTGTCGCCGAGCGCCTGCCTGAAGGCGGCACCGAGCGCGAGGGCGGTGTCCTCGATGGTGTGGTGGGAGTCGATGTGCAGGTCGCCGTCGGTCTTCACGGTCAGGTCGAACAGACCGTGCCTGCCGAGCTGGTCGAGCATGTGGTCGTAGAAGCCGACACCGGTGGCGATGTCGGTCTTCCCGGTGCCGTCGAGGTCGATCTCGACCAGGACGGAGGTCTCCTTGGTGGTGCGCTCGACCCTTCCAAGGCGTCCCTCGCGAGTCATCCGCTCTGCTCCTGTTCCTTCTTGAGATCGCGTACCGCATCGAGGAACGCGTCGTTCTCGGCCGGGGTGCCGGCGGTGACCCTCAGCCATCCCGGCACGCCGTTGTCGCGGACGAGGACGCCCCGGTCGAGGATCTGCCGCCAGGCCGCCTGGGCGTCCGTGAACCGTCCGAACTGTATGAAGTTCGCGTCCGACTCGGTGACCGCGTAGCCGATCGCCCGCAACTCGGCCACCAGCCGGTCCCGCTCGCACTTGAGCTGCTCGACGTACTTCAGCAGCGTGTCGGTGTGCTCGAGGGCGGCCAGCGCGGTGACCTGGGTGATCGCCGACAGGTGGTACGGCAGCCGCACCAGCTGGACGGCGTCCACGACCGCCGGGTGCGCGGCGAGGTAGCCCAGGCGCAGGCCGGCGGCGCCGAACGCCTTCGACATGGTGCGCGAGACGACGAGGTACGGCCGGCCCGCCAGCAGCGGCAGCAGCGAGGCGCCGTGGCTGAACTCGATGTACGCCTCGTCGACGATCACCATGGACGGCTTGGCCGCCTGTGCGGCCTCGTACAGGGCGAGGACCGTCTCGGGCGCGACCGCGTTGCCGGTGGGGTTGTTGGGGGTGGTGATGAAGACCACGTCCGGCTTGTGCTCCGCGATCGCCCGCCGGGCGGCGGGGAGGTCGATCGTGAAGTCCTCGCCCCGCGGACCGGAGATCCAGCCGGTGCCCGTGCCGCGCGCGATGAGCGCGTGCATCGAGTACGACGGCTCGAAGCCGATCGCGGTGCGGCCCGGCCCGCCGAAGGCCTGCAGCAGTTGCTGGATGACCTCGTTGGAGCCGTTGGCCGCCCAGACGTTCTCCACGCCGACCCGGTGGCCGCCGGTCTTCGTCAGGTACTTGGCGAGTTCGGTGCGCAGCTCGACCGCGTCCCGGTCCGGGTAGCGGTTCAGGCCGCGGGCCGCCTCGCGTACCCGCTCGGCGATCCGCTCGACGAGCGGCTCCGGCAGCGGGTAGGGGTTCTCGTTCGTGTTCAGCCGTACGGGGACGTCCAGCTGGGGCGCGCCGTAGGGGGACTTGCCGCGCAGCTCGTCCCGTACGGGAAGATCGTCGATTCCGAAGCTCACTTGCTCGTCGGTACCTTCCACCCGAACCTGGCCTTGACCGCCGCGCCGTGCGCCGGCAGGTCCTCCGCCTCCGCCAGCGTCACCACATGGTGGGCGACCTCGGCCAGGGCGTCCTTCGTGTAGTCGACGACGTGGATGCCGCGCAGGAAGGACTGGACGGACAGGCCGGAGGAGTGGCAGGCGCAGCCGCCGGTGGGCAGCACGTGGTTGGAGCCGGCCGCGTAGTCGCCGAGGGAGACCGGCGCCCACGGGCCGATGAAGATCGCACCGGCGTTGCGGACGCGGTCGGCGACCGCCGCGGCATCGGCCGTCTGGATCTCCAGGTGCTCCGCGCCGTAGGCGTCGACCACGCGCAGGCCCTCGTCGATGCCGTCGACCAGGACGATCGCGGACTGCTTGCCGGACAGGGCCGGACGGATCCGGTCCTCGATGTGCTTGGTGGCCGCGACCTGGGGCTCCAGCTCCTTCTCCACCGCGTCCGCGAGGTCGACGGAGTCGGTGACGAGGACGGCGGCGGCCAGCGGGTCGTGCTCGGCCTGGCTGATCAGGTCGGAGGCGACGTGCACCGGGTCGGCCGTGGAGTCGGCGAGGATCGCGATCTCGGTCGGGCCGGCCTCGGCGTCGATGCCGATCTTGCCCGTGAAGTAGCGCTTGGCGGCGGCGACCCAGATGTTGCCCGGGCCGGTGACCATGTTCGCGGGCGGGCAGGACTCGGTGCCGTGGGCGAACATCGCGACGGCGGTCGCGCCGCCGGCGGCGTACACCTCGTCGACGCCCAGCAGGGCGCAGGCGGCCAGGATCGTCGGGTGCGGCAGGCCGCCGAACTCGGCCTGGGCCGGGGAGGCGAGCGCGATGGACTCGACACCGGCTTCCTGGGCGGGCACGACGTTCATGACCACAGAGGAGGGGTAGACCGACCGGCCGCCGGGCGCGTACAGCCCGACGCGCTCCACCGGCACCCACTTCTCGGTCACCGTTCCGCCGGGCACGACCTGGGTGGTGTGCGTGGCGCGGCGCTGCTCGCGGTGGACGAGGCGGGCGCGGCGGATGGACTCCTCCAGGGCGGCGCGCACGGCCGGGTCCAGCTGCTCCAGCGCGTCCTTGAGGGCCTGGACCGGAACCCGTACCGATTCCAGGCGCACTCCGTCGAACTTCTCGGCGAAGTCGATCAGCGCCGCGTCGCCACGATGATGCACGGCCTCGCAGATCGGACGCACCCTCTCCAGGGCGGCCGCGACGTCGAAGTCGGCTCGGGGCAGCAGGTCGCGCAGGGCGGGGCCCTCGGGAAGGGCGTCGCCGCGCAGATCGATTCGGGAGATCACGGTTCCAATTCTCTCAGACCGCACACGAGCCCCGTCCGCCTGTATCAATGGCTGATACAGAACGTCGCGTCAATGGCCGATACGGAACCTTGCGGCCGCCGCGTTCCGGCCGTCCGCCGTCACGGCGGAGGACTCTCTTCACCTTGCGCGTTCAGACCGTCACGCAACGGGCATCACCGGTTGTACAAACGACCTGACCCACGAGTAGCTGGGGAAGAAGGGAAGATCCGTGACCGAGGGGACCGGCGGCCGCGCCGGGGACCTGCCGGACGACCTGACCGACGTCGAGGCCGGGATGTGGCAGGCCTTCCGCAACGGCAGCGTGTACGACCTGCGCAGCGGGGACACGGCGGTGGACGATCCGCACGGCGGGCGTCCGTGGGGGCCCGAGCGGACGGTCCGGGCGCGGGTCGTGTGCTGGCTGCTGCTGGACGGGCCGCCCGCGCTCGCCGGGCGGGTGTCGTCACTGAAGCTGACCGGGCTGCGGATAGCGGGGACCGTGGACCTGGCCGGGGGCACGGTGGTGCCGTACGTGGAGCTGAAGGGCTGCCGGTTCGAGCAGGAGGTCCGGCTGCCGGAGGCGCACTTCACGACCGTGCGGCTGGTGGACTGCTCGGTGCCCCGGCTGGAGGCGGCCCGGGTGCACACGGAGGGCGACCTGCACCTGCCCCGCTGCCGTTTCCTGGGCGGGATACGGCTCACCGACGCGCACATCGGCACGGACCTGCTGCTCAACCAGGCGATCGTGCACCGGGACCGCACCGGCCGGTCGATCGCCGCGGACGGGATGACGGTGGGCCAGGACCTCCAGGCGGAGCTGCTCCGGTCGCACGGCGAGGTGAGCCTGCGCGGCGCCAAGATCGGCGTGTCACTGAGCCTGCGCGGTGCGAAGCTCGCCAGCCCGTACACGCCGTGGGCGCTGAACGCCCCGCAGCTGACCGTGGAACGCACGCTGTACCTCACGCCCGCCGGGGTCGGCAGCACCCTGCTGAGCGGGGTGACCCCGGCGCGCGGGACGCGGATCGAGAACTTCGAGTGCCAGGGCGGGGTGCGGCTGGACGACGGGCGGTTCGGCGACGCGGTCGACCTGGACCGCGCCCGGTTCTCCTTCACCGACGAGCAGGTGCTGTCGCTGCGCCGGATGCAGGCCCCCGAACTGCGCTTCCTCGGGGAACGGCCACGGCGGGGCCAGGTGCTGCTGTCCGGCGCGCGGATCGTCACCCTCGTCGACCGGGCGACCAGCTGGCCCGGTCCGGGAGGTCTGCACATGGGCGGCTTCGTCTACGAGAACCTGGTGCCGCGCGGCCCGTTCCCGCTCGTCGAGCGCCTGAACTGGGTGGCGGCGGCGACCGCCGAGTACAACCCGGAGCCGTACGAGCGACTGGCCGCGGTGCTGCGCGAGGCCGGTGAGGACGAGGACGCGCGCGAGGTGCTCCTCGCCAAGCAGCGCCGCCGCCGCGAGACCCTGCCGCCGGCGGGCAAGCTCTGGGGGTACGTCCAGGACGGCGCCGTGGCCTACGGGTACCGGCCGGGCCGGGCCGCGGTGTGGATGGCGGTGCTGTGGGCGGCCGGCTCGCTCGCCTTCGCGCACGCCGCCCATCCCCCGGTCACCCCCGGTCAGCACCCGCAGTGGAACCCCGCGCTGTTCGCCCTGGACCTGCTGCTGCCGGTCGTCGACCTGGGCCAGGCCGGCCAGTGGCAGCTGACCGGCGGCTGGCAGTGGCTGGCGGCGGTGCTGGTCCTGCTGGGATGGACCCTGGCCACGACGGTGGCGGCGGGCGCCACCCGGCTGCTGCGGCGCAGCTGACCCGGCCGCGCGGCGGAGCTCACCCGGCCACCGCGGCGGAGGCAGGCGTGTTCAGCGGGTCCCGAGCGGCCGATGTGGCCACGGACGCCGGGAGAGACATTGTTGAAGTCTCATCTTTTTACTCGACCTTGACCGGGCGGCGTACAACTTTCCCCGGCGTGCCCGCACCCTCTGGCGCTCCCCCGACCTGCGGACTTTCAATGGTCCGCACCATGGCTCTGCTGCCCCCCTTCATCCGCCCCACCCGGATGGCAAGAACCGCCCCCCATACCCTCGCCGGACTCCCCGCCGACGACGAGGTGCTGCTCGACGCGCCCGACGAACGGCTGGGCCCGGCGCTGGTCGCGGCCGCCCAGGGCACCTACGGGCCCGCCGCCGAGCTGCTCGCCGCCACCCGGCAGGGGGCCCGGTGGGAGGACCGCGACCGGTACGCGCTGCGGCTGGCCGCGTTCGCGCGCTCCCGCGCACAGTGGCTGGACGCCTGGCGCGCCGCCGCCCCGCACGACCCGGACGCGCTGCTGGTCGCGGCCCAGCTCGCCGTGGACCGCGCCTGGCCCTCGCCGGGCCGGACCGAGCTGCTGCGCGAGGTAAGCCCGCTGATCACGGCCGCCGCCCGCGCCGACGACCGGGACCCGGTGCCGTGGCGGGTCGCGCTGGACCACGCGCGCGGCAGCCGCGCCGGGCACACCTACTTCGAGGAGCTGTGGGAGGCCGCGGTCCGCCGCGCCCCGCACCACTACGGCTGCCACGTGGCGGCCCTGCGGTATCTGGCCGCCTCCTGGCACGGCTCCCACCACGAGTGCTTCGACTTCGCCGACCGGGCCGCCCAGGACGCCCCCGCCGACTCGCTGGTGCAGGCCCTGCCCGTGCGGGCCGCCTTCTCCTACCTGACCGACGGCTGCGGGCCCGAGGTGCCGCGCGAGCGGCTGGACGCGGCGGCGGACCGGGCCATCGCGCTCTCCGTCCGGTTCCCCACGGCCACGCCCTGGCCGGCGGAGATCCGCAACCTGCTGACGTACGTCCTGATCCGGCTCGACCGCCGGGAGGACGCCCGTGTCCAGCTGCGCCTCATCGGCCCGTTCGCCACGTCCTTCCCCTGGGACCGGGTGTCGGACGACCCGCTGGGCCTGTTCCTCAAGCTGCGCGCCGACGTGCACGCGGCACCGCTCGCACAGCGGTCCCCTCGCCCCCGAAAGTGAGCGCGGCGGACGTGCCGGTCCGCGCGACCATTAGGCTTTTGCGCCGTGACGACCGTCCGGCTCCCGCTCTTTCCGCTGAACTCGGTGCTGTTCCCGGGGCTGGTGCTCCCGTTGAACATCTTCGAGGAGCGCTATCGCGCCATGATGCGCGCCCTGCTGAAGACGCCCGAGGACGAACCGCGCCGGTTCGCCGTCGTGGCGATCCGCGACGGCCACGAGGTGGCACCGAGCGCCCCCGGCATGCCCGATCCGACGGCCCGGCCCGAACGCGGCCCCGCGGCCGGGTTCGGCCCCGACCCGGCCAGGGCGTTCCACGGCGTGGGCTGCGTGGCCGACGCCGCGACCATACGGGAGCGGGCCGACGGCACCTTCGAGGTGCTGGCGACCGGCACGACCCGGGTGCGGCTGCTGTCGGTGGACTCCTCCGGGCCGTTCCTCACCGCGGAGCTCCAGGAGCTGACCGAGGAGCCCGGCGACGAGGCGGGCGCTCTGGCCCAGGGGGTGCTGCGGTCCTTCCGGCAGTACCAGAAACGGCTGGCGGGCGCGCGGGAGCGGTCCCTGTCCACGGGCGCCGAGCTGCCGGACGAACCGAGTGTGGTGTCGTACCTGGTGGCGGCGGCGATGGTGCTGGACACGCCGACCAAGCAGCGCCTGCTCCAGGCGCCCGACACCTCCTCGCGCCTGCGTGACGAGCTGAAACTGCTTCGCTCGGAGACGGCGATCATCCGTAGTCTGCCGTCGTTGCCGGCGCAGGACCTGACACGCGCGCCGACGAGCTTCAACTGAGGAGAGCAGGGCGGGATGGCGAAGAAGACGAAGAAGCAGCAGTACGGGGGAACCCCCGCGACGGTGGCCCTGACCGCGGCGGGCGTCGACCACACCGTCCACTCCTACGACCACGACCCCTCCCACCCCTCCTACGGCGAGGAGGCGGCCGAGGCGATGGGCGTCTCGCCGGAGCGGGTGTTCAAGACGCTGGTCGCGGACGTCGACGGCTCGCTGACGGTGGCCGTGGTCCCGGTCGCGGGCTCCCTGGACCTGAAGGCCCTGGCGTCGGCGGTGGGCGGCAAGCGCGCGGCGATGGCGGACCCGGCGCTCGCCGAACGCACCACGGGCTACGTGCGCGGCGGCATCAGTCCCCTGGGCCAGCGCAAGAAGCTGCCCACGGTCCTCGACGCCTCCGCCACGAACCACCGCACGATCTGCGTCTCGGCGGGCCGCAGGGGCCTGGAGGTCGAGCTGGCCCCGGAGGACCTGGCGAAGCTGACGGAGGCGGTCCTGGCCCCGATCGGACGGGCCTCGTAACCGCGGGCCGGCGTGCCTCTCCCCCGGTGCCCGACACCCGGGAGGTACGGCCTCAGGCCGCCGGAGACTCCCCGTACGGCTCCGGATCCCGCGGCCCGAACAGTGCCGTGATGCCGAGATGCACCACGAGCGCCGCCACCGGCCACGCGAGCAGCGCCCCCTTGGCCCCCAGCTTCAGCGGCGCCGAGAACGTCGCCCCCTTGCCCACGGCCTTGGCGTGCGCGATCACGTCCTGCTGGGGTCCGAGCCACACCCCGAGGCGCCACGCCAGCAGCGACCCGAGCAGCCCGCCGACACCCAGCGCCACCACCAGCGGCACTCCCCCGCGCCGCCGCAGCAGGAACACGGCCACCGCGCTGAGCACCCCGAAGGCCAGGGCCAGCAGCGTGAACGTTCCGTCCACGCCGATCGCCTGCTCGCCCTCGGAGTCCTTGAGATAGACCACCCAGCTGTTCCCGGTGACGTCCCCGACCAGCGGCACCCGCGGTGCCAGCCACAGCCACAGCAGGCCCAGCAGCACGCCGCCGAGCGCCACGGCCACCGTGATCACGGAGGCCTCCCGGACTTCGGTCTTCATCCCGGGGCCGTCCTGTCCGTACGCGGTTCCCGTCGCTCCTGCCCCTGCGGCCGGCATCTGCCAGGCCTGCCCGTGCGCGGGCTGCGCGCCCGGCACCGGCTGAGGGGGCTGCTGGGGCTGCGCGGCCTCGCCGGGCCGGGAGGCCTGCGAAGGCCGCCGATGCGGCGGTGGTGGTGGAGTCAACGGTGAGGTCACCCTGTCATCGTGCCAGGTGAGTCTGTCAGCCGCGTCATCGGACGGCGGCCCGGCGGTACGCCCAGGTGGCCACGGCCAGCGAGACCACCCCGACCCCGGCGCACACCGCCATGTCGATGCCCACGAACGCCCAGTCGGGCCGGGGGGCGAAGGTGCGCGCGTAGGCCTCCACGCCGTACGTCGACGGCAGCAGATCGCGGGCGAGCCGTACCACTCCCGGCATGTGGTCGGGCGGCAGCACGCCCAGCAGCAGGGCCGCCGACATGCCCAACTGACCGAGCAGGGTCGCATGTTCCGGCCGTGGGGCGAGCAGTCCGCAGGCGGCGCCCAGCCCGGAGAGCGCGGCGCCGGCGAGCGGGATCACCGCCACCAGCACCCACAGGTTGCCCAGCGGCAGCCCGAACAGCACGCAGCCGAAGACCGCGGTGACCAGGGTCCCCGGCACCGTGAAGGACGCGTACGCGGCCGCCGCGCCCAGCACCACGGCCGCCGGCGGCACCGGCAGCGTCGCGTAGTGGTCGAGCCCGCCGCTGGCCCGCAGCTGGCCGAAGTACTGGGCGAGCAGGTTCAGGGCGACGTAGGCGACGACGACGATCGACGCGCCGGCCACCACGGACCGGGCCTCGCCGCCGCCGCCGACCACGCCCCGCATCATGATCATGATGCCGACGGACTGGAAGGTCGCCACGAACAGCAGCGGGATCCGCGCCACCCGCGCCCGGGACAGCTGCGCCCGGTACACGGCCGCGAGGGACGGCCACAGCCGTGCCCGCGGCCCGAGCTCGGCGGCCGCCGTCCGACCGGCGCCGCGTTCCTGCACGGCCGTCGCGCCGGCCAGCACGTCGGCGGGTACGACACTCACGTCGAACTGCTCCTCTTCGCTACGGCGTACTGCCCCACGGACCGTACGGACACGCCGGTCCGCACGCTCACCCACTCACCGTCTGCGGCCCGTACGCCCACAGCGTCACCGCCTCCGTCGTGCCCGCCGGGGCCGCTCCACGCGCCGTTCACGCCTTCACCAGTCCCTGCCGGGCCGCGCCGCCCAGCGCCAGGTACACATCCTCCAGGCTGGGCGTGGCGAGGGTGAAGTCGTCCAGGGCGGCGAAGGCGGCACCGCCGGTGACGGTGGCGACGGCGGCTCGGGCCTCCTCGGGGGCGAGCCGCAGCGTCCAGCGGCGCCCGGACTCCACCGCCCGTTCCCGCAGCGCGGCGATCTCCGCCACCTCCAGCGGCGCCCTCTCCCGCCACACCAGCTCGACCCGCACCTCACCGGAGACGCGCTCCTTGAGGCCGGCCGGGGTGTCGCAGGCGATGACCCGGCCCCGGTCGAGGACGGCGACCCGGTCGAGGACGGTCTCGGCCTCGATGACGTTGTGGGTGACCAGCAGGACCGTGGTGCCGCGCTCGGCGCGCCGCCGGTCCACGGCGGACCACACCGCTCGCCGGGCCACGGGGTCCATGCCGGTGGTCGGCTCGTCCAGGACGAGCAGGGGTCGATCGCCGACCAGCGCGGCGGCGAAGCAGGCGAGCCGCCGCTGGCCGCCGGAGAGCTTCTTCAGCGGGCGGTCGGCGATCGGCGCGAGGCCCAGCTCGTCGAGGACGGCGTCCCGCTCGGCCCGCGCCCGCCGGACGTCCAGGCCGCGCAGCCGTCCGGTGGTCTCGGCGGCCAGCGAGACGGTCAGCTCGTCGAGGGCGCTGGACTCCTGCCCGAGATAGGCGAGGATCCGCGCGGCCCGCTCGGGGTGCGCCACGATGTCGTGGCCGAGGATCTCGACGGTGCCGCGGTCGGGTCGCATCAGCCCGGTGAGCTGCCTGACGAGGGTGGACTTGCCGGCGCCGTTCGGGCCGAGCAGCCCGAAGATCTCGCCGCGCCGGACGTCGAGCTCGACGTCGTCGGTGGCCCGTACCTCGGGCGTGGCGGGAGCGCCGCGCCGGCCGCGGGCCGCCGGGTAGGTCTTGGTCAGTCCGCGCACCGCGCACACGACGTCGTCTCCGTGTCGAAGTGCCTGTCCCGCGCGCGTACTCACAAAGGACGAGAGTACGGGGTCCGTGGGCTTTACTCGTCCTTGGGGCGACCTCTCCCGGCTCTTCCCGGCCGCCCGTCGGGACGGCCAACCGCATCCGCCCCTGTCCGGACCCCGTCCGCCCTCGCGGCCTCGTCCGCCCTCGTTCGGGGCTCAGTCGCCCGCCGGGGAGTGCTCGGCGCCCGTGCGCACGTCGATCTCCCGCCAGAAGCCGGCCCGGATGGCGTACCGGTCGTGCTCGTCGATCTGGTCGTCCTTGTGCGCGAGCAGCCCGAACCGGACGGCGTAGCGCAGCAGCTCGCCGTCGATGCGGTGCGGGACGCGCGGGTACATCGACGACAACCTCTGCAACTGGGTGGGGTCGCCCAGCCGCTCCACCCAGCGCCGGGCGAAGACCTGCCCGACCTCGTACGGGTCGCCCCCGACGGTCGTGATGTCCTCCTCCCGGTCCGCCCACCGCTGCTCGGCCGTGGTCAGCTGGGCGAGGGTCGGCATGGAGGCGGCCTCGGGGGGCTCGGCGGCGACGCCGGGGCGGTCGACCCAGCCCTTGTCGGAGGACCAGCGCAGGGTCGCGGTGGTGGGGTGCTGGGCGGCGTGGGCGCCGGGGGCACGCAGGGCGGCGAGGTCCTTGGGGGTGGGGACGCCCTTGGCGGGCATCCGCTCCTCGACCCCGCCCCGGGCTGCCGCGGCGGCCGGGTGCGGGCGCTCCTCGGCGGGGCGCTCGGCGGTCGCGGAGAGGGAGGACTCGGGCGGCGCGGACAGGATCGCGGCGATCTCGGGGCGGGGCGCGGGCGGCGGCGCGCAGATGCCGCCGAGTTCCTTGGCCCGCACCGCCTTGGTGATCCACGTACGGTCCAGCACGCGCCGCTCGTCGGCCTCGGCGACCAGGTCCTCGGACTGGTTGTAGTCGCCGTCGGCGGCCTGCACGGCCCACAGATGGACGGCCACGCCGTGCTCCTTGGCGGCCATCATGCCGGGCAGCAGGTCGCCGTCGCCGGTGACGAGTACGACGTCGGAACAGGCGCGGTTGCGGGCCAGCTCGGTCAGTTCGGCGTGCATGGCGGCGTCCACGCCCTTCTGCGCCCAGCGTCCGTCGCTGCGGGTCAGGGCGCCGAGCCGGACGGTGACCCGGGGCATCACACGGAGTCTGCGGTGTTCGGGCTGCGGGACGCGGTCGGGCGCGCCGTCGAACCAGTAGATGCGCAGCAGGGGGCGCTCGGTGTCGGACTCGGCCTGTTCGCGCAGACCGTGGATGAGCGCGGTGTGGTCGACGGTGATCCGGGACCGCGACGGCTCCCCGGCCAGGAGGCTCGCGGCGGCCCCCAGCAGATACCCGGCGTCCACCAGGACGATGCAGCGGTCCACGCGATCCACCCTCTTTCCGGGGAGGTTGCTTCGGGCTTGATGGTTCGGGGTTTGCTTCGGGCTTGGTTCGAGTCTGCCCGACCTCGCCGGGGTTAACGGCCCGAACTCGATCTTCGGCGTGGCGTTTCGAGGGCTCGTGGTCCGATGAGCCTTGTTACATACGGTAATTATCCGACATGCGTTCATTGTCGGCGTATGTGAATCTGGTCCCGGCCCTGGCCCCTAGATCCCCCACAGGAGGCTGATCACCATGGCCAAGAACCGTAAGCAGGACCGCAGCCGACAGAAGGCGTCCGTGGCCGCGAACGGCCCGCGGGAGACGGAGCACTCCGTGACGGAGTCGCAGCCCGAGCACCACGCCCCGCAGGTCAATCCGACGGACATGTCCCGCAAGGGGCGTCAGAAGCGCTTCGGCCACAACTGAGGCCCGGTGCACGGGCCGTTGACTGAGCCCTGAACCTGGTAGCGAAGAGGGGCGCGCCCGATGCGCACGGGCACGCCCCTCGTTTTTGTGGCTCGGTCCGCCTCCGGGGCGCTGCAGCCCCTTTGCTCACTCAGGCATCAGTGACCGCCGTTTGTCACACCTCAGCCGGCCAGACAGGACGGGCCGAGCAGGACCTTCAGGTCGCCGAAGAGGGCGGGGTCGGGCTTCACCCGGTGCCGGTCCAGGCGCAGCACCGTCGTCTTGCGCGGGCCCTGGAGCTTGATCCGCACCTCGCTGTCGCCCTTGTGGTGGCTGAGGATCTCGCCGAGGCGGCTGACCATCGGCGGCGTGACCTTGAGGGCGGGGATGGTGAGGACCACCGGCGCGTTGGCGCCCGCGTTGGACAGGTCGGGGACCATCAGCTCCATCGCGACCAGGCGCGGCACGTCCTCGCGCTTGTCGAGGCGGCCCTTGACGAAGACGACGGCGTCCTCGACGAGTTGGGTGGAGACCAGCTGATAGGTCGCCGGGAAGAACATGCACTCGATGGAGCCGGCCAGGTCCTCGACGGTGGCGATCGCCCAGGCGTTGCCCTGCTTGGTCATCTTGCGCTGCAGACCGGAGATGATGCCGCCGATGGTGACGACCGCGCCGTCGGCGTGCTCGCCGCCGGTGAGCTGCGAGATGCCGGCGTCGGCCTTGTCGGCGAGCACGTGCTCCAGGCCGAACAGCGGGTGGTCGGAGACGTACAGGCCGAGCATCTCCCGCTCCTGGGCGAGCAGGTAGGTCTTGTCCCACTCGTCGGGGGAGAACTCCACGTCGAGTCCGAAGCCGGGCTCGCTGCTGGTCTCCTCGCCCATCCCGCCGAAGAGGTCGAACTGGCCCTCGGCCTCCTTGCGCTTGACCGAGACCACGTTGTCGATCATCGGCTCGTACTGCGCGGTGAGGCCCTTGCGGGTGTGCCCCATGGTGTCGAAGGCGCCGGCCTTGATCAGCGACTCCGTGGTGCGCTTGTTGCAGACCACGGCCTCGACCTTGTCGAGGTAGTCGGGGAAGGATGCGTACTTCCCCTTGGCCTTGCGGCACTTGATGATCGACTCGACGACGTTGGTGCCGACGTTGCGCACGGCGGAGAGGCCGAAGAGGATCACGTCGTCGCCCTGGGCGGCGAAGTTCGACTCGGACTCGTTGACGTTCGGCGGGAGCACCCGGATGCCCATGCGGCGGCACTCGTTGAGGTAGATCGCCGACTTGTCCTTGTCGTCCTTGACGGAGGTCAGCAGGGCGGCCATGTACTCGGCGGGGTGGTTGGCCTTCAGGTAGGCGGTCCAGTACGACACCAGGCCGTACGCGGCCGAGTGGGCCTTGTTGAAGGCGTAGCCGGCGAACGGGACCAGCACGTCCCACAGGGCCTGGATGGCCTCGTCGCTGTAGCCGTTCTTGCGGGCGCCGGCCTGGAAGATGGTGAAGTTCTTCGCCAGTTCCTCGGGCTTCTTCTTGCCCATGACGCGGCGGAGGATGTCGGCCTCGCCGAGCGAGTAGCCGGCGATGATCTGGGCGGCCTTCTGCACCTGCTCCTGGTAGACGATCAGGCCGTAGGTGACGTCCAGGACCTCCTTGAGCGGCTCCTCCAGCTCGGGGTGGATCGGCGTGATCTCCTGCTGGCCGTTCTTGCGCAGCGCGTAGTTGGTGTGGGAGTTCATGCCCATCGGGCCCGGCCGGTACAGGGCCGACACGGCGGAGATGTCCTCGAAGTTGTCGGGCTTCATCAGGCGCAGCAGGGAGCGCATGGGGCCGCCGTCGAACTGGAAGACGCCGAGGGTGTCGCCGCGCTGGAGGAGGTCGAAGGTCGTGGGGTCGTCCAGCGGGAGGCTGAGGAGATCGATGTCGATCCCCTTGTTGGACTTCACCATCTTCACGGCGTCGTCCATGATCGTGAGGTTGCGCAGGCCGAGGAAGTCCATCTTCAGCAGGCCGAGCGACTCGCAGCTCGGGTAGTCCCACTGCGTGATGGTCACGCCGTCGGTGTGCCTCACCCAGACCGGGACGTGCTCGGTGATGGTCTCGCTGGACATGATCACGCCGGCCGCGTGCACGCCCATCTGCCGGACCAGGCCCTCCACACCGCGGGCGGTGTCGATGACCTTCTTCACGTCCGGCTCGTTCTCGTACATCCCGCGCACCTCGCCGGCCTCCGAGTAGCGGGGGTGCGCGGGGTCGGTGATGCCGGACAGCGGGATGCCCTTGCCGAGGACGTCGGCGGGCATGGCCTTGGTGATCCGGTCGCCCATGGCGTACGGGTAGCCGAGTACGCGCGCGGAGTCCTTGATCGCGTTCTTGGCCTTGATGGTGCCGTAGGTGCCGATCATGGCGACCTTGTCGGCGCCGTACTTCTCGGTCACGTACCTGATCACCTCGACGCGCCTGCGCTCGTCGAAGTCGATGTCGACGTCGGGCATGGAGATGCGCTCGGGGTTGAGGAAGCGCTCGAAGATCAGGCCGTGCGGGATCGGGTCGAGGTCGGTGATGCCCATGGCGTAGGCGACGATCGAGCCGGCCGCGGAGCCACGGCCCGGGCCCACCGCGATGCCGTTGTTCTTGGCCCACATGATGAAGTCGGCGACCACGAGGAAGTAGCCCGGGAACCCCATCTGGATGATGACGTCCATCTCGTACTCGGCCTGCTTCTGGCGGTCCTCGGGGATGCCGCCCGGGAAGCGGCGCTCCATGCCGCGGCGGACCTCCTCCTGGAACCAGGTGACCTCGGTGTAGCCCTCGGGGATGTCGAACTTCGGCATGAGGTCGCGCTTCTCGAACATGCCGGTGGTGTCGACCATCTCGGCCACCAGGAGCGTGTTGGCGCAGCCCTCCTGCCAGGCGTCCGAGGAGTCGATGGCGTACATCTCGTCCGTGGACTTCAGGTAGTAGCCGGTGCCGTCGAACTTGAAGCGGTCGGGGTCGGAGAGGTTCTTGCCGGTCTGGATGCACAGCAGCGCGTCGTGCGCGCCCGCCTCGTGCGCGTAGGTGTAGTGCGAGTCGTTGGTGACCAGCGGCGGGATGCCGAGCTTCTTGCCGATCTCCAGCAGTCCGTCGCGGACCCGGCGCTCGATCTCGATGCCGTGGTCCATCAGCTCCAGGAAGTAGCGGTCCTTGCCGAAGATGTCCTGGTAGTCGGCGGCGGCCTTCAGGGCCTCGTCGAAGTGGCCGAGGCGCAGCCGGGTCTGCACCTCGCCGGAAGGGCAGCCGGTGGAGGCGACGATGCCCTCGGACCACTGCGAGATGGTCTCCTTGTCCATCCGGGGCCACTTCTGCAGCCAGCCCTCGGCGTAGGCGTCGGAGGAGAGGCGGAAGAGGTTGTGCAGGCCGGTCCTGTTCACGGCCCACATCGTCTTGTGGGTGTAACCGCCCGAACCGGAGATGTCGTCCCGCTTCTGGTGCGGCTGGCCCCAGAGGATCTTGCGCTTGTTGCGCCGGGACTCGGGGGCGACATACGCCTCGATGCCGATGATCGGGGTGATTCCGGCCTTCTTCGCGGAGTGGAAGAAGTCGTACGCCCCGTGGAGGTTGCCGTGGTCGGACATGGCGATGTGCGTCATGCCCATCTCGTTGCACGCGTCGAACATGTCCTTCAGCCGCGCGGCACCGTCCAGCAGCGAGTACTGGGTGTGGACGTGCAGGTGCGTGAACGGCGGCTTCGACACGGTTCGGCCTCCAAAATCAATACGGTGGCGCGAAGCGCCTCGTTGAGGGGTGGTGGTCGGGCGACGGGAGGGCAATCGGCGACGGGGTGCGGACAGTCTGGGGGACAGCGTCGAAGTCTATGCCCCGGCACTGACACTCGGAGGCCGGCGCCGCGTACCTTCGTGCGAGCGGAATCCGCGGGCACTCCACCGCGCCACCGGACGTTGGGGTGAGGGAGGATCCGCGAAGGATCAGTCCACACATCTCGTACCACCTGTACCAGGAGGCACCCAGCGATGTCGGTCCCCCAGCTCAGCGACGAGCAGCGCGGCGAGGAGATCCTCGCCGTCTTCGACACCGCCTTCGGCGAGCTCCTGGCCGCCGACCCGGCCGCGTTCCGCGTGAAGTTCCGGAAGATGGCGGCCTCGGCCTTCGCGTTCTACCGGGGCACGGCCTGCCTCTTCTACCACGACCTCGACGCCGAGAACGCCGGGTGGGGCGGCGGGAGGGGCATCAGCGGGCCGTACCTGGACGAGCGCACCTCGCGGGTGTGGATCCACGGCGACCTGCACGCGGAGAACTTCGGCACGTACATGGATTCGAACGGCCGTCTGGTCTTCAACGTCAACGACTTCGACGAGGCCTACGTCGGCCCCTTCACCTGGGACCTCAAGCGCTTCGCCGCGTCCATCGCGCTGGTGGGGTACGCCAAGGCGCTGAGCGACGACCAGATCACCGAGCTGGTGACGGTCTACGCCGCCGCCTACCGGGAGCGCGTCCACGCCCTGGCCACCGGCGCCAAGAGCGACGAGGTGCCGCCCTTCACCCTGGACACCGCGCAGGGGCCGCTCCTGGACGCGCTGCGTGACGCCCGCTCGCTGACCCGGTTCGGGCTGCTGGACTCCATGACGGAGATCCGTGACTTCGAGCGCCGCTTCGCGCCCGACGGCGGCTCCATCGAGCTGGACGCGGCCACCCGCTACAAGGTCCTCGCCGCCTTCGACGGCTATCTGGAGACGCTGCCGGAGACCTCGCTGGCCCGCCCGGACTCCTACCGCGTGAAGGACGTCGTGGGCCGCCGCGGCATCGGCATCGGCTCGGCGGGCCTGCCGTCGTACAACATCCTCCTCGAGGGCCACAGCGACGCCCTGGAGAACGATGTCGTGATCTACATCAAGCAGGCCCAGACCCCGGCCGTCTCCCGGCACATCACGGACGCGGCGATCCGCGACTACTTCGAGCACGAGGGCCACCGCACGGTGATCTCCCAGCGCGCCCTGCAGGCGCACGCGGACCCGTGGCTGGGCTGGACCGAGCTGGACGGCTCGGGCCAGCTGGTCGCCGAGGTGTCCCCGTACGCCGTCGACCTGGACTGGGGCGACCTCGACGACCCCGAGGAGATCGCGCAGGTCGTCGCCGACCTCGGCCGGGCCACGGCGACCATGCACGCGGCGGACGACCAGTCGGGCGAGTCCCTGGTGCCGTTCTCCACCGAGCGGGCCATCGACGCGGCGATCGCGGCCGACGAGGAGGGCTTCGCACCGCTGCTCGTGGACTTCGCGCACGGCTACGGCGCACGCGCACGCAGTGACCACCAGATCTTCCTGGACCTGTTCCGCAACGGACGGATTCCGGGTCTGTGACGAGACGGCCGCACACAGGGATCCTTTAAGGGACCCTTACCGGCCCACGTGACACACTCTTCAATCGCTATGGACATATCCGGGACCCAGCTCAGAGCCGTACGCGCGGCGCTGTTCACGGCCGTGGTCGTGACGCTCAGCACCGCGTCGCACGTGCTGCTGTCCCGGGTCCCGCTGCCGCTGAACACGGTGGCCGCCGTCGCGGTCGCCGTGTTCCTGCTCGCCTACGCCCTGGCCGGCCGCGAGCGCGGCTTCGGGCGGATCGCCGCCCTGCTGATCCCGCTGGAGCTGGCCGCCGACACCGTCTTCACCACCGGCCAGCACGTCTGCTACGGCCCCGCGGGCGGCCCGGTCGCCGGGCCGCTGCGCTCGGTCGGCTGGGACGTTCTGTGCGGCAACGGCACGGCCCTCGGCACACCGCTGGCCCGCATGACGGGCACGGACACCGACCGCCTCGCGGCCCTGCTGGCCCACGCCGACCCGGCGACCGCCTGGCTGCTGCTCGCCGCGCACGTCGGCGTCGGCCTCCTCGCGGC
>NZ_MUBM01000209.1 GCF_002154505.1 Streptomyces carpinensis | reverse complement strand
GAAGGAGAACGCGATCTCGTGGGTGTCGCCGATCTCGGCGCCCAGCAGTCGCAGCCGTCCGGTCGTCGTGATCCGCTGGACGTCGTGGTCGGCGCGGGCGACGTCGACCGTGTGGGGTTCGTTGCCCTCCAGGCCGAGCAGCACCGCCTTCGGCGTGCCGTGGCCGTGGCCGGTGGCACCGAGGGAGCCGTACAACTCGGCACGGACGCCGGTCGTCTGGGCGAGGAGGCCGTCCTGCTTCAGCCTGACGACGAACCTGCGGGCCGCGCGCATCGGGCCCACCGTGTGGGAGCTCGACGGGCCGATGCCGATCGAGAAGAGATCGAAGACGGAGATGGCCATGGACGAGCTCCAGGGTCGGGCGTGCTGCGGGGGGAGACGGATCCGGCGACTCTCGCCTGCCGGGTGCGGGGCGAGGTGCGATCCGAGGCGGCCTGGTCGTCGGCGTCGCCGCCTGCGAGCTCCTCGGTGCCGAGGCCGCCGGATCGCGGTGAGTGAACCTCAGCGGAAGACCACCGTGTGATGGCCGTTGAGCAGGATTCGGTTCTCGCTGTGCCACTGCACGGCCCGTGCCAGTACCCGTGCCTCGACGTCCTGGCCGATGGTGACCAGCTCGTCCGGGTCGTGGGAGTGGTCCACGCGGACGACGTCCTGCTCGATGATGGGCCCCTCGTCCAGGTCGGGGGTGACGTAGTGGGCGGTGGCCCCCACCAGCTTGACCCCCCGTTGGTGGGCCTGGAGGTAGGGGCGGGCTCCCTTGAAACTGGGGAGGAAGGAGTGGTGGATGTTGATGGCCCGGCCGTCCAGGCGCTTGCACAGGTCGTCCGAGAGGATCTGCATGTAGCGCGCGAGGACCACGAGGTCCACCTCGAACCGCTGCACCAGCTCCAGCAGTTCCGCCTCCGCGTCCGCCTTGGTCTGCGGTGTGACGGGGATGTGGTGGAAGGGAATGCCGTGGCTGCGCGCGAGCGGCTCGAAGTCCCGGTGGTTGGAGACGATCGCCGGGATGTCGATGTTCAGGGCGCCGGTGCTCTTGCGGAACAACAGGTCGTTCAGGCAGTGGCCGTACTTGGAGACCATGATCAGAGTGCGCGTGGGGGCGGCCGCTTCGCACAGCTGCCAGCTGATCCGGAACGCCTCGGCCACCGGCGTGAAACCGGCGCGCAGATGCTCCAGCGACGCCTGCGGGTCGGAGACGTCGAAGTGGACGCGCATGAAGAAGCGGCCTTGCAGACGGTCGTCGAACTGCTGGCTCTCCAGGATGTTCCCGGAGTGCTCGACGAGGAAGCCGCTGACCGCGTGGACCAGCCCTGCCTGGTCGGGGCAGGACAGAGTGAGGACGAACTCGCGGCCGGGGTTGGGACGACGGGGCATTGCATCCTCCGTTGGTGCATATGGCGCAACAAGATGAGCAATATGCAACATGGTCCAAGGGGGTGGGGCCGCGCGTCAAGGGTGTCGTCCCGACGGAAGTCCGAGCGCCGGGAATCTTCGACGGTGTTGCTCAATGTGAAACCTCTCGGCGTGATGGGAAACGGACGTCACGGTGCCGACTCTCCGTGCAGCCCACCTCTTGACAGCGCTCCTTCAGGGAGCGACTGTTGCTCATAGCGAGCCCAAGTGCGTTATACGCAACATAAGCAAGTGGCTTCCGACTCGGCCCGGCACCTTCCTGAATCCCGGGGCAGCCGGTCCCCGGTCGGTGGTCCGAAGCCCCCGCCGTGTGCGCGTCCGACATCTTGTGAGGGTGACACGATGACCATCACCAACCTGCCTCCCAGCCTGATCTCCACGCTGTCGGGGGAGTACTACACCGATCCGGGGATCTTCGCTCTGGAGCAGGAGCGTGTTTTCGAGGCCATGTGGTTCTGTGTGGCGCGGGCTTCGGAGTTGGCCGGGCCGGGTCGGTTCCGCACCTGTCAGGTGGGGCGGGAGAGCGTGCTGGTCTGTCGTTCCCGGGATGGTTCGGTCAGGGCGTTCTTGAACGTCTGCCGGCATCGGGGCGCGAAGTTGTGCCTGGAGGAGTCCGGTGAGGTCAAGCGTGCCTTCCAGTGTCCGTATCACGCCTGGACGTACGGTCTGGACGGCAGGTTGGTGGCCGCGCCGAACCTGACGTCGATGCCGGACATCGACCGGAGTGAGTACGGGCTGGTCAACGTCCACGTGCGTGAATGGCTCGGTTATGTGTGGGTGTGCCTGGCCGATGCTCCGCCGTCCTTCGAGGACGAGGTGATGGGTGCGGTCGTCGAGCGGCTGGGTGACACGGAGTCGATCGAGAACTACGGGATCGAGGGTCTGCGGGTGGGCCGGCGGGTCACCTATGACGTGAGGGCCAACTGGAAGCTGATCATCGAGAACTTCATGGAGTGCTATCACTGTGCCACGATCCATCCGGAACTGACCGAGGTGCTCCCGGAGTTCGCCGACGGTTACGCGGCGCAGTACTACGTCGGCCATGGTGCGGAGTTCGGGGAGGAGGTCAAGGGCTTCACGGTGGACGGTGGTGAGGGCCTGGATCGTCTTCCGGGTGTCGGCGAGGAGCAGGATCGTCGTTATTACGCGATCACGGTCAAGCCGCAGGTGTTCGTCAACCTGGTGCCCGACCATGTGATCTTCCACCGGATGTATCCGATGGCGCATGACCGCACGGTGGTGGAGTGTGACTGGCTCTATCTGCCGCATGTCGTGGAGGGCGGCCAGGATGTGGAGCGTTCGGTGGAGTTGTTCCACCGGGTGAACCGGCAGGACTTCGACGCCTGTGAGCGTACTCAGCCGGGGATGACCTCGCGGGCCTACGCCAAGGGCGGTGTCCTCGTTCCCAGCGAGCACCACATCGGCGCCTTCCACACCTGGCTGCAGGACAGGCTCGGCGCGGCGCCCGCCCACTGAGCCGGCCCCACCGTGACACCGACCCGCCCCCTGCCGCCCGGTCGCTGCGGCAGGCGGGCGGGGCGCTCACCGTCGCTCACGTACCGGGCCGCGATGCCGCTCAGGACGGCGGCCCGGCCCGTCATCCGACCCGATGCCCCGGGCGGTGGTGAAGTAGGCGCTGACCAGGATCAGTGCGCACCCGCCGAGTTGCAGCGGTGTGGGATGCTCGTCGAGGACGAGCGCGCTCAGCACCACCGCTCCCACCGGGGTGAGCAGCAGCAGGATCGCCCCGACATGGCTGGCCAGCAGCGGCGAGGCGGTGGCGACCAGCAGCCACCCGACGATCTGGCTGCAGGCCGCCACCGCGAGCAGCCAGCCAAGGGCAGGCCGGCCGGGCGTGGCGTCGAATCCGTACCACAGCAGACCCGCCACGAGGGACACCACCGCCGCGGCCGCGATGACCACGGTGTACACCTGCCGGACGTGCCCACCGTGGCCGCCACGGCGCAGCAGGAACAAGAACCCCGAGTAGCACACCGCCGCCAGCACGGCGTGCACGGTGCCCCAGCGTGGATCGCTGCCGACCGCCCCGCCCCGCTCCAGTACCCCGCCGGCCAGTACCACCCCCACCAGCAGCACCGGGAGCCACCACAGGAAGCGACGGGGCACCGGTTCCCGGTCGACGGCCCATGCCAGCAGCGGCACGATCACCACCTGCACATTGACCAGGACGGTCGACAGCCCGGCCCCCACTTCTCCGATCGCCTGCGTCCACAGCAGCATGTCCCCGGCGAACAGGGCTCCTGCCACCAGCGCCGGACCGTACCGCCGAGCCGGTGCCGGGCCGTCCCGGCGGCGTTCGGCGGCAGCCAGGGCGACCAGTGCGGGCAGGGCCAGCACGCAGCGGTAGAACGACGCGGTGCCGGGGGAGGTGCGCGCCAGGTCGAGCAGGATCGCCGACGCCGACACGCACAGTGCACCGGCCGCCATGCCCCACGCCGGGTACCGCGTCCCCGGCCGGCGGAGAGCAGGGACCGCTTCCTTGAGCGCGATGCCCGGCGTGGGCCGATGGCCGGTGGGCTGATGATCCGTGGGACGGGGCACGGCTACCGCCCGCCGGAGACCGTCACCGCCGTGCCGGTCACGTAGCGGGCAGCCGGCGACATCAGCCGGCCGACGGCCTCGGCCACCTCCTCCGGCCGTCCTACGCGGCCCATCGGCACCCCGCTCTCCGCGAGGCGGTCCACGTCCGGCGGTGCCATCTCGGTGGCGATCAGGCCGGGTGCCACGGCGTCGACCCGGGCGCCCTCCCGCGCGACCTCGTTGGCCAGGCCCCGTGTGAGGCTCTCCACGGCGCCCTTCGTCGCCGCGTGGGGGACCGCGCCCGGGACACCGCCCGTCCGGGTGGCGACCGAGTTGATGTCGACGCTGGCTCCGCCCCGGCCGCCACGCCGGGTGGAGAGCCGGCCGACCGCGGCACGGCAGCACAGCAGCGGCCCGAGCAGTTCACCGCGAGCAGCCGCTCGGGGGTGTGCACCTCCTGCTCGCCCCATGGCCGGGTCGCACCGACTGTCCCGTCGTCGTCGACCAGCCCCGACAGTGCGCCGAGTTCGGCGTCCGCCTCCTCGAACAGCGCTTGGACCTGCCGCTCGTCGGCGACGAGGGAGTCCGCGACCGCGTGCGCGGCCGCCGCGTTGCCGGCGTGGTTCACCGCGACCGCGTGACCCCGCTCGGCGAGTGCGCGGCACACCGCGGCGCCGATGCCGCTGCTGCCGCCGGTGACGATGACGAGTTCTCGATTCACCATGCCGGGTCTGTCCGCCATTTCCCTCGTAGGTCTTGTCGGAACACGGGATCCGTCCCCTGGTCTGCCGCCGACGCGGCCGGTGACCTGGACCTCCCGGAGGCCGCACCACTGACCGGGGCCGGGGATCCGGCACCCGTCTTCAGCGACGGGCGCCGGCCGTGGCCGAGCCCAGGCGCAGAATCCCCTGCGCCGTGGCCTGCGGTGCCTCCCGGGGCGGGAAGTGTCCGACGCCGGGCAGCAGCACACGCTCGTAGTGGTCGGCGAAGAGGCCGTCCTTCCCCATCGGTGGTCCCGGGGAGGTTGTCGCCGTCGCGCTCACCGTGCAGCACCAGGCACGGGACGCGGACAGGGGACGGGTCGGCGAGCCGGTCCTCGATGTCCTGGTAGGCGGGGTCACCGGGTGCCTCGCCCCAGCGATGCAGATAGGCATGGACGCTGATCTCGACCCAGTCGGGGTTGTCCCACGCCGTGGCCGCCTGATCGAACTCCGGCTCGGCGAAGTCCCACCCGGGCGACCAGGATCTCCACAGGCAGCGGGAGAAGCCGCGCCGGTCGCGGTCCAGCGCCCGGCGACCGTGGGCGGTTGCGACGTACCACTCGTACCAGTAGGCATGGGCCAGTGGATACGGCACGGAGATGTCGGCCAGGTTGGTCGCGTATCCCGCCGAGACGCCGATCAGCGCCCGGATCCGCTTCCGGAAACAGAGCGCCGACGACATACCCGGCGCGGGCCCCCCAGTCGTGCCCGGCGACCACGACGTCGTGCAGGTCCAGGGCCTCGACGAAGTCGCTCAGGTCCTGGCCGAGCGCGCCTGCCTGCCCGCTGCGGAGCCGGTCGGCTTCCCGGAACCGGGTGGGTCCGAAACCACGCAGATACGGTCGGTACACCCGGTGACCGGCCTGGTGCAGGTGCGGCAGCACGCCGCCCCAGCAGCGGATGTCGTCCGGCCAGCCGTGCACCGCCACCACCGCCGGCCCGTCTTCCGGGCCGTCGGTTTCGTAGGCGATCCGCAGGGCCGGGGTTTCCGCGTAATCCCGCACGCCCGGACGGGTGATCCGCCGCAGGGCCGCCCAAACGAGCGATTCCGCCGGACCGCGTCCGGGCGATTCCGCAGAACGATGACGATGTCGCCCAGCCACGGCCCGCCGCTCGGCGCGGCGGTGGGGGAGGCGCCGGCTGAGGCCGCCGGCATGCCGTGACGGGCGTCGGCAGACGACGGCCACGGACAGCGCCGCCCGTCGGTCACGCTTGTGCCCGGGCCAGCTCCCGCACCTGGTGATAGCCGTCCTCGTCGTGCCTGACCCGGACCAGGGCGTCGACCAGCCGGACGAACTCGCGGTCGTCGTCCACCAGCGCGCGCAAGGACACGGCGTCCTTGTCGAGATGCAGCCGGTCCGCCGCGTCGAGCACCTTCTTGTCCACGAACGGGCACAGCTCGGTCCACAGCGCCTGCGCCTCGCGGCAGAAGGCGTCGACGACGTCGTCGTCCACGTTCGCGAAGTGCCGCAGCAGGTCCCGCTCGCGTCCCGGGTCGCGCCCGGCGTCCTCACGCAGTCCGCTGAGGTCGCCTCCGTGGTCCTCCTGGAGGTGCAGCGCCGCGTCCGTCATGGCCGTGGTGATCCGCCTGACGTCGCCCTCCGGGTATCCGGCGTCCTTGAGAGCCGCGGCGATCCGGTCGGCTCCCGCCCGGAGCACCTGTCCGGCCGTCGACCATTTACGGTCACGCAGGCCGACGAAGGTGCGCACGGCCGTCTCCGGAGTCACGCGGGCGTCGGTCAGCGCCGCGAGCTGGAACATCTGGAACAGAGCGTGCGGGGACGCCTTCTGGTGGATCTCGGCCTCCTCCGAGAGGCTTTCGCGTCCGTAGCGCTTCAGCAGCGCCCCGACGACATGCCTCTGCTCCGCGTCGTGTGCCGCGTCCGGACCCTTGCCCGTGTCCTTCTTCGCGCCGGTCATGCCTCCTCACCTCCCGACCGCGCCTGTCGGGCCCCGCCGCGTCGGTGAGGCTGCCGCGGTCCTACGCATCCGCTTCCCGGTCCGGCCTGCGCCATGCAGCGCCGAGGCGAAGATCGCCGGATTCCTCCTGCCGTTTCACGCCTACTTCATGTCTACTCATGTCGACAGTTGATCGCAGAGTGGGCTGGGCGGCAGGTGCGGGACACGGTGCCCGTGCCGGGTCCGGCTGACCGGCCCGGCACGGTGAAGAGCAGCGGCCGTCTTCGTCGCCATGTCACAGACGCCAGGGCTGTCTCGTCTCGGGGGTGGGAGTCGTTTCTCGGATCATGAAGGTGATGGTCGTGCAGATGTTCGTGGCAGGCGGGAGCGGGGGCCCGGGGCGGCGGCCGGTGCCGCGACGCGTGACCGGGGGCCACCGGTTGACGGCCGCGCTGTCCGTGCCGCACGCGGAGGCGAAGGCGATGTATCACCTGGAGGGGGACACGGCATGACTCGGACCGAGGAGTTCGAGGAGCTGCGGCCGCTGCTGTTCTCGATCGCCTACCGGATCCTCGGCAGTGTGAGCGAGGCGGAGGACGCGGTCCAGGAGACATGGCTGCGGTTCGACGCGTCCCCGGCACAGCCCACATCCGCCAAGGCCTACCTCTCGGCGGTGGTGACCCGGGTCTCGATCGACGTGCTGCGCTCTGCCCGTGTCCGGCGGGAGGAGTACGTCGGGCCGTGGTTCCCCGAGCCGCTGCTGACCGACCCCTACCAGGATCCGGAGCGTTCGGCGGAGCTGGCCGACTCGCTGTCGATGGCGGCGCTGTTGCTGCTGGAGCGGCTGAGTCCACTGGAGCGGGCGGTCTTCGTGCTGCGGGAGGTGTTCGCCTTCGGCTTCCCGGAGATCGCGTCGGCGGTGGGGCGCTCGGAGGCGGCGTGCCGTCAGCTCGCCGTGCGGGCGCGCCGTCACATGGACGCGGGCCGGCCCCGGTTCGAGGCCGACCGGGCCGAACGCGAGGAACTCGCCGGGCGGTTCTTCGACGCCTTCCGGGAGGGGGACGTCGAGGCGCTGCAGGAGCTCCTCGCCGCCGAGGTCCACATGGTCGGCGACGGCGGCGGCAAGGCTCCGCAGTTGGCCAGGAGCATCGTCGGCGCCGAGAACGTGGCCCGGGTGCTCGCGGCGGTCGTACACCCGCTGGACAGGATCGGCGTCACAGTGGCGCCGCAGCAGGTGAACGGCCGGCCCGGCGCGGTCTTCCGCGACCGGGACGGCAAGGTCCTCAATGCCTGGGCGCTCGACATCCTCGACGGGCGGATCCAGACGATCCGCTCGGTGCTCAACCCCGACAAGCTCGGGCACATGGGCCCGGTCGCGGACCCCTGGGCCGTCAAACGTGAGGTCGTCGAGGCCCGCCGGGCACCGAGGGGCCGTGACAGCTGACCGCGCTCGTGGGCGCGGCCCGGCTCACCGGGTGCGGGCGTGGGCGACGGCGGCCTCGGCCAGGCCGGTGATCAGCGGGTGGGCTCGGGTACCGTCGCCGTCCAGCTCGGGCTGGAAGAGGGTGGCCAGGAAGAAGGGATGGGAGGGCAGTTCGGCGATGCGGACCTCGCCGGACTCGTCGGTGCCGGTGAAGGCCAGCCCGTGTGCGCGCAGGGTGTCCAGGTACCGAGGGTCGGGCGCGTAGTTGCAGTGGTACCGAGCCTGCGCGCGGTCGGCTCCGATCAGGCCGGCGGCCCGGGAGCCGGGGGTGACCCTGACGACGCCCTCGTGGCCGACGAGCGAACAGGCAAGCGGAACGATCACGGTGTCCTCGTCGGCGGCCGCCGCATCGTTCTCGGCGTGGGCGGCACGGTCCAGCCCGCAGACGGTGCGCGCGAACTCCAGCAGGGCGTGCTGGAAACCCCCGCAGGTGCCCAGAAAGGGGATGCCGCCCTCTCGTGCCGCACGGATCGCGGCCAGGACCCCGGCCTCACTGCGGTAGGGGCTGCCCGGCAGGACCCAGACCGCGTCGAAGCCGTCCACGCCCTGAGCGGCGTCCTGAGTGCCGACCCAGTAGGCGTCAAGATCCAGCCCGTCCCGCACGCGTACGGCCTCCAGCAGACCGGGGACACGGGTGTGGGAGCGAACGGCGTCGGAGCGGTCCCCGACCAGGGCAAGACGAGCGGTGTGATTCATGACGCCGATCCTGCCGGTCGCCCCGCATCGCGTCCAACGATGATTCATGGATCTCGCATAAGCGATACTGATGCCCATGGATCCGCATCTGCTGCGCACCTTCGTCGCGGTCCTCGACCATCGGTCCTTCTCCCACGCCGCGGTGGCCCTCGGCTACACCCAGTCGGCCGTCTCCCAGCACATCGCCGCGCTCGAGACGGACCTCGGCACCCGACTCGTGGAACGCCGCCCCGTCGCCCCCACACCGGCAGGGGAGCGGCTGATGGAGCACGCACCGGCCCTGCTGCTGCGGCTGGACGCTGCCCGGGCCGACCTCGCCCGCCTGCGCCAGGGCCACCCCACTCGGCTGGCGCTGGCCTGTTCGCCCGCGGCCCTCGGCCCTGCCGTCGCGCGGGCCCTCGCCCGCCTGCGCGCCGCAACCCCCTCCTTGCTCCTGGAAGTGCGGGTTCTCGGCCGGGAAACGGTGCTCGAGGAGGTCCTCACCGCCCGCGCCGACCTCGGCCTCGTCGACGGCGTCGCCGCCCCCAGCGACCCGCTGCCGCTGCCGGACCTCGGCCCCGCGACCACCCTTGCGACGGCCGAGCAGCCGCTGGCCGTCCTCTTCCCGCGCGGCCACCCCCTGGCGGGGCGCCGTACGGTCCGGCTCACCGACCTGACGCAGGCTCAGTGGATCGACGCCTCCGACACGGCCATCCCCCTCGAGCGGCTGCGCGCCGTCTGCCGTACCGACGGATTCCGCCCGCGGATCCGCCACCGCGGCACCGACCTGCACGGTCTCGCCGCCCTCGCCGCCGCCGGGCTCGGGCTCACCGCCCTTCCGCTGTCGCCGGCCGCCACGCTGCCCGGCCTCACCGCCGTCCCGGTCGACGAACCCCGCCTCGTGCACCGCACTGAGCTCGTCCATGCGGTCCACCCCACCGCCACCGCACGGCAGTTGGCCGGCCTCCTCGTCGACGAGGAGGCCGCGGGCGATGAGGTCGGCTGACGGCGTGGACCCTCACGCGTCGCGGTCGTCGCCACGAAGACCAGAACTCCCTGCAGGGACACAGGGATTCTGGGATTCTGGGTGACCGTGACCGAAGATTTGCGCGGAATCACTCCGGACAGTGAGGTCAGGGCGCTTCTCCGGGTCCTGGAGGGGCAGCGGCGGCACGTTCTCGGCATCCTCGACGGGCTCGACGCGGAGGATCTGCGACGGCCCGTGCTGCCGTCCGGGTGGCACTGCCTGGGGCTGGTCCAGCACCTCGCGCTGGATGTGGAGCGGTTCTGGTTCCGCGCGGTCGTCGCCGGGGACGAGAAGGTCATCCGCGGCCTGACGAGCGGCGACGAAGCTTGGCAGGTGGCCCCGGAAGTGGCGGCCCTCGACGTGCTCGACCGATACCGGCAGGAGGCGGAACTCGCCGACACCGTCATCACCACCACTCCTGCCGGCGCCGCCCTGACCTGGTGGCCCCACGACCTGTTCGGCGAACCGCACCTGCACACCCTGCGCGACGTCCTGCTGCACGTCATCACCGAGACCGCGTGCCACGCCGGCCACCTCGACGCGGCCCGGGAGCTGATCGACGGTCGCCGCTGGCTGGTCCTGACCTGAGAACTCCGGTCCGATGGGACCCGGACGCAGGAGGACGACGCCCCGGTCGCGGCCGCCGTCACCCGCCGGCGAGCCCCTCGACCCGCACCTGTGATCGCGGTCCGTCGACCCAGGACCGACGTCGCCATCGGAGTCCGGTGGATGGCCGGCCGCTACGCCCCAGCACGTGACCGTCGCCTTGGCCGCCCGGCGCCGTCGCGACCCCACCCGGCAGGTTCACGTCCCCCGTGCCCCGGCCGTTCGCGCGGCGGGGGATCGGCCGCCTTCGTGT
>NZ_MUBM01000208.1 GCF_002154505.1 Streptomyces carpinensis | reverse complement strand
AGATGTGTATAGGGGACAGGGGCGGGGCCGAACGGGCGGCTGTGGCCGTGATGTGCTGAGCCGATGCCTCAGGCGGGTACGCGGACCGGAGGGACCGACCGCACGGCGGCACCCAGCGGCGGACGGAGGGCTACGGTATGACGGGCGTGGACGCGTTCCTGGAACGGCTCGACCCCGAGATGTACGTGGTGACGGCCGCGGCGGGCGGGGAGCGGGCGGGCTGCCTGGTCGGGTTCGCCTCGCAGTGCTCCATCAGCCCGCTGCGCTTCGTGGTGTGGCTGTCCAAGGTGAACCGCACCTTCCGGGTGGCCGAGCGGGCGGACCGGCTCGCGGTGCACCTGCTGACCCGGGACCAGCACGCTCTCGCCGTCCTCTTCGGCGGCAGCACCGGCGACGACGGGGTGGACAAGTTCGCGCACGTGCCCTGCACCCGGCGGCAGGACGGGGCCGTCGTGCTCGACGACGCGCCCGCCTGGTTCATCGGCCGGATCGTGCTGCGGGCCGACGGCGGGGACCATGTCGGCTTCGTGCTCGATCCCGTGGAGTCCGGGGGACGGGCCGGGGACGGCGAACAGGGCGGAGGGCGCGGCCCGTTGCTGCGCCTGACGGACGCGGTCGCCATCACACCGGGCCATCCGGTGGACTGAACCGCCTCACCCCGCCGACCCGAAGCCGGCTCCGGCTACGCCGGTTCGGTCGGCACGCGGATGTCCAGGATGCAGACGTCGTCCCGCCGTTCGCCCTCCAGCATCGTCGCCATCAGCGGGCCGAGGGAACCAGGCGCGTCCGTGCGGTGGGCGGTGGCGGCCTCGGCGAGCCGCTCCAGGCCCAGCTGTATGCCCTCGCCGGGCCGCTCCACCAGCCCGTCGGTGTAGAGCAGCAGCCGGTCTCCCGGCTCCAGCCGGCACTCGGCCTCCTCGAACACCGGGGACTCGGCCGCCCCCAGCAGCATCCCCCGCGGACGTTCCAGATATCGGGCCTCGCCCCCGCGCAGCAGCAGCGGTGGCAGATGGCCCGCCTGGGCCCATACGAGCCTGTGCTCCTCCGGCTGGTATCGCGCCAGCACCATGGTCGCGGTGCCGTGGGCGTCGCGGGAGTGCAGCAGCAGCGTGTTCAGCCGGGCGAGCGCGCCGGTCAGCGAGGAGCCCGTGAAGATCATGCCCTTGGCGGTGAACCGCAGCTGGGCCATGGTGGCCACCGCGTCGATGCCGTGCCCGGCGACGTCACCGACCACGAACAGCGCATCCTCGTCCGGGAGTTCGATCGCGCTGAACCAGTCGCCGCCGACGTGGACCCCGGACTCGGCGGGCAGGTAGGCGAGGTCGACGCGCAGCCCGGCGAGGCGCACGGGCCGGCGTGGCAGCGGCAGCAGCGCGTGCTGGAGCCGGCCGGCCAGCATCCGCTCGGCCTGCAGGATCCCGTGCTGCGCCAGCATGGCCCGTTCGCTGTCCACCAGGGCGAGTTCCGCGCTGCGCTGCGCGGTGAGGTCCTGCACGAAGCCGTGGACCTGGACCGGTGTGCCCTCATGGTCCGGTACGGCCTCGGCGACGGCCCGCAGATGCCGCACGCCGGACGTCGTCCTGATCCGGAACGGCACGTCGAACGGCTTGCCCTCGGTGAGCAGTTCCCGCACGGCGGTGGCGATCACGGCTTCGTCGTCCGGCAGGGCCAGCTCCCGCAGCTCCTCCAGCCGCAGCGGGCCGTGGACGGGGTCGCGGTCGCACAGCGCGTATGCCTGGGACGACCAGACGGCCTCACGGGTGACCAGGTTCCAGGTGGCCCAGCCGAGACGGCCGAGGCGCTGGAGGTCCGCCAGGCGCTGCTCCTGCCGGTCGGAGGAGTCCTGGCGCAGCCAGGTGACCAGCAGACCGTCGCCCACGCGGGCGGCCCGCACCGAGTACGTGGACAACTCCTGGGCACCGGCCACGAGTTCCTGCTGCACGTACGGCTCGCTCTCGTAGGGCTCACCGGTCTCCAGAGCGCCGAGCCAGCCCTGCCACAGCGGCTCCTCGGCCACGGCCGGCCAGCACTCGAGGATCCTGAGCCCGGTGAGCTCCCGTCCGCCGCGCCCGCTCACGTCGACGGTCTGCGGGGTGGCTGCGTCGATGCGGTAGTCCTCGACGTCGCCCGAGGCCGACCGCAACGGGGTGAGCAGCACGGTGGTGCCGGGCAGCGCCTCGAACAGATTGTGGACCGCGTCGGGGGCGCCCTGCGCGAGGTGCTCGGGCCGGGCGTCGAAGGCGCGCAGCCGGCCCGCGCACAGCCGGGCGGCGCCGCGCAGCAGTTCCCGGGTGTGCGCGGTGAACGGCCCGCCGCGGGAGCGGAACACGCCTATCGCCACATGGGCCTGGCTTCCACCGACCACCGGCAGCCAGGCACGCGACGGCCACCGCTCGACCGGGTCGCCGATCAGCAGGTACCGCTCGCTGTCCTCCGCGAGGTTCTCCAGCCAGCGCGGCTCACCGGTGTCCAATGCGTCCAGCGCGGCGACCCCGCTGAGCGGCGGCACGTGCCGCCACTGGTCCGCCAGCGTGTCGTCGACACCGGCGTGTCCCATCAGCTCCAGGCCCCCGGCGGGGAGCCGCCGGTAGAGCATCACCGCGTCCGTCCCGACGGGCTCGGCGAGGTGCTCCCGCAGGCAGTGGGCGAGGTCGTGCGGAGTGCCGGCACGGACGAGGGCCCGGCCGAGGGCCGCGAGGACCGCGGAGTCGCTGCTCTGCGGCGCCGCCGGGTGCTCGGGACTGGCGGCCGGCGGCCGCACCAGGCCCCGCACGCCCTCGTCGGCCGGGTCGGCGGGAGGGACCGCGGGGGAGACCTCAGCCGTGCCGCCGACGTGGTGGCCCGGCGGGGTCACCAGGGTGCCGAGCGTGATCCAGCACTCCTCCACCAGCGTCCGGCCCGCGGCCTTGGCCCGCTGGAGCAGATCGTCGTGCGCCGCCTCCGGGGAGCAGCCGGTCAGCGCCATCAGGGCTCCCTTGGCCCGCTCGACCACGGCAGAGGTCGCGGCCTGCTCCTGCAGCCGGTCCATCTCGGCCCGCTGCCTGGCCACGACCTTTGCCAGCGCCGCCATGTCGGGGGCGGTGCCGGCCTCCACGGAGAACCCAGATTCGCTGGTCACGCGACGAGCATCGCACATGATGAGCGGTCCGATCACAGACTTCTCGGTCCGGATTCGTACGAGAAATCGATCAAGACTGTTCTTCAGCGGGCGCCGCCGCGCTCCACCAGCGCCTGCGACACCGCACGGACACTGCGCGCGATGTGCTGGAGCTGCGTCAGCTCCGCGGCGTACAGCTTGATCGTGTGTTCGATGACTGACTCGGGCATGCCGAGCCGGGGCAGGTCGGCGCGCGCGGTCTGCAGGGCGGTGCGGGCCACCCGGATCTCCTGCTGGACCTGGATCTGCGCGTGGCGGGCGAGCAGCACGGGGTGGCGCACCAGCGCGGGGTAGCTGCCGTAGCGGGCGGGCACCAGCTCGCGCAGCCACCTGGTCGCCGAGCGCTCCCAGTCGTAGCTGCCGGGGGCCTTGACCTGGCAGGGCCAGTCCGGGCTGGTGCGCATGGTCGTCACAGGCATGATCATCGCTTCCGGTCTGCGGCGTCGTGAAGGGTGCTCCGACGAGGGCGAGGCGACCCCGGCCTAGGGGATGACCGGGGCCGCCACGGGCGCTCGCGCGGGCGGTGCCCGGCCGGACGCCCCGTGGAACGCGCCCGGAGTGGGCCGACCGCGATCCGTGAGCAGTATTTATATATGCCATCCGCTTTGCAAGACGTATGAAAACATTCATGCCTGCTTTGGGCGGCAAGCTCCCCATACGTTCCGACCAGTCCGCCGACTCGTGTTCCGGCGGATTTCTCACCCGGTGCTCGGGCGGACTTCCCGACCGATGCCCGCCCGGCGGACTTCCCGACCGGCTCCGCGGCTGTACGGATCTTCGGACCGGCTGCGCGGCCCGGCGGGGCGGCACACTCCCTCCGCGGGTGCGGGTCCCGCTCAGTCCTTGAGGAAGAACTGGTGCTGGTCCGCGAGCTGCTCGTACTCCTCCAGCCGCGCCTGGGTCCGCTCCGGGTCGGCGTCGGTCATGGCCTGGAGCAGGGCCGCGCACATGACACCGGCCGCGGCGTAGGAGTCGAAGACCAGGCGGGAACCGGTCCCGGTGGCGAAGGTGACGTCCGCCTCGTCGGCCACCGGTCCCAGCGCCAGATCGGTGATCAGGGCCACCTTGAGCCCGGCGCTGCGGGCGACCCGGACGGCGGTGAGGGTCTCGTGCGCGTGCCGGGGCATGGAGAAGGCCAGCACCCAGGTGCCGCCCGCCTCGCGGGACTGCAGCAGCGCGTCGTAGGCGACGCTCCCGCCGAGGGTGACCAGCCGCACGTCGGGATGGATCCGCCGGGCGGCGTAGGCGAAGTACTCGGCGAGCGAGACCGAGATGCGCAGCCCGAGCACGGTCAGCGGGGCCGACCGCGACAGCTCGCGGCCCACGGCGATCACGCGGTCGGGGTCGGCGAAGTCCCGGCGCAGGTTCTCCAGGTTCTCGATCTCGGCGTCGACCGCCGCCTGGAGCTCGTTGCCCCGGTTCTCCTCCGCAGTACCCGGCCCGCCCGCGAGCGTCCGGAGCGCGATGGACTGGAGCCTCTCGCGCAGCGCGGGGTAACCGCTGAACCCGACCGCGCCGGCGAAGCGCGTCACGGACGGCTGACTGACCCCGACCCGGTCCGCGAGCTCGGTGATCGACAGAAAGGCCGCCTCGGCGATGTTCTCGATCAGGTACTGGGCGATGCGACGCTGCCCGGGAGACAGCTGGGGCCCGTCGAAGAGCTCTCTGAGCTGGGACGTCGGCGCGGCCTCCGCCTGGGGCACCGTCTTTCCCGAGGTGATCGCGGACGCCTGTGCCCGGGCCTGCTGCGGCGATGGCGCCGAGGCGCCTTCATTGTCTCCCACAGGGGTTCAACATAGCTCACTCACTGTCATGACCAGGGCCTGAGCGGCCACAACCGGCCACGCACCCGGCATTTCGCTCACCGCCGGAAGGCCGCGCACCCGCGGATGCGTGTTCAACGCCGGTAGATCGTGATCGAGTGACCGACCTCGTCGACCGGGCGGCTGGTCCCGATCAGCGCGGCCAGCCGCCCCTTCGCCTTGGCGGCGGCGGAGTCCGACACCACCAGCAACCCGTGCACCCGCTCCTCGGGCACCGCGCGCGGGTCGGCCGAGTGGATGCCGTAGAAGGACGGAACCCCGCTGCCCTTGTAGACCAGCCAGATCCGTTCGCGCGGGTACCGTGCGCGCAGCCGGTCGGCGAGCCGGCCCAGGTCCTGGCCCCAGTCCACGTTGGAGTCGTGCAGCCGCAGATGTGTCCTCGCCGGCCCGCCGAACGCCTCGTTGGAGTAGGGCAGGTAGTACGGGAACGTCCCCAGCGAACTGACCGTGACGAACACCACCAGCGCCCCCACCCCGGCGAGCGACCGCGGCGTGCGGCGCGCGGCGAGCACACCGGCCGCGGCGACGGCCAGGAACATCGGCAGGAACAGCGCGTACCGGGTGCCGAAGTCGCGCGAGGAGTGCATCGCCGCGGCCAGCAGCACCGCGGGCGGAGCGAGGACGTACGGCGCCGCGTGCCGCAGCCGCCGCACGGCCACCAGGGCGACCGCCCCGGCGGTCCACAGGGCCAGCAGGCCGAGCGGCGTCTTCACCAGCAGCGCGACCGGCAGGTAGTACCAGCGTGCACCGGTGTACACGTGCCCGAACAGAAACCCCTGCCAGGGCTGGGTCTCGAACCCGAACTGGATCCGCATCCCGTCGCGGTACGCCTGCGGGAACGGCAGAAGATCGACCAGTGCCCCGCGCAGCCCGTGCACCGCCGGCACCGGCTGCCGGTACGCCCGGCGCAGCTGAGGGTCGACGACCAGGTAGGAGGCCCATACGACGGCGATGGCGACCGCTCCGGCGACGGCGGCGCGTGTGGCCCCGACGGCCAGGACCCGGGCGGCGCGGGTCCGGCCGGCACCACCGACGGCGGGACGGCGGCTCGTCCACGCCGAGGCGACGGCGAGCGCCAGCAGCACCGGCACCGCCGGCAGCGAGTTCATCTTGGTCGCCACGGCCGCCCCGAGCGCCGCGCCCGCCAGGGGCACGTACGGTCCGGGCCGCCGCCGTGCCCGCCACAGCAGCCACGCCGAGGTCAGCACGAAGCCCGCCGCGGGCACGTCCAGCGTGGCCAGCGAGCCGTGCGCGATCAGATCGGGTGAGAACGCGTAGAGGGTGAGGGCCACCAGCGCGCCCATGGCGCCGGCGAGCTCCCTGGCGAACGCGAACACCACCAGCCCGAACAGCAGTGTCACGACGATCACCGGCAGCCGGGCCCACAGCATCAGCCGCCACGGGTCGTTGCCCGACTCGTAGAGCAGATGCCGCCCGAGCCGCCCCTGGTCGCCGGTGAACGAGGCGTCGAGGTGCGGGCCGGCGGCGGCGACCCCCACCGCGATCAGCAACTTGCCGAGCGGCGGGTGTTCGGGGTTGTAAGCCAGGCTGTGCTCGTGGAGGTAGACGGCGGCCGTGCCGACGTACACGGGCTCGTCGATGGTGGGGGTCTGCTCGGCCGCCGCCGTGACCATCGCGACGGCCATCTGCGCCAGCAGCAGCACGACGGCGAGCGGCACCAGCCACCGACGGTGCGGCCGCAGCCGGCCGTACGCACGCGCCGCCGCGCCCCCGGGCGCGCTCGGCGGCCCGGCGGACGCCTCCGGGGGCGCGTCACCGCCGAGGGGCCCGGGAGCCAGGGCCATGTGCTGCTCGCCCGCCGTCATCCGCCGTGTCACCGCTCCAGGACTCGCACCGGCAGACCCTCCGCCGTACACATCGGTACGGGCCTCGCCCGGCGGGAGTTCACCCCGTCCCGCGAAGAGGCAGCGCACCGGAGCCCGGTGCTCGCGTCCCACCCGGGTCCGGCAGGGCCGTTTCGGGCACGACCAGGTCCGCGCGTTCGCGGGTCGCCGCCACCAGGTCCGCGTTGCGCTGGTCGGTGCCCAGAACCCAGGCGACCGCCTGCTCGTGGTCCTTGCCGAACTCCTCGTGGCGGGCGACGAGACGGCGGACCCGCTCCCGCTCGTCGAGCTCACAGAACCACACCTCGTCCAGCTGCGGCCGCACCCGCGCCCAGGCGCCGGTGTCCAGCAGCAGGTAGTTGCCCTCCGTCACGACCAGCCGGACGGACGGCGCCACCGGGATCGCGCCCGCGACCGGCTGCTCCAGGACCCGCTCGAAGCCCGGCGCGTACACCGTCTCGCCGCCGTCCGCCGCCGCGTGCTCGTACTCCTCCCGCAGCCGGCGCAGCAGCGCCGCGTACCCCGCCGCGTCGAACGTGTCCGGCGCGCCCTTGCGGTCCCGGCGGCCGAGGCGGTCGAGTTCGGCGTCGGCGAGGTGGAAGCCGTCCATCGGGACGTGCGCGACCCATGGTTCGCCCGCGCCGTTCAGCGCCCGCACCAGATGCTCGGCGAGCGTCGACTTGCCCGCGCCGGGGCTGCCCGCGATGCCGAGGATGGCGCGGTGCCCGTCGCGGGTGAGGGACCGGGCCCGGACGAGGAGTTCGTGGAAGGTCGGCGGCACAGGCCACAGTGTGTCACCCGGTCGGCCCGCATCCCCTCGCGCGGAGGGCATCTGATGGTCGGATAGTTGTCGGAAAGTACGTCCGATGTGGCACGTGACACCCTCTCGAGCCCGCGATGTGGGGAAGGGTGCCTGTATGACAGAGCTCGGTCTGCCCCAGACAATCCTGGCCTGCCTCTTCGACCTCGACGGGGTCGTCACCAAGACGGCCGTGGTGCACGCGGCCGCCTGGAAGGAGACGTTCGACGCGTTCCTGCGCGAGCGGGAGGGCGCGGACTTCCGGCCCTTCGACGCGGTCGCGGACTACGACGAGTACGTCGACGGGCGCCCCCGCGCCGACGGGGTGCGCACCTTCCTCGCATCGCGGGGCATCGAACTGCCCGAGGGCAGTCCCGACGACCCGCCCGACGCGCAGACGGTCAACGGGGTCGGCAACCGGAAGAATGAACTCGTTCTGCAGAAAATCCGTACAGAAGGTGTGGAAGCCTACGAGGGAACCCTGCGCTACATCGAGGCGGTCCGGGCCGAGGGCCTGAAGACGGCGATCGTCTCCTCCAGCGCCAACACCCTGGACGTGCTGCGCTCGATCGACGCCGAACGGCTCTTCGACGTCAGGATCGACGGAGTGGTCGCGCGCGAGCGCAGGCTGCCCGGCAAACCGCACCCGGACACCTTCCTCGCCGCCGCCCAGGACCTCGGTGTCGACGCCAAGCAGGCCACCGTCTTCGAGGACGCGCTGGCCGGCATGGACGCGGGCCGCTCGGGCCACTTCGGATACGTGGTCGGCGTCGACCGCGTGGGCCAGACCGACGCGCTGTACGCGCACGGCGCCGACGTGGTGGTCAAGGACCTGGCCGAGCTCCTCGCCGGAAAGGGAGGTGCCGCGTGATCACCCACGGTTCGTACGCGGTGGAGCCCTGGACCGTGCGCGAGACGGACCTCAGCCTGGACGTGCTGGCCCAGAGCGAGTCCGTCTTCGCGCTGTCCAACGGCCACGTCGGCTGGCGCGGCAACCTCGACGAGGGCGAACCGCACGGCCTGCCCGGCTCCTACCTCAACGGCGTCCACGAGGTCCACCCGCTGCCGTACGCCGAGGCGGGCTACGGCTACCCGGAGTCGGGTCAGACCGTCATCAACATCACCAACGGCAAGGTCTTGCGGCTGCTCGTCGACGACGAGCCGTTCGACCTTCGCTACGGCCGGCTCGTCTCGCACGAGCGCGTGCTCGACCTGCGCCGGGGGGTCCTGGAGCGGACCTGCGACTGGTGCTCGCCCGCCGGCACCCGGATCCGGGTGCGCTCCACCCGGATGATCTCCCTCACCCAGCGGTCCATCGGCGCGGTCTCCTACGAGGTGGAGGCGGTCGACTGCCAGACGCGTGTGGTCATCCAGTCCGAACTCGTCGCCAACGAGCAGTTGCCGCAGACCAAGGGCGACCCGCGCGCGGCGATGGCCCTCGAGGCACCGCTGCAGCCGGAGGAGGACTTCGCCCGCGACAACCGGCTGCGCCTGGTCCACTGCACCCGTAACAGCGGACTGCGTGTGGCCGTGGCCGCGGACCACGTCGTCTCCGGTCCCGAGCGCACTACGACCAGCAGCGAGAGCCGCCCGGACCTGGCCCGGTTGACGGTCGCCGCCGTCCTGGGCCCGGGGCAGAAGCTGCGCGTGGACAAGCTCGTCGCCCACGGCTGGTCCGGCACGCGCTCCCTGCCGGCGATGAGCGACCAGGTGGACGCGGCCCTGGCGGCCGCCGCGCACGACGGCTGGGCGGGCCTGGTCGAGGACCAGCGGGCGTACCTCGACGACTTCTGGGCGAGCGCGGACGTCGAGGTCGACGGCGACGAGGAGATCCAGCAGGCCGTCCGCTTCGCCCTCTTCCACGTGCTGCAGGCCGGTGCCCGCGCCGAGGAGCGGGCGATCCCGGCGAAGGGGCTGACCGGCTCGGGCTACGACGGGCACGCCTTCTGGGACACCGAGATGTTCGTGCTGCCGCTGCTGACGTACACCTCCCCGGACGCCGTGGCCGAGGCACTGCGCTGGCGGCAGAACACCCTGCCCGCCGCCCGGGAGCGCGCCGCCCAGCTGGGGCTGCGCGGCGCGGCGTTCCCCTGGCGGACCATCGGGGGCGAGGAGGGGTCGGCGTACTGGCCGGCCGGCACGGCCGCCTTCCACGTGAACGCCGACATCGCGCACGCCGTGGTGCGCTACGTGGCGGCGACGGGCGACGAGGACTTCGAGCGCGAGACCGGGATCGAACTGCTGGTGGAGACCGCGCGGCTGTGGCGCTCGCTCGGCCACCACGACCACCGGGGCACCTTCCACATCGACGGCGTCACCGGCCCCGACGAGTACAGCGCGATCGCCGACGACAACATCTACACCAACCTGATGGCCCGGGCGAACCTGCTCGACGCCGCCGACGTCGTCGAGCGGTACCCGAAGGAGGCGGAGCGGCTCGGCGCCGACGACGAGGAGAGCGCCGCCTGGCGGGACGCCGCCGAGGCCATGCACATCCCCTACAACGCCGAACTGCGGGTGCACGAGCAGCACGCGGGCTTCACCCGCTACCAGCACTGGGACTTCGCCAACACCCGCGCCGACCAGTACCCGCTGATGCTGCACTTCCCCTACTTCGACATCTACCGCAAGCAGGTGATCAAGCAGGCCGACCTGGTGCTGGCGATGTACGCCTGCAGCGCCGAGTTCGACGAGGAGCACATCGCTCGAAACTTCGCCTACTACGAGCCGCTGACCGTCCGGGACTCGTCGCTGTCGGCGTCCGTGCAGGCGGTCATCGCCGCGCAGACGGGCCACCTGCGGCTCGCCTACGACTACGCGGCCGAGGCCGCCCTGATGGACCTGGAGGACCTGGAGCACAACACGCGCGACGGACTGCACATCGCGTCGCTGGCCGGCACCTGGTTGGCGCTCGTGATGGGCTTCGGCGGCACCCGCCGGTTCGGCGAATCGCTGGAGTTCGCGCCGCGCCTGCCGGAGAAGTTCAGCCGCCTCGCCTTCTCCATGCTCTTCCGCGGCCGTCGGCTGCGCGTGGAGTTCACCCAGCAGAGCGCCACCTACGCGCTGCTGTCCGGACCGCCGCTGACGGTCCGCCACCACGGCGAGGAGCTCAGGCTCGAACCGAACGCGACCACGTGCCGCCCGGTTCCGCCGCCGAAGCACCGTCCGGCCCCGGAACAGCCCCCGCACCGCAAGCCGAACGTCCGCTGACGGGGCCGGCTTGCGCGCCGGCAGGGGGCCGTGCGGTACCGGCGTCGGCTCGCGCACGCGCCGATCGGCTCACACACGCGCCGATCGGCGCGGCCGCCGCGCAGGCCGCCGTACCTCTGCCGGCGGGCTCGGCTGCCGGGCGGTCCGGATCCCTTAGTCGGAGGGTTCGGCGGTCGGGGCGGTCGGGGGCCTCTGACGGTGGCCCCGGCTGCGGTGGCGGTCGGGGTGCCTCTGGCGGTGGGCTCGGCTGTCGTAGCGGTCGGTGTGCCTCCGGCGGTGGCCCCGGCTGCCGCAGTGGCGGATGAAAGTGCCGAACATCCGGTGACGGACCGGCCCACAGCCCACGGCTCGCGGCCCGGCGGCCGGACGTCCGCCGGAGTCCTTGGCGAGGGTCTGCCGGTGAGGCAGGACTGTCAGTGAGGCAGGACTGTCAGTGGGGCAGGACGTGGCTCAGCAGCCGCAGCAGGTCGCCGGTGGCGTCGGCGGCGCCCAGCGCCGGCAGGGCGCCCAGGGCGAGGACGGCCACGGCGACGGACCGCAGGTGCGGGGGCGGGGCGGACTGGAGCGCGGCGACCCGGCGGGTGACGGCGCGGTCGGTGAAGTGCAGCGCGCAGGACGGCTTCGCCCGCCCCGCGGTGAGCGCCGCCCGGGCCAGTGCGCGGGCGGTGGTGGCGCGGTCACCGACCGCTGCCGCGGCCCGCTCGTCCGCCCAGCGCTCGACGAGGAAGACGACTGTGGCCCGCACCGGGGAGAGTAGCGGATTGGCCGCCGCGGCCAGCGTCGCCGCGGTCACCAGCAGCGCGTGGCGGTGCGTCAGATGGGCGCGTTCGTGGGCGAGCAGCACCCGGCGCTCCACCGGCCGCAGCGCGCCGAGCATCCCTGCGGTGACCAGGATCCGGCCGGGGGAGCCGGGGATCGCGAACGCCTGCGGCACGGGCGACGCGGCGACGATCAGCTCGGTGTCCCGGGGGTGCCCCTCGCTCAGCCGTCGCAGCGCCCGGCGCGTGCCGTGCTCGGCCCGGACGGCGCGCCACAGCCGGTGGGCGACGGCGGCGAGGGCCAGACAGGCGACGACCCCGATCGCCTCGGGCACCGGCACCACGAGCGACCGGCCGTCGGCCCGGGCCTCGGCGACGACCGGCGGGGTGTCGTCGACCAGGGTGACGGTCAGCAGGACGAGTGACCAGACCGTGGCCGCCGCCGTCACCACCGCGGCGGCCGTCAGGGCCCGCGCGGCGAGCGCGGGAGCCACCCGTCGGCCGACCGCCGGGCTGATCGCGGCGAGCAGCAGCGACAGCGCCAGGGGGATGTAGACGTCGATCGTCATACTGGGCCCCCGGTGAGCAGTTCGCGCAGGGCCCGCTCCTCCTCAGGGCTCAGCCCGGTCACGAACTGCTGCAGGGCGGCGATCGGATCGGGCCCCCGGTCCAGGGCCTCGTGCATGGCCTGGGCGGTCAGCTCCGCGGCGTTCTTCGCAGGCCGGTACGCGCCCCGCCGCCCGTCGACCTCGCGCAGCACCAAGCCCTTGTCGTACAGCCGTTTGAGGATGGTGTGCACGGTGTTGTAGGCCAGGTCACCGCCGATCTCCAGCTGGATCTCGGCCGGTGTCAGCGGCCGTTCCGTCGACCACAACGTCGCGAGGACCTCACTCTCCAACTCGCCCGAGCTGCGCCGTTCCGTCCTGCCATGAGGCCCTCTCCCAGCCATGCCCTCAACCTTACAGCGCGTAGTGATGTCAGGCGTCCGGCGGTGTCCCGCCCGGCGGAGCGCCCCGACGCGGGTTAGTTTGTCCCTTGTTTCTCCTTTGTGATCTGTTTTCTTGCTCTTCCTGGTCTTCCCGAGTCCTTCGATGTCCCCTGACTTTTTCTCGACGCTTTCCCGACGATTCCCCGACGTCTTACCCGACTCCTGCATCGATACCGCAGACTGGGGAGCCAGAACCCTACAGCGCGTAGGGGTGAGGGGTGGAGATGGCCGACAGCACGCACGCCATACTCGCCGGTACCCGGCGACCCGGACCAGCGCCCGGCTTGGGCCGCGCCCTGCGTTCCCGCCCGGACGTCCCCCTGGCAGCGGTGGCTGCCGCCTTCACCCTGGCCCAACTCCTCCTCGTCCGCCCCGGCATGGGCCTGGGCTGGGACGAGACCGTCTACGTCAGTCAGGTCAGCTCGCACGCGCCGGCGGCCTTCTTCAGCGCCCCCCGCGCCCGCGGCGTGCCGCTGCTGGTGGCCCCGATCGCCTCCTGGTCGTCGTCCACCGCCCTGCTGCGCGTGTACCTCGCCCTCCTGTCCGGCCTCGCCCTGTACCTCGCTCTGCGCGTCTGGCGGAACCTGTTCCCCGCCCGTGTCCTCGCCCTGGCCGGCGCCCTGTTCGCCTCCCTGTGGGTGACGCTGTTCTACGGCCCGCAGGCCATGCCCAACTACTGGGTCGCCGTCGGCGCCCTCGCCTGTGCCGGCTGCTTCGTGCGCGCCTACGCGGACCGAGACGACCGCGCGGCGCTGTGGGGCCTGGTCGGCGGATCCACCCTCATGGCGTGGATGCGGCCGATGGACGCCGTCTGGGCGGTGCTCCCGCTGCTGGCCCTCGCCCTGCTGCGACGCCGGTGGAGACCGCTCGCCGCCCTGATCGCCGGACTGGTCGCAGGCTCCGCCGAGTGGGTGATCGAGGCCTACGTCAGCTACGGCGGCCTGATGCAACGCCTCTCCGACGGCTCCGCCATACAGGGCGGCCTCGGCTGGCACCTCGCCGTGGTCGACCAGTTGCGCAGCCTGGGCGGGCGGGCCCTGTGCCGCCCCTGCACGGGCGAAGTTCCGAACCCGTTGGTCACCGCCTGGTGGTACGTCCTGCCACTGCTCGCCCTGCTGGGCCTCCTCCTGGCCCGCCGGGCCCGGCGCACCCTGCCCACACTGGTCGCGCTGGCCTGTGGCGCCACGGCTGCCTTCCCGTACCTCTTCATGATCGGGTACGCGGCGCCCCGCTTCCTGCTGCCCGCCTACGCCCTGGTCGCGATCCCGGTCGCCGACGCCCTCGCCCACCTCGTGCGCGGGCCGGGCGGCAGCCGGCGGCCGGTCGCCCTGACCCTGGTCGTCCTCGGACTGGCGCTCCACCTGGCGGTCCAACTCGCCGTCCTCACCCACACCGTCGGCCGGACCACGGCCGACCGCGTCGACTGGGACCGCACCGCCGCCCTGCTGCACCGCCTCGGGGTACGCCCACCGTGCCTGCTCACCGGCGAGGAGGCCATCCCGATCGCCTTCTACACCGGCTGCGACTCCGCCGCGGTCGACGGCCACAACGCCAACTCGACCCGGGCGATCATCGAGGAGACCGCCCGGCGGATTCCGGTCGCCACCCTCACCACCGCGAACGGCTCCCCACCCGCGTACGCCCGCACCTGGCCCGTCCATCGGTTCGGCGACCTGCGCCTGTACGTCGCGCCGACGGCGCAGAAGGGCACCGGCACATGACCTCCCCGCTCCTCACCGCCACGTCCGTCCTGCGTGGCCGTGCCTGGTTGCACACCGGGGCCACGCTCGCCGTCCTGCTGTGCGCGGCGTACCTCGGTCGGCGCCACTGGCCCGTGCTCGAGACCGGCGCCGGCAGGCTCGCCGACGCGGACCAGGGGTGGCTGCTGGTGGCCGCGACGGCCGCAGTCGCCACCTGGGCGTGTTCGGCCCTCGCCCAGCAGGGCGCGGTGGCCGAGCCGCTGCCCGGCGGCCGGCTCGTCGCCGCGCAGTTCGCGGCCTCCGCCGCCAACCACGTCCTGCCCGCCGGCATCGGGGCCGGCGCGGTCAACCTGCGCTTCCTGATGCGCTGCGGACTGACCGCCGGCCGTTCGGCGAGTGCGCTGGCGGTCAAGGCCACCGCCGGTGTCCTCGCCCGCGTCGTACTGATCGCCGTCCTGGCCGCGGCCTGCCCCGGCGTCCTGCGGATCCCGCACGTCCCGGCCATGGCCGTGGCCGCTGTCCTGGCCGCCGTCGTGCTGCTGACGGTGCTGCTGCGCGGGCCGCTGTGGTCCCGGTGCGGGCCGGCCGTGGCGGCGGTGCTCGCCGACATCAGGGCCGTGCACTCCCGGCCGCACCGGGCCGTCGCCCTGTGGGGCGGCTCGCTCGCCTTCGCCGCGGCGCACTCGCTGGTGGTGGCCGCCGTCGCCCAGGCCGTCGAGCTGCCACTGTCTGCGGCCCGGGTCGCCCTGCTCTACCTCGCGGCGAGCAGCGCCGCCGCCCTGCTGCCCACCCCCGGCGGCCTCGGCTCCCTGGACGCCGCACTGGCCTTCGCCCTGACCACGGGTGGCGCCCCGGCCACCGGTGCCGCGTCCGCCGTCCTCGGCTACCGCCTCCTGACCGTCTGGCTGCCGCTCGTCCCCGGCCTCCTGGTGCTGAGCGCCCTGATCCGCCGACGGGCGGTGTGAGAGGCGGCGGTGGGGTTGCGCGGTGCTGCGTCCGGCCGTGCGGGCGGGACGTGCCGTACGCGACCGCGCCGGGCTGTGCTGCGACGCGCCGCGCCCCTCTCGCGTCGGGCGCCACCCCCTGACGGCCGTGCCGCGTCACGACACGACACGACACGCAGAGCGTGACCACGTCACGCAGAGTCTGATTCCCTCGGATCCCCAGGAGGTTCTCCGGGCACGGAATCGTCCGCGGGTCCTCCGGGCCGCGTCCTCAAGCCGGCCACGACGTGCCCGGGCAGCCATCGGGCTGCCGCGCACAGCCACATGCCGAGCCAGCCGGCGGCGAAGAGCCAGCCGCCGAGCACGTCGGTGAACCAGTGCACCCCGAGATACACCCGGGTCAGGCCTACCAGCGCGCCCCAGCATCCGGCGACGAGACAGAGCGCCGTCCGGCCGCGCGGGGCGCGCACGGCCACCGCGAGGATCAGCAGCCCGGCGGTCAGCGCCGATGTGGTGGTGTGCCCGGAGGGGAACGCCCAGCCCGAGGCGTACGTCGCCCAGTCCTGCTGGGGCGGTCGCGGTCGGGCCACCAGCTCCATGACGCCGTACCGCACGGCCTGGCCCAGGGCCAGGCAGGCGACGCCGAGGGCCGCCGCGACCGTACGCTGCCGTGCCGTGCGGCCGACGACGATCCCAGCCAGCACGACCAGCACGTACGGCACGACACCCGTGCCGGTCGAGGTCAGCCCGCGCGCCACGGCCACCGCCACATCCGGGCGGTGGCCGACGGACCAGGACAGCAGGTTCTCGTCGACCGACAACGGTGTGCCCCGGCCGCCGACGACGAAGCTGATCACGGCGAACGCCGCCCACGCGCCGAGCCCGGTGCTGCCGGCCAGCTCCGCGGCGTCCGTCGGCCGTACGTGCCGCATCTGCCGCATGTGTCCCATCTGCCGGCTCATGACGTCAGCAGCGGCCGCAGCCGGGTGGCCGTGATGCGGCGGGCCAGCCCCTCGGGCCTGCGCAGCAGCACCCTCATCAGGACGAAGGCCACCAGACCGCCGACCACGATCCCGGCCGCCACGTCGTGCGGATAGTGCACGCCGACCCACACCCGGGAGGCCGCCATCGCGGCGGCGACCAGGGAGCCGATCACGCCGAGCCGGCGGGAGACGAAGAACAGGGCGACCGCGGCCGCCGCGGCGATCGCGGCGTGGTTGCTCGGGAAGGACCAGTCGGTGCGCGCCGGACAGGCCTCCAGCGTGATCGCGTGCAGCGCGCGGCAGGGCCGCACCTCGTGCACGGCGGACTTCACCAGCGCGTTGACGGCGTAGGCGACGACCACCACGACGGGCACGGCCAGAGCGGTCACCGCCGCCTCGGCGCCCACCCGGCGCGCCCGCCACCAGCCCACCAGCATGAGCACGGCGAAGACGGCGAGGCCGTACGCGGACCATATCTCGACCGTGTCGTCGAACCATCCGGGGGAGCGGCCGGCCAGGCCCACCACGTCCGCGTAGAGGGAGCCGTCGACCGACGGACCCGAGATGGCAAGCGGCGTCATACCCGGCAGGGCGAGTGTCATCCGCGTGCCTCCTTCGCCTTCGCGCGGCGGGAACGCAGGACCTCGGCGGCGAGCGGGATCAGCGACACGACGACGATCAGCGCGATCACGGGCAGCAGATACTTGTCGATGTTCGGGACCGACGAGCCGAGCGCGTACCCCGCCAGGGTGAGGCCGACGCTCCAGGCGAGACCGCCGGCGACCTGCCACACCGTGAACGTCCGGACCGGCACCCCCAGGGCGCCCGCCATGGGGTTGAGCACCGTGCGCACCACCGGAACGAAGCGCGCCAGCACGATCGCCTTCGCGAAGCCGTACCGCTCCAGGAGTTCCTCCGCGCGCCGCGCTCCCTCGTGCAGCCGGGGGGAGCGGCTGCGGGTGAGCAGGGCGCCGCCCGCCTTGCGGCCCAGCAGATAACCGCACTGCGAACCGGCGAGCGCTCCCACGACGGCGGCGAGCAGCAACGGGGCCAGCGACAGCTTCACGCCCCGGTCGGCCGAGCCCGTGCACAGCAGGCCCGCGGTGAACAGCAGCGAGTCGCCCGGCAGGAAGAAGCCGATGAGCAGCCCGGTCTCGGCGAACATCACCACGCCGACGCCGAGCACGCCGAAGGCGGCCAGTAGTGACTGAGCGTCCAGCACATTGACCGCGAGCTGCGACGACAGGTACAGGGGAGCGATCATCGTCGCGGGCCCTTTCCGTCGGGTCGGCGGACGCGTGGGACCGCGCCCGCCGAGTGACTACACATCTGTAGACCGTCTACGGAACTGTAGACGAAAATCATCCACGCGGCGTTCCCGTGATCGCGCCGCCGGGTGAATGCGGGCGCAGAAGGGCGAATCGACCACTCTGCACGCATCCGTGCGCCATGCGTTCGCCGGGCGTGCCGACTTTTGCCTCGCCATTACCACTCCATGACCGGCCGACTACATGGCTGTAGTCATGATGGGTCGCGAAGTAAGGCATGCCTTCTCTAACTCGGTCCCACGGTGGCCGGGGCGGCGTGCCGGGGAGGGCCGCACGGCATGTGGGACGACGCGTTTCCGAGCTTCCTGATCGGACTGCGAGAGGGGCTCGAAGGCGGACTCATCGTCTCCATCCTGGTCGCGACCCTGGTCCGGGCCGGTGCCAAGGCCAGACTGCCTCAGGTCTGGACCGGTGTCCTGGCGGCCGTCGCGCTCGCGCTGAGCTTCGGCGCGGTGCTCACCTTCACCGCCGCCTCGCTCTCCGCCACCGCGCAGGAGGCCTTCGGCGGCGCCCTCAGCGTGGTGGCGGTCGCGTTCGTCACCGCGATGGTGTTCTGGATGCGCCGTTCGGCCCGCAGCCTGTCCGGCGAGATCAAGGAGAAGGTGACCGGCGCGCTCGGCATGGGCGCGGGCGTGCTGGTCCTCACCTCCTTCCTCGCGGTGGGCCGCGAGGGCCTGGAGACGGCCCTGTTCCTGTGGACCACCGCCCGCGCGGCCGGGGAGTCCGCCGGGCCCATGACGGGCGCCGGCATCGGTCTCGTCCTCGCGGCCGGGCTGTGCTGGGGCCTTTACCGGCGGGTGCTGAGGATCAATCTCACCAAGTTCTTCACCGCCACGGGCGTCGTGCTCATCGTGATCGCGGCCGGCGTCCTCGGCTACGGCCTGCGCGACCTCCAGGAGGGCGGAGCGCTGCCCGGCAGGGCGGCGTACGCCGTCGACCTGAGCGGCGGCGTCGACGCGGGCTCCTGGTACAGCACCCTCGTCCAGGGCGTGTTCAACCTGACCCCGACGATGACCTGGCTGCAGGTGGTCGCCTACGTCGGCTACCTCGCCGTGGTGATGACCCTGTTCGTCCGCGGCGTACGCGCCACGGCGACCGCGCGGCGGACCGCCTCCGCACCGAAGCCGCAGACCCAGCCCGAACCGCGGGCCGAAACCGAACGCCGGGCCGAGCCCGAGCCCCAGCCCGAGCCCCAGGCCGGGGCGGGGGCCGCGGCTCACGCCGAGCCCGAACCCTCGGCCGAGTCGAAGCAGCCGGCCGCCCCCGCCGCGCCGGGCGCCTCCGCTGCCGCGCCCGCGCCCCGCCGTCGTCCCGCGTGGGTCGTCCCCGTGGCCGTCGTGGCGGTGCCCGCGGTGGTGGCGGGACTCGTCGTCGCCCTGGGCTGGCCCAAGCCCGCCGGGGCGCAGACCGTCGCCGTCTCCGAGACCGAGTGCGGCAAGGGCTTTGCCGCTCCCGAGCCGGGACGGCAGACCTTCCAGATGCACAACACCGGGTCCAAGACCTCCGAGGTGTACCTGATCGACCCGGCCACGAGCGCGGTCTACGGCGAGATAGAGGGACTGGCCCCCGGCACCACGCGTGACCTCGTCGCCACCGTCGCCGGCGGCAGCTACGCCTGGCGCTGCGTGCCCACGGGCGGCACGGCCGTCACCTCCAGGGCCGTACGGGTCGGCGGCGGCGGAGCGGCCACGGCGGTCGTCCCCGTGTCCGAGCAGGACCTCGCCGCCCCGCTCGCGCAGTACAGGAAGTACGTCGACGCGGGCCTGGCCACCCTCACCGCCCAGACCCGCAAGCTGAACGACGACATCCAGGGCGGCCACCTCGACACGGCCCGCACCGACTGGCTGACCGCCCACCGCACCTACGCCTCCCTCGGCGCCGCCTACGGCACCTTCGAGGACTACGACAAGAAGATCAACGGCCGACCGGACGGCCTGCCCGGCGGAGTCGGCGACAAGGACTTCACCGGCTTCCACCGCATCGAGTACGGCCTCTGGCACGGCCAGAGCGCGGACCGCCTCAAGGCCCCGGCCCGGCAGCTCGCCGCCGACGCGGCCGGCCTGCGCAAGGCCTTCCCCACCCAGGCCTTCGACCCGGGCGACCTGCCGCTGCGCGCCCACGAGATCCTCGAGAACACGCTGCAGTTCGAGCTCACCGGCGACGCCGACCAGGGCAGCGGCACGGAGCTGGCCACCACCGACGCCGACCTCGCCGGCACCCGCGAACTGCTCACCGTGCTGAGGCCGCTGCTGACCAGTCGCGCCCCGCACCTGCTGCCGACCGTGGACACCGACATCACCCGGCTGCAGAAGCTGCTCGACGCCGCCCACCACGGTGACTCCTGGACCCCAGTGGACCGGCTCGACACGACCACGCGGGCCCACCTCGACGGGGCCACCGGTCAGCTCCTGGAAGACCTCGCCCCCGTGCCGGACCTGCTGGAGATCCGGAAGTCCGCCTGATGACCGCACCACGCCCCCACACGCCCGGGCGGGCCGGGACATCCGGGATGTCCAGGGCGTTCGAGACCGCCGCACGTACCGAAGGGAACCGCTCCATGCCGTCCGTCGAAACGTCCGCCCCGCAGGGCGGCTGTCCCGCCGGTCACGGCCGCCGCACCTTCGTCAGGACCGCCCTGGGCGCCGGGGCCGCCGGAGCGGTCCTGGCCGGGGGCGGCTTCGCACTGGGCCAGAGCGGCACCGCCGAGGCGCAGGCCGCGGACACCGCCGACGCGGCGAAGATCCCCTTCCACGGCGCCCACCAGGCGGGGGTCGTCACCCCCGCGCAGGCCGCCGCGACCTTCGTCTCCTTCGACGTCATCGCCGACAGCCGGGACGAACTCGCCGACCTGCTCAGGACCATCACCGAGCGGGCCCGCTTCCTCACCGCCGGCGGCACCCCCACCGACCTGGGCGTCGGCGCCCCGCCCTCCGACAACGGCATCCTCGGTCCCGCGGTCCCCGCCGACGCCCTCACCGTCACCGTCGGCGTCGGCGCCTCCCTCTTCGACGACCGATACGGGCTCGCCAAGGCCAGGCCGCGCCGGCTCACCCCGATGCGCACCTTCCCCAACGACGCCCTCCGGGCCGCCGAGTGCCACGGGGACCTGTCCCTGCAGATCTGCGCGGACCGGCAGGACACGGTGCTGCACGCGCTGCGCGACATCGCCCGTCACACCCGCGGCGCCATGCAGATCAAGTGGCGCATCGACGGCTTCCAGAACACCCCCCGGCCCACCGGGGCCCAGCGCAACCTCCTCGGCTTCAAGGACGGCATCGCCAACCCGGACGTCACCTCGGCCCGCGAGGCGAACCGTCTGATCTGGGTGGGCGACGGCCAGGGCGAGCCGGCCTGGGCGAGCGGCGGCAGCTACCAGGTGATCCGGATCATCCGGATGCTGGTGGAGTTCTGGGACCGGGTGTCGCTGACCGAGCAGGAGAAGATGTTCGGCCGCCGCAAGGACACCGGCGCCCCGCTGGACGGCGCCAAGGAGAGCGACACCCCGAACTACGCGAAGGACCCGCACGGCACGGCGATCCCGCTGGACGCCCACATCCGGCTGGCCAACCCGCGCACCGCCGCCACCGACGCCTCCCGTCTGCTGCGCCGCGGCTACAACTACGACCGGGGCGTCGACTCCGTCGGGAACCTCGACATGGGCCTGGTCTTCTGCTGCTACCAGCAGGATGTCGTCCGCCAGTTCGAGGCCACCCAGACCCGGCTGATCGACGAACCCCTCGTCGACTACATCTCCCCGACCGGCGGTGGCTACTTCTTCGTGCTGCCCGGGGTGCGGAACTCCTCCGACTGGCTCGGCCGCGGACTGCTGGCGGCCTGACGGCCGGCTCGTCCGGGGGCCTGCCGGCGGCCCGAAGCGCTACCTCACGGCCGGGCGAGGAATCCAGGCCGGGCGATTGGACCGGCCGCGGCGGGAAACGCGGATCGCGACACTCCGACACCGAGTCGCCGCGAAGGAGGACCCGTGAGCACCGATCCGATGGCCGACGACGCCTACCAGCCCACCGGGAGCAGCGAGGAGCAGGAGGACGCCGCGCCGCTGGACATGCAGGACGCGGTGGACGAGCGGACGTACGACGACACCCTGGACGAGGGGTACTCCCCGCCCGAGAAGCCGCTCGGTGTCGAGAAGTACGGCACCACGGCCTCTGAACAGCACGACGGTGAGAGCCTGGACCAGCGGCTGGCCCAGGAGCGGCCCGACGTGGGGGAGCCGGAGGGCGACGATGTCGGCGACCTGCCCGGAGGCCAGGGGGAGCCCGTCGACCCGGAGGCGGGCACGGTCCGCGCCGGCCGCCTGGTGGCCCCGGACGAGGGCGCGCACACCGACACCACCAAGGAAGAGATCGCCGCCGACAAGGGCGTCGACGCGGGAGCCGCCGGAGCGGAGGAGGCCGCCGTGCACGTCGTCGAGGACGACAGCACACTCCCCGACGGCGACGAGCCCTGAACCCGCAGACCCGATCCGAGCCCGGTGACACGAACCTGAGCCCGGTCAACCGGCTCCGAGCCCGGTCACACGAACCTGAGCCCGGTCAACCAGCGCCGAGCCGGTAAACCGGCCCTGAGCCTGGTCACACGAACCTGAGCCCGGTCAGCCGGCCCCGAGCCGGGTCACCCGGCCTCCCGCCGAGGACGGGCGTCTTCCCGGAGCCCTGTGCAGACGGGGCCGGCGGCTCAGTCCCCGAGCCGGTCGATCTGCCGCAGCTTGTTCGTCGCGTCCAGGGCGGCGACCTTGTACGACTCCGCGAGCGTCGGGTAGTTGAACACCGCGTCGACCAGGTAGTCCACGGTGCCGCCGCAGCCCATCACCGTCTGCCCGATGTGGATGAGCTCCGTGGCCCCGGTGCCGAAGCAGTGCACCCCGAGCAGGGTGCGGTCCTCGGGCGAGACGAGCAGCTTCAGCATGCCGTGCGAGTCGCCGATGATCTGCCCGCGGGCCAGCTCCCGGTAGCGGGACACGCCGACCTCGAACGGCACGCGGTCCTCGGTGAGCCGGTCCTCGGTCCGTCCGACGAAGCTGATCTCCGGGATGGTGTAGATCCCGATGGGCTGCAGACGGTGCATCCGGCCGACGGGCTCCCCGCAGGCGTGGTAGGCCGCCGCCCGGCCCTGCTCCATGGACGTCGCCGCGAGCGCCGGGAACCCGATCACGTCGCCGACCGCGTAGATGTGCGGCACCTGCGTGCGGTAGTGCTCGTCCACCGCGATCCGGCCGCGCGCGTCGGCGGACAGCCCGGCCTGGTGCAGGTCCAGGCCGTCGGTGAGCCCCTGCCGGCCCGCCGAGTACATCACCGCGTCCGCCGGTATCTTCTTGCCGCTCTCCAGGATGGTCAGCGTGCCGTTCTGGTGCCGCTCGACGGCGGCCACCGTCTCCCCGAACCGGAAGGTGACCGCGAGGTCCCGCAGGTGGTAGCGGAGCGACTCGACGATCTCGACGTCGCACATGTCGAGCAATCCGGCCCGCTTCTCGACCACGGTGATCTTGCTGCCGAGGGCGGCGAACATGGAGGCGTACTCCATGCCGATGACCCCGGCCCCGACGATGACCATCGAGCGCGGCACCCGCTCCAGCGCGAGCACGTTGTCGGAGTCCATGATGGTTCGCCCGTCGAACTCGACGCTGTCGGGGCGGGCCGGGCGCGTGCCGGTGGCGATCACGACGTGTTCCGCGGTCAGCAGTCGCTCCTGGCCGGTCACTTCGCGCAGGGCGACGGTGTGGTCGTCGACGAAGCGGCCGGTCCCGGCGAACAGGGAGACGTGGTTGCGGGAGAGCTGGCTGCGGATGACGTCGACCTCGCGGCCGACCACGTGCTGGGTGCGCGCGGTCAGGTCGGCGACGGTGATGTCCTCCTTCAGCCGGTAGCTCTGCCCGTAAAGGTCGCGCTGGGTGAGTCCGGTGAGGTACAGCACCGCCTCGCGCAGGGTCTTCGAGGGGATGGTGCCGGTGTGGATGGAGACCCCGCCGACCATGTCGGGGCTGTCGACGACGGCGACCCGGCGGCCCAGCTTGGCCGCGGCGATGGCGGCCTTCTGGCCACCCGGTCCGGATCCGATCACGAGCATGTCGAAGTCGGGCACGTCCCGGAGTCTGACAGCACAACGCCCCCCTCCGGAAGAGCCCGGAGGGACCGGGGCAGCGCCCCGGTCCCTCCCGGCGGTCGGCGGAGCACGGTCCGCCGACGGCTAAGGCAGCAGCTTGTCCAGGGCGGCCGGGCCCTCCGTTTCGATCTTGTGCCTGGCCCATTCCAGGTTGCGCGGCGTGATGTCCCGGCCCGCGGCCAGCACGACGTCCTCGGGCGAGACGTCGGTGCCGGTACGGGCGTGGAGCACGTCGTCCGGGGTGCAACCCCCGGACCAACGGGATGCATCGGGTTGTGACGTCGACATGTGTCCTCCTCGGGTCCGGCCGGGTCCCCGCCCGGGTCCGGACTGCGCCGCCCGTGCTGCGGGACCGGGACCTCTACCCACCATTGCCCGCCGCGCCGCAGCCTGCATCCGGAAGGGCCCGCCGTTACCGGCCGGGCCGGCCCCGGCCGATTGTTGGGCATCTGCCCGACGCGCCCGAAAACATCCCTCCCGGCCGTCCCCTCCTAAGCTGGAAGAGCCCGAGAAGGCCGGACAGCGACACGCTCCGGAAGCTGTCCGCGTGCCCAGACAGGGAGGCCGTCGTGATGGCCGACATCCCGAGCCCGCACCCCGCGCCCGCCGCGCCGTCCCGATCCGGTGGGTCCGGCTACGTGCCGATCGCCGAGCACGGGCTGATCGGCGACCTGCGCACCGTCGCCCTCGTCGGCAGCGACGGCACGATCGACTGGTACTGCTGCCCGGCCTTCGACGCCCCGAGTGTCTTCGCCGCGGTGCTGGACGCCGAGCGTGGCGGCTGCTTCGAACTCGCCGCGGTCGAGGCGGTGCGTACCAAGCAGTTCTACTTCCCCGACACCAACGTTCTGATCACCCGGTTCTTCACCGAGGACGGCGTCGGCGAGGTGCAGGACTTCATGCCGGTGACCGGTTCCGCGGCAGACGGCGGGGAGGCCGACCGGCACCGGCTCATCCGGCGGGTGCTGTGCGTGCGCGGTACCCTCCCGTTCCGCGCGCGGGTCGCGCCCCGCTTCAACTACGGTGCCGACTCGCACACGCTCCGGTCCGAGGGCTGCATGGTCCTGTTCGAGTCGGCGACCCTGTCCCTCGCCCTCACGGCCACCGTGCCCCTGGAGATCGAGGGCACGGACGTGCGGTCGGAGTTCAAGCTCGCCGAGGGGGAGTCGGCCGTCTTCGCGCTCGACCAGGTGGGCGGCGAGGTGGCCCCGCGTCGGTGCCCGCACCTCGAGGCCGAGGACGAGTTCGCGGCCACCGTGAACTACTGGCGGCGCTGGCTGGCGCAGTCCCGCTACCGCGGCCGCTGGCGGGAGATGGTCCACCGCTCCGCGCTCACCCTGAAGCTGCTCACCTACGCCCCGACCGGCGCCATCGTCGCCGCGCCCACCACGAGCCTGCCCGAACGGATCGGAGGCGAGCGCAACTGGGACTACCGCTACGTATGGGTCCGGGACGCGGCGTTCGCCGTCTACGCGCTGCTGCGGCTGGGCTTCGCCGGCGAGGCCGAGGCGTTCATGCGGTTCCTGACCCGGCACATCAGTCCGGTCGAGGGCAAGGCGAACGGCCCGCTGCAGATCATGTACGGCATCGACGGCCGCACGGAGCTGCCCGAGCGCGAACTGCGCCACTTGGCGGGGCACCAGGGCTCGGCCCCGGTCCGGGTGGGCAACGCCGCCGCCGCCCAGCTCCAGCTCGACATCTACGGCGCGCTGATCGACTCGATCTACCTCTACGACAAGTGGGCGGAGCCGATCTCCAGCGGCCAGTGGGACGACGTGTGCGGGCTGGTGGACTGGGTCTGCGAGAACTGGGACCAGCCCGACGAAGGCGTGTGGGAGACCCGCGGCGGCCGGAAGAACTTCCTGTACTCGCGGCTGATGTGCTGGGTGGCCACGGAACGCGCCATCCGGCTGGCCAACCGGCGCGGGCTGCCCGCCGATCTGCCCCGCTGGCGGCAGACCCGCGACGCGATCTACCGCCGCATCATGGACCGGGGCTGGTCGGCCAGGCGACAGACCTTCGTCCAGTACGAGGACGGCGACGTACTGGACGCCGCCCTGCTGATGATGCCGCTGGCGAAGTTCATCGCGCCCACCGACCCCAAGTGGCTGTCCACCCTGGACGCGTTGACGGAGGACCTGGTCTCCGACTCCCTCGTCTACCGCTACGACCCGCGGTCCAGCCCCGACGGGCTGAACGGCGACGAGGGCACGTTCTCCATCTGCTCGTTCTGGTATGTGGAGGCCCTCACCCGTGCCGGCCGGCTGGACGAGGCCCGCCTCGCCTTCGAGAAGATGCTCACCTACGCCAACCATCTCGGCCTGTACGCCGAGGAGATCGGCCGCACCGGCGAACAGCAGGGCAACTTCCCGCAGGCCTTCACCCACCTGTCCCTGATCAGCGCGGCCTATAACCTCGACCGCGCCCTCGGCTGACGCAGGGTGTGTGCCGCGACGGGCGAGGGTACCCGGCGTGGCACCGAAGACGAAGGTCGCAGACCTCAGTGCGAGGAGGAGACCCGCATGACGAGCGGTACCGAGACCGGTGACATCACTGGTACGCGGGACAAGGACTACAACCTCATCTGGTACGTCGAGGCGTGCCTGAGCAACGCACTGCGTCTGGAGCAGTACATCCAGGACGCGGAACGGGACAAGGACAACGAGGTCGTGGAACTGTTCCGCAAGGCCCAGGCGGACAGCCGCAAGGGTGCCGAGCTGGGCAAGCAACTGCTGGGCACCCGCCTGAGCGGCGGCTGACGGCAGGTGCGCACCGGGCCGGCCCGGTGCGCCCGCGGCCGCAGGGCCGCGTCAGCCGATGTGGTAGGGGGCCCCGTACACCTTCCAGTCCAGCGGCGGGTTCAGGTCGAGGTTGCGCTTGCGCAGGAAGACCCGCTGTCCGGTGTCGACCCTGCTCGTCTCGCTGTGGGCATTCTCCTGCTTCATGGCCCACACCCGCGCGTCCAGGAACGCGTCCAGGTACGTCACCTCGTCGCCGCCCTGCGCCGGTGGCTTGGCGCTGCGCAGGGCGCGCCCGCGGATGTTCCGGAAGCTGGTCGGGTCGTCGCCGTCGCCGTGCATCACGATCGCGTCGTAGTAGGCGAACTGGCCGAGTGCGCGCAGTCCGTCCGCCTTGCCCTGACGGACGGCCGGGCCGAAGTAGGCGCGGTCCCGCTCGTCGTTCTGCGCCTGCTGGAACGCCGTGTCCCTGGCCGCCTTGCGCCAGTCGCCGGGGAGGCTCGGGTCGAGCCCGTCGTGCGAGTCGGTGCCGTCGACCCGGCGCAGGGCCGGGAGGTACTTGGCCAGGACATTGCCGGGCTTGCGGTCGGCGTAGAGCTGGACCAGGTTGAGCATGTCGCCGGTGCCCGAGCAGAAGCCGATGATCCCGACGGTGTAGCCGCGGCCGTCGCCGACGTCCTCGATGTACTTGTACTGCGCCTTCCAGTCGAGCGAGGAGTTCTCCGCGCTCGACACGAGCCGCATGGCGATCTCCTTCTTCGCCGGGTCGTCCAGGCCCGGTGCCGCCACCGAAGCCGCCGCCACGCGCGGGGCGCCGAGCAGGGGGACGGCGGCGACGGACGCGCCCATCAGAGCCAGGACGGCACGGCGGGAGAGAGCGGCCGGCACGACCGTGCCGGGGTTCGGATGCACCACGGGGGCTCCAAGTGAGAGGCGGGCAGTCGACCCTCAGGACCGACTAAAAGGAAGGTTTACTGTCAGAAAATCGTACGGACGGGCATCGGCCGAGCACGAAGTTCGTAGAACTCAACGAGATGAGGCCGCAAGACGTCAGTGCAGCGGCTGCTCCGCCCAGATGACCTTGCCGCCTGACGTGTACCGGGTGCCCCAGCGCTCGGCCAGCTGCGCCACCAGGAACAGGCCGCGGCCGCCCTCGTCCGTGGTGGTGGCGTACCGCAGATGCGGCGAGGTGTTGCTGCTGTCGAAGACCTCGCAGATCAGGGTGGATTCACGCAGCACCCGCACCCGGATGGGCGTGCTGCCGTAGCGGATCGCGTTGGTGACCAGTTCGCTCAGGATCAGCTCCGTGGTGAACGTCAGCTCCTCCAGCCCCCACTCGGCCAGCCGCCGGCTCACCGAGGCGCGTACGTCCCCGACGGCGGCCGGGTCCGCCGGTACGTCCCACTCGGCGACCCGGTCCCGGCCCAGGGCCCGGGTGCGCGCGACGAGCAGCGCGATGTCGTCACTCGGCCTGAACGGCTGCCGGGCGTCGAGCACCGCCTGGCACGTCTCCTCGGGCGACTCGCCGGCCACGGCGAGCGTGCCGCGCAGTCCCTCCAGGCCGGTGTCGATGTCCTGCTCCCGGTCCTCCACGAGCCCGTCGGTGTACAGGACCAGGCGACTGCCCTCGGCGAGCTCCAGTTCGGCCGTCTCGAACGGCAGCCCGCCCAGTCCGAGCGGGGGACCGGCGGGCAGGTCCGCGAACACCACCTCGCCCCCCGGCCGGATCACGGCGGGCGGCGGATGACCCGCACGGGCCATGGCACAACGCCGGGAGACCGGGTCGTAGATCGCGTACAGACAGGTCGCGCCGATGACGGGGGCGCTGGCGCCGTCCGCCGTCTCGTCCTGGTCGATGCGGCCGACCAGTTCGTCCAGCAGCCCGAGCAGTTCGTCGGGCGGCAGGTCCAGCGCGGAGAAGTTGTGCACCGCGGTCCGCAGCCGGCCCATGGTCGCCGCGGCGTGCAGCCCGTGACCCACCACGTCCCCCACCACGAGCGCGACCCGGGCCCCGGACAGCGGCAGGACGTCGAACCAGTCACCGCCCACGCCCGCCTGCGCGGGCAGGTACCGGTAGGCGATGTCGAGGGCGCCCTGCTCGGGCAGACTGCGCGGCAGCAGACTGCGCTGCAGAGTGACCGCCATGCCGTGCTCGCGCGTGTAGCGACGGGCGTTGTCGATCGAGACGGCGGCCCGCGCCACCAGCTCCTCGGCCAGGGCCAGCTCCTCGGCGTCGAAGGGCTCGTCCTTCTCGGACCGCCAGAAGCTGACCAGGCCCAGCACCACGGACCCGGCCCGCACCGGCACCGTGATCAGTGAGTGGATGCCGTACTGCACCACCCGCCCGGTGCGCTCCGCGTCCTGCGCCCGCCAGCCCGGGGCCGCCTCCAGCCGGGGCTCCAGGACCGGCCGCCGGGTGTGCAGGCTGGACGCCTGCGGAGAGGAGGCGACGAAACGAATCTGGCTGCCCACCGGGTACAGGGGGGCGTCGTCGCGGATCCCGCCGACCGCCGTACGGCGCAGCGCCGCGCCCGGATCCGGCTCCGCGCCGTGCAGCACGGCGTCGTACAGGTCCACGGTCACGAAGTCCGCGAACCGCGGCACGACCACCCGGGCCAGTTCCTCGGCGGTCCGGGTCACGTCCAGGGTGGTCCCGACGCCCACGCCGGCGTCGTAGAGCAGGCTCAGGCGCTCACGGGCCACCTCGGCGCGGCCGGAGAGCGCACGCAGCTCCGTGGAGTCGCGCAGGGTGGCCACGCTGCCCGACGGGCCGCCCTCCAGATCGGTGGGCCGCTGGTTGATCGCCAGCAGCCGGTCGCCGACCAGATGCACCTCGTCAGTGGCGACCCGCCCGGAGACCAGCAGGCCGGCGACGTCCGGATCGAGGCCGAGATCCGTCACGCGCCGTCGCTCCGCGTCCGCCGGCAGGCCGAGCAGTCGGTGCGCCTCGTCGTTGGCGAGCAGCAGTTCGCCCTCGTCGCCGACGATGATCACACCCTCCCGCACCGAGTGCAGCACCGCGTCGTGGTGCTCGTACATCCGGGTCATCTCGCCCGGTCCCAGCCCATGGGTCTGACGCAGCAACCGCCGGCTGACCAGCGCCGTACCCGCCGTGGCCAGGGCCAGGCCGACCGCCGCGGCGCCCAGCACGACGGGCAGCTGCCGCTCCGCGAGGCCGCCCACGCTCTCGGTGGTGATGCCGGCCGCCACCAACCCCACCACCGTGCCGTTCGGCGCCTTGACCGGCACCACGGCCTGCACCAACTGCCCTATGGTCCCGTGGATCTCCTCGATGACGGTCCCGCCGCGCAGCGCGGGCTCGATGGTGCCCACGAACTTCTCGCCGATACGGGCCGGCACGGGGTGGGTGTAGCGGACCCCCTTCGTGTTCATCACGACGATGAAGTCGACGTGCGCCGCCCGACGGGCGGCCTCTGCCCGCGGTTGCAGGATCGCCGTCGGGTCGGGGGCGGCGAGCGCCTCGCGGGTCCCCGGCGCGTTGGCGAAGGTCTCGGCGACCGCGAGCGACCTGTTGCGGGCCTCCTGAGTGGTGTCGCGCTGCACCTGCAGCACCAGCGCCACCACCGCCGCCAGCACCAGCAGCAGCACGATGACGACCTGCAGGACGAACACCTGTCCGGCGATGTTGCGCCCCCGCAGCGCCGCCCGCGCCCTGGCGAACCGGCCGCCCGCAGCACGGCTCCGCTCGGCGCGCTCACGCGCTCGCCGAGCCGGGCCAGGCGTCTGCTCGACGCGCTGACCGCTGGGACGACTGGTCGACCGGGTGCCGGTTCGACTCGGGAGTCGGACCATGAGCCATGTCTACACTGCCGGGCCCCGTGAGGCGAGGCTCGTCACACCCTCTCGGGAGGGCGACGGACGGACCGCTCTCGCACCTGCTGGAGCGCCTGTCGGGGCGGGCCCGCCGCGGAGGTGACGCCGTGTCGCCGTCGCCCTGCCCCCGCGGGTCATGTCGCAGACCTGGTACGTCCGGGTGACGGCGCAGGAGCGGCGGCTGTCGCCCGTCCGGCCACCTGGTCGAATGTCTCGACCGGGTCGTGCAGTTGCCCCGGTCAGGGTTTGTGCTGCGCCGTGTCGCGGATGTTCTGGGCGACGTCGCGGAGCTTGACGTTGTGGTGCTGGGAGATGCGGCGCAGCACCGCGAAGGCGTCGTCCTCGCTGAGCCCGTGGCGCTCCCGCAGCATGCCCATGGCCTCGCCGATGGCGTGGCGGGTCTCCAGGGCGTGTTCGAGCTGGTCGACGGTCCGGGCGCCGGCCAGCGCCACGGCGGCGTGCGAGGCGAGCAGCCAGCCGGCCGTCTCACTCTCCGGCGTGAAGGCGCCGGGGTGACCGGAGTAGCAGTCCAGCGCCCCGAAGTCCTCGTCGTCGGTGTACAGCAGGAAGCCCATCATGCTGCCGATGCCCAGGTCGCGGGCGGCGGGCGCGTACCGCGGCCAGGAGGGCTGCGGCTCGCTCAGGTCGGCGATGCGGAACACCCGCTCGCCGTCCACCCGGCGGGCGGCGTCGAAGCAGGGCCCCTCACCCAGCTCTCCCTGCAGCCGGTCGGACTCCCTGACCATGTCCTCGCTCACGGCCAGGCTCACCGCGCGGCCCTTGCTTACGGCAAGGACACCCGCCGCCTCGCACCCGTCGATCAGTTCGACCGCGGCCGAGACGATCTCGTCGAGCGTCGTCTGCGGTGACTCCTGGGCCAGCAGGCGCCGGGCCAGCCGGGCCATCTCCTCGGCGAACTCACGCCAGTCCATCCGCACTCGCCCTTCTCCCCGCCGCGGCGCACCGGTGCACGGGTGACGTCGCGCGCAGGGTTCCGGCACTCGCAGCCTACCCCGCGTGCGCGGTCGTACCGTGCCGAGTCGATCAGGACGGCCGTCCGTGCCGCCCGCCGCCTGTGCGCACCGGTGCCCCGGCCGAGTGGGCCGGGGCACCGGAAGCGGAACGTTCAGGACCGCGAGGGCATCAGCGCGAGCCCCACGTGCCCTGGTTGACCGCGCAGTTCCAGCCGGAGCCGTGAAGGGTGAACTTCAGCTTGTAGCTCCGGGTGCTCAGCAGGTGGGTGCGGACCTTGAAGCCGAGGCTGGCCTTGCCCTTGAAGGTGGAGTTGTAGACCGACACGGTCTGTGTCGTCTTGTGGCTGATCCGGCCGCCCTTGGCCGTCGCCGAGCCGAACCGCAGGTTCCTGACGTTGGTGATCGTGAAGGTGACCTTCTTGAAGCTCTTGCTGGTCTTGCTCTTGATGCCGAAGTACAGGCCGCCGTTGGTCACCCAGCCGTTGTGGTCCACGTAGAACCGGGTCGGGTAGACGATGTCGATCGGGCAGCCCGAGCCCTGCGTCGTGACGGTGGGCGCCGCGGAGGCGGCGCCGGCCAGGCCCAGCTGGGCCGCGGTGACCACCCCGGCTGCGGCCAGGGCTGCGACGGTCGTGCGAGTGCGGTTCACGCGGTGATCCCTTTCCCCCTGTGGCCCTCACGGGCCGCGACGGCATGCGCTGCGGCGCACCCCCGTGGTACGCCCGCATGCCTGTGACGCCGTATTTCTTAGCATGCGTGGGGGCCGGGCGAGGGACGGGTGCGACGCCAGGGCAAGTCGGTGACGAAATCGGGACATCGCCGAGTCAACTGCGCTGTGATTCAGTCCATGTGACGGTATGTCATGCATCCCATTCATGCGAGAACCATCCGCCGCCCAGTGCGGGGCGACGGTGAGACGGCACCCGGATGTCGCCGGTTCGAGAAAGGGCATTCATGGCCGAGTCGACACGCCGCAGACGCAACCATCGGCCCGGACGTCATGGGCTGCCGGCCGCCGGCGCGGACTGCATGGGCTCGACACCAAAGGCGGTCGCCGCGAACCCCAGGACATGGCGGAAGACCGCATTCGCCGGCCGCACCCGGTGAGCCCCGCGGCGGGCGCCGGAGGCAGTACGGTGCTGCCATGTACGCCACGACGGTCTCACGGCGCGTGAAGGCGCCGCCCGCCGCCGTGTACCGGGTGCTCGTCGACCCGGACGCGGTGGCGGGATGGCGGGTCCCCGACGGCATGACCGGCCGGGTCCACGAGTTCGATCCGCGTGAGGGCGGCAGGTTCCGCGTCTCCCTCACCTACGACGACCCCGGGGTCCCGGGGAAGTCGGGCGCCCGCACCGACACCTACCGGGGCCGTTTCGCGAGGCTGGTGCCGGACGAACTCGTGGTCGAGGTGATCGAGTTCGAGAGCGACGACGACGCGCTGGGCGGCACGATGACGATGACCACGTCCCTCACGGAGGTGCAGGACGGGACGGAGGTCGTGATCCGGCACGAGGGCATCCCCGACGCCGTCCCGCGCCAGGACAACGAACTGGGTACCCGGATGGCCCTGGACAACCTCGCCCGGCTGGTGGAGGGCGCCCAGGGGTGAGGGATCACCGGCCGGCGGCGCGGGCCGCCGCGACCGCCTGGCGGGCGTATCCGCGGCCGAACAGCACCGTGTGCACCAGCAGCGGGAAGAGCTGGTGCAGCCCGATGCGGTCGGACCAGCCGTCGGCGAGCGGCGCCACCTCCTGGTAGCCGTCCAGCACCCGGTCCAGATGCGGGCAGCCGAACAGGTGCAGCATCGCCAGGTCGGTCTCCCGGTGCCCGCCGTGCGCGGCCGGGTCGATCAGCCATGCCTGTCCGTCGGCGCCCCACAGCACGTTGCCGTTCCACAGGTCGCCGTGCAGCCGCGCGGGCGGCTCGGCGGGACCGGCGAGCTCGGGCAGCCGGTCCAGGACACCTTCGATCACGGTCGCCTCGGCCGGGCGCAGCGTGCCGTCGTCGACCGCGCGACGCAGGTACGGAAGCACCCGGTGCTCGGCGTACCAGCGCGGCCAGTCGTCGCCGGGCGCGTTCCGCAGGGGCGCGAGACCGATGTACGCCTGCTCGGGGCCGCCTGGGGGAGGGGCCCCGAACGCGGGTGCCCCGGCGGAGTGCAGCGCCGCGAGGTCACGGCCGAACCGGACCGCCGCCCGAGCGCTCGGCGAGCCTGCGAGGACCCGGTCCGTCACGAGCCACTGCACGTCGTGACCGTGCACCGCGGGAACCGCCACGGCGCCGGCGGCGGCCAGCCAGCGCAGCCCCGCGGCCTCGGCGCGCACCGCGCCCGGCCCGTCGCCGCGCTTGACCATCACCACCCGGCCGCCGTCGAGCGTGACTTCCGTCAGTGCCGAGGACAGCCGGCGCCGCGCAGTCACCGGACGACCGGTCAGCCGGGCCGCCGCGGCACCCGGATCGTCCGCGCTGCCGGGCCCTTCCGGTCGGACGGGGTCACCCGGATCGTACGGGCCGTCCGGACCGTTCGCGTCGGCGCCGGCCGGCGGAAGGGACGTCACGAGGGCAGGCGCTCGCGCACCCAGGCCAGCAGGCCGGGCACCGCGGCCTCGATCATGGCCAGCACCTCCTCGAAGCCCTCCGGGCCCCCGTAGTACGGGTCGGGGACGTCGAGGTCACCGGTCGCGTCCGGGTCGAAGGAGCGCAGCATCCGCACCCGGGAGGGGTCGTCGACGAGACGGCGCAGCGCCTTCTCGTGGCCGCGGTCCATGGCCAGGTACAGATCGGCGTCCAGGTGCTCGGCACCGACCTGCGCGGCGACGTGCTCGACCGGGTAGCCGTGCCGGGCCAGCACGTCGCCGGCCCGCTCGTCGATGGCCTCCCCGGCATGCCACGGCCCGATGCCGGCGCTGGTGACCCGCACCGCATCGTCCAGCCCCGCCCGGCGCAGATGCTCGGCGAACACCAGTGCGGCGGACGGCGATCGGCAGATGTTCCCGCTGCAGACGAAACAGATGTGCACGGCCCCAGGTTACGAGGTCGGGTCCCGGACCCGCTGCGGGGAGCCCACCCCCGGGTGGAGAAACCGGGCGGGAGAAATCCACCTGGGTCTCCGCTCACGGGTTGATCACTGGGCCCGGCCCGATCCATAGCCTCGCACCATGGACTCGAACGGACTCACAGCCATCAAGCCTGCCGCGCCGGGAGCGAGCGGAACCACGGCACCGCACACCGCGCGAGAGACACCTCGGACAGGGGCACGGCACGAGACAGGACGGCCGGCGTGCGGTCGGCGCGCCGGACCGGCCATGTGGGCCTCCTGCTGGACCTCGGCCTGCCGTCCGGCGTCTTCTACGGCGCGCAGGCGCTCGGAGTCGCGAGAACGCCCTCCCTCCTGGCCGCCACCGCGGCCGCGGGCGCCCGGCTCGCCTGGGCGAGGCCCGCAGCCGGCGGCTCGACGGTCTGAACATGCTGATGCTCGGCAGCTACGCCCTGATGCTGCTCCTCGCTCTCCTCGCGCACGACGAACGGATGCTGCTCGTCCGTGACCCGGCGACCAGCGCCCTGGCCGGTCTGCTCTTCCTGGCCACCTGTACCAGGGACACCTCGGCCCTCGCCTGCCTCTCCCGCCGTCTCCACCGCGCGGCCGGGGCCGGCATGGCGTGGGCGCCGGCCGCCCTGCGCTTCGAGACCGCCGTCTGGGGTGCCGCCCCGACGGCCGAGGCGGTGGCCTGGTTCGGGCTCCTCGATGCTCTCCCGCTCCAGGCGGTCCCAGGAGTGCTGACGGCCGTCGAACTCGGTGTCACAGCGCTGCTGTTGCCCTGGACGATCCGGGGGCGTCGCCGCGCCGCGGCGGTGTTGTGAACTACGTCGGTTCACCGACGGTTCCGGCCCCCACCGGTTGCCGTGCGTGCACGTGGTAGACGTGGAAGGCCCGTCCGATGACCGGCTGGGCGACATTGCGCACCCGCACTCCGCCGTTGGTCATGCCGTTCTCCGTGCCGGCGTGCGCATGGCCGTGCACGGCGAGGTCCGCGCCCGCCGTGTCGATGGCCTCGGCCAGCAGATAGCTGCCGAGGAAGGGGTAGATCTCCAGCGGCTCCCCGGCGAGGGTGTCGGGCACGGGGGAGTAGTGGGTCAGGGCGATCCGTGCGTCGCAGCCCTGCTCACCCAGCTGCTCCAGCGACATGCGCAGGCCATCGGCACAGCGGCGGGAGTACCGGACGAACTCCTTCATCAGCGGCTCCCCGAACTCCCCGGCACACCGGCCGACGAAGCCGCCGCCGAACCCCGTGGTGCCGGCCACCCCGACGCGTGCCCCGCCGCAGTCGACGACGACCGCCCGCCCCTCCAGGACCTGCGCGCCGGCCTCCTCCAGGATGGCGGTGACCTCCTCCGGCCGGTCGTCGTGGCGGTCGTGGTTGCCGAGGACGGCCACCACCGGCACCCCCAGGCCCTGGATCTCCCGTGCCACCACCCGGGCCTCCTCCGGCGTGCCGTGCCGGGTGAGGTCTCCGGCCAGCAGCAGCAGGTCGGCGCACTCGGACAGGGTCTCGAAGGCCGGCCGGAGCGTGCCCTGGGTCTCGGGCGCCATGTGGATGTCTCCGACGGCTGCTGTGCGGATCATGCGAGGTCCTCCGCGTGGTCGGGGGAGGAGGCGTCGGCGACGGTGATGTCGCAGTGGACCTGGTGTCCGGCCAGCTCCGCCGCGACGAGGTCGCAGATCTCGTCGCGGGAGTGCGCCGAGGGGACCGTACCGGTCAGCAGCACCGTCTCGCCGCGCACCTCCAGCCGCACCCCGAGCTCGCCCAGGGCCCCGCCGGCGATCCGGTCCTTCAGATGGGCGACGCGGTACTCCAGGTTGTACCCGGCGGCCGGGACGCCGGGTGCCGGCTCTCCGCCGTGGTGGTTCATGGCTGCTCCTTCTGCGGGTCTCTCCGCTCCTTCTGCGCGTCCCGCTGCGGGGTGATGACGTTCAGGCGTTCGAGAAGGAAGAAGAAGGCGGCGGGCATGGGCTCGTCCCCGCAGGCACGCCGGACGCGCTCCCAGTCGACCTTCTCGCGCAGCGCGCGGGCGATGGGCAGGACCGCGCCGAAGTCGCAGTGATGCTCGGAGAAGGCGGCGACCAGGCCGCACAGCAGGTCGGTCGGGGCCAGCACCGGCATCCGCACCGAATCCACCGGCAGCTCCTCGGCCCGGGCGAGCATCTCCAGCGAAACGGGCTCGTGGGCCAGCTCGAAGATGATGTCGACGTCCTGGTCGAAACACTTGGACTTGATCAGCCAGTCCTCCGGCGGCGTGTAGACCGGCAGACCACCCTCACGCAGGGTGTCCGCGACCGCCTCGGCGTCCTCACGCCGTACGCAGAAGTCGGCGTCGTGCTGGAGGTTCCCGCTGCCGCCGTGGGCGTAGGCGGCCACGCTGCCCGCCAGCGCGAACGCGTGCCCCTTGCGTTTGAGGAGCGCGCCGATCTGCTTGGCCGCCTCCAGAATCGCCTGGTTGCGGTCACGCGGCAGATGCTGTCCCTGCGACTGCGCTCCTCGGTGGGCGGGCAGTTCGGCCTCGCCCGCCGCAAGACGAAGGTCCGGGGGTCCTGCCCTTCGGGCGGGAGCCGCGTCGCCTCCGTTGCGAGTCATGCCCCACTCCATTCACCGGACCGGACGCCGGCGGCCCACCGGACTCCACACCGGGAGGTCGGCCGCCTCGCCCGGTCCCGGACGCCCTCTCGTGCCCGGCCGGGTACCCGACGTGCCCGTTCCGACACGGCGTAACCGGTTCGCTGCGACCGGCGGGGCGGGGCGGCCGTCCGTCAGGCGAGGCGCAGGGTCCGCTTGGCGAGTTCGTAGGCGGGGAGCATCTGGTCGTGCTCCTCGGTGTCCAGCCCGCCCAGGTGCAGCACGACGGGTCCCTTCGGAGTGACGACGGCGAGGGCGCTTTCCTTCTTCGACCCCTCCATGACCTTGCTCGTGTACAGGTACTCGACCTCGACGCCGTCGAGGTCGCCCGCCTTGAACGGGCGGTACCGCTCCTTGCTCACGTCACCCTCGGCCGCGACGAAGGCCCGCAGCACCGAGCGCGCGTCCTGCGAACCCGGCTCGCCGGTGTAGACCCGCAGGAAACCGATGTTCCCGGCGGGCTTGGCGTCGATCTCGCACGCGGCGGTCACCGGTCCCTGCCGCAGGAACGCGTCCGCGAGGTCCTTGTCCGCCGCGGAGCCACCGGTCGCCGCCGCTTCGACGGCCTTGGCCTTCCAGTCGGCGGCGACGTCGAAGCCGACGGGAAGCGGGCACGCGGACTCCGGCGCCCCGACGCTGCCGCCGCGCCGGGCGGCGTCTCCCGCCGCGTCCGCGCCCGCGCTCGCGTCGGCCGTCGCCGCCGCACGCGAGGCACGGGACCCGTCGCCCTGCGACTTCTGCGCGCAGCCCGTCAGTACCCCGCTCAGCAGCACTGTCACGGCGACCGCACCCCGCCACGCCGTTCCCGCCCCGAAGCTCACCTGGTCTCTCCCCTCCCTGTGGGAGCGGGTCTCTCCCCTCCCCACGAGCGCGTCACTGTAACCGAGGCGCGTTCCGCAGGGCTTGAGTGCCCCCGCCTGGGTACGCGGGTGGGCGTCGAGGTGTCGGGGCTCGGGAGGAGGGCACGGGATGGTGACGCGGGCCGGGGTTCACTCCCTCGTTGCGTGCCCCATGCGCCGAGCTCCCCACCGTGAGAGATTGACAGGGCCGATGCCCGTTTAGGGCGTTTGGTCCCTTTATTCGGGTCATCCATCTGGTTCGGGTCCAGCGGTGAAGACCGCCGTGACCGGAGACGACCGCCCTGTTCGGACAGCACACGGCCGAGGCGCATGCCCTGCGGTACGGCCAGAAGCGGAGGAACGGTACTGATGAGCGAGGCCAACCCCATCAAGCAGGCAGCCCACAAGGTCGCCGACGCACTCCAGGGCGACGGCGCGGGACCGGAGGGGGGCATCCCGGGAAAGCCGGGTTCCCGGTCGCCCTCCGTCGAGGAGCCCACGGAGCCCCACGGGCCGCTGCCGTCCAAGCCGGACCAGACCGGCCCGGACACCGTCTCGCCCACGGGGCAGCCGACGGGTGCGGACCAGTCCGTCATGGCACAGGGCGGAAGTTACCTCACCACCGCCCAGGGCGCACGGCTGTACGACACCGACCACTCGCTCAAGGCCGGCCCCCGCGGACCGGTGCTGCTGCAGGACCACCACCTGCGCGAGAAGGTCATGCACTTCGACCACGAGCGCATCCCTGAGCGCGTGGTCCACGCCCGCGGCGCGGCGGCGCACGGCATCTTCAAGAGCTATGGCACGGCCGCCTCGGTGACCAAGGCCGCGTTCCTCGCCAAGGACGTCGAAACCCCGGTCTTCGTACGGTTCTCCACGGTGCTGGGGTCCCGCGGCTCCGCCGACACCGTGCGCGACACCCGGGGGTTCGCGACCAAGTTCTACACCGGCGAGGGCGTCTTCGACCTGGTCGGGAACAACATCCCGGTCTTCTTCATCCAGGACGCCATCAAGTTCCCCGACGTCGTGCACGCCGCCAAGCCGCACCCGGACCGGGAGATCCCGCAGGCGCAGAGCGCCCACGACACCTTCTGGGACTTCGTCACCCTGCACACCGAGGCCACCCACCACACCCTGTGGAACATGTCCGACCGGGGCATCGCGCGTTCGTTCCGGATGATGGAGGGCTTCGGCATCCACACCTTCCGCCTGGTGAACGCCGAGGGCAACACCACGCTGGTGAAGTGGCACTGGAAGCCCAAACTGGGCGTGCACTCCCTGGTGTGGGAGGAGGCGCAGATCATCAACGGCGTCGATCCGGACTTCCACCGCCGGGACCTCGCGGACGCCATCGAGGCGGGCGCCTACCCCGAGTGGGAACTGGGCATCCAGACCTTCCCCGACACCCCCGAGCAGACCTTCGAGGGCATCGACCTGCTGGACCCGACGAACATCGTCCCCGAGGAACTCGCCCCGGTGCAGCCCATCGGGCGGCTCGTCCTCAACCGCAACCCGGAGAACTTCTTCGCCGAGACCGAGCAGGTGGCCTTCCACCCCGGCCATCTCGTCCCAGGCATCGACATCACCGACGACCCGCTGCTCGCCGGACGCCTGTTCTCCTACCTGGACACCCAGATCACCCGCCTGGGCGGCCCCAACTTCGGGCAGATCCCGATCAACCGTACGCACGCACCGGTCAACGACATGCTGCGCGACAGCTTCCACCAGACCGGCGTGCACCAGGGCGTCGCCCCCTACCGTCCCAACTCCCTCGACGGTGGCTGCCCCTTCACGGCCGGCGCGGACACGGGCGCTTACATCGAGGCGCCCGTACGCGTCCCGGAGGCCAAGAAGGTCCGGGACGCGCCGGAGACCTTCAAGGACCACTTCAGCCAGCCCCGCCGGTTCTGGCTCAGCATGAGCCCGGTGGAACGCGAGCACATCATCGGCGCCTACACCTTCGAACTCGGCAAGTGCTACGAGCAGGCCATCAGGGAACGGGGCCTGAAGGTGCTCGCCAACATCGATCCCGAGCTGTGCGCGAAGGTCGCCGCCGGACTGGGGCTGCCCGCACCGCAGCCCACCGTGCCACTGGCCGACGTCGAGCCCAGCCCGGCGCTCTCCCAGGTCGGGCACACCTGGCCGACGGACGGCAGGGTCATCGGGATCATCGCCGGACCGGACGGCGACCTGGACGGCGTACGGGCCGTACGTGAGGCGGTGCTCGCCGGCGGCATGGTCCCCCTCGTCGTCGCACCGTCCGGCGGCAAGCTCGGCAACGGCGCCGACGCGCTGGCCGTCCAGCGCACCTACGCCACCGCCCGCTCCGTCGAGTTCGACGCCGTCCTGCTGGCCGGAACGCCGGGAGTGGGCGCCGACGCCTACGGCGCGCGCGACGCCAAGTCCCCGCTGCCCTCGCCCGAGCAGGCGACCCACGACCCGCGCGTCAACCTGCTGCTGTCCGAGGCCTTCCGGCACGGCAAGGCGATCGGTGCCTGGAAGGGCGCCGAGGCATCGCTCGAGGCGGCCGGTGTGCCCGTCGACGCACCCGGCGTGATCGTCGGCGACAGCGGGCCCACCACACTGGAGCAGATCGCCCGCCTCCTGGGCGCGCACCGCGTCTGGGAACGCTTCCCCGCGGAGGACTGACCGGCACACCACCAGGAACATCGATCACCGGCACATCACCACAGCGAGCACAGGGCCCGGGCCGCCTCCGGCCGGCACCGCCGTCACCGGCGCGTGCGGTGTGGCAGAAGCCACGCCCCGGAGGAGGTCTGGGCCATATTTTTCCCGGGGTCCGAGGGCTACCGTTTCATGCAGTCCCTTTTGTCCGTGGACTCAGTCTCTTTGTCCGTGGACTTCGTCCGTGAACAGCTCGAACGGCCCGGCAGTGCTCGAAGATCTCTCCCCTCTCATCGCGGCGACGGCCCAATGGCTGACCAGCGCGTACCCGGCGGCCGGCGGCGCCTTGGACTCCGCCCTGTGCGAGATGCAGGCGCGCCAGGCGGTCACGGTCGCGGCCTGGCTGCGCTACCCCACACCCATGGACGCCGCCCTGGTCGGGATGTCGGGCCCCGGCGGCTCGGCCCGGCTGGACTGGATCACCGGCGCCGAGGGCGACGACCCTGACGCGTACGCCTGGCGCACCTGGGTGGACGAGGTCGTGGCGAGCTGGGCGGCCTGCCTGCTCACCGACCCCGAGCTCGCCGACCGTGCGGTGGCCGCGCTCGCCGAAGGCGGCCACGCGGTCGGCGCACCGATCGAGTTCCGCCGGCTGCTCGCCCCGGACGAGCAGGACCGCCGGGCGGCCGCGCTGCTGCGCCACCCCGACCTCCTCGCCTCGGTGTCCGCCCTGCACCGCACCCAGCTCCTGGACCGCCTGCACCCGGGCCGATCCCTGGCGGCCTGACCGTCACCTGAGAAGGGCCCTCGCCGGAGAGGGACCCTCACCGGAAGGGCCCGGCCTGCCCCGGTACGGCCGGCGCCGGGCCGTACCACGGCCCGATCCGGCGCTCGACGGCCCGGCGCAGCGCGCCACAAGCCGACGAGCGACACGTGCCGGCATCCCCCGGACCGCCCCCCGGTTCACCGGGACCCGAGTGCCTCTCCCACCGCCTCCCGCGCCGCCGGCAGCGCTGCGTCGCGGTCGGCGGGGACCAGGCCGATGCGGGTGCGCCGGTCGAGGAGGTCGGCCTCGTCGAGCGCGCCCTCGTGCCGTACGGCCCACGCCAGCTCGGCGCGGGTGACGGGATGGCCCTCGAGTACGGGTTCACGCAGCCGCGGGTCGTGGTTGCCCAGGGCGTGGACGGCCGGTGCCTCGGTGCCGTAGCGCCGGATCAGGCGGCGCGGCGCCCGGAGCGCGGACAGGACCTGCGGCGAGGCGGCGCCCACGAGCGGGAGTGAGGCCGTCGGGGAGGGCCCCGCTGGCAGGCGGTGCGCTGCGACGGCGGCGTCCACGGCGTCCTCGGCCATCCGCCGGTAGGTGGTGAGCTTGCCGCCGACCACGGTGATCACGCCCTCCGGCGAGGTGAGCACCGCGTGCCTGCGGGAGATGTCGGCGGTCCTGGGCGCCCCGCCGGAGCCGGCACCCGTGTCCAGCAGCGGGCGCAGTCCCGCGAAGGCGCCCACCACGTCGTCGCGCTGGACCGGCACGTCCAGTGCCGAGCCCAGGACGTCGAGCAGGAATCCGATGTCGGTCTCGGGGGCCTGGGGAACGTCGGGGATCTCGCCGTCGACGGGTTCGTCGGTGAGCCCGACGTACACCCGGCCGTCGCCCTGGGGCAGGACGAGGACGAAACGGTTGGTCTCGCCGGGGACCGGGATGTGCAGCCCGGCGGGCAGCGGACCGAGGCGGTCGGCCCGCAGGACCAGGTGGGTGCCGCGGGAGGGGCGTATGCGGATGCCGTCCACCAGGCCGCCCGCCCACACACCGGACGCGTTGATGACGGCACGGGCCCGTATCTCGCCCTCCTCACCGGTGAGTTCGTCACGGACCCGGGCGCCGCGCGCGGTGAGTTCCAGGGCCCGCACCCGGGTCAGGATCCGCGCGTCGCGCGCCGCCGCCGTACGGGCGACGGCGGTGACCAGGCGGGCGTCGTCGGCGAGCCGGCCGTCCCAGGACAGCAGGCCACCGCGCAGCCCCGTCCGGCGCAGCGCCGGAGCGAGATGGCGGGTCTCGACGGCGGACAGCCTGCGGGGCGCCGGCAGGGTGGCGCGGGCGGTGCGCGCCGCGAGGCGCAGCCCGTCGCCCGCGCGCAAGCCCGCCCAGGCGAGGGCGGCCTGACCGCGGGAGACCAGCGGGGTCAGGGGCAGCACGAACGGCTGGGCGCCGACCAGGTGAGGTGCGGTGCGCTCCATCAGCACCCCGCGTTCGACCGCGCTCTCGTGCGCGACGTCGAGCTGGGCGGAGGCCAGGTAGCGCAGTCCGCCGTGGATGAGCTTGGAGCTCCAGCGGGAGGTGCCGAAGGCCAGGTCGTGGGCGTCGATCGCGGCCACGGTCAGTCCGCGGGCCGCCGCGTCCAGCGCGGCCCCCGCGCCGGTCGCGCCCAGCCCGACGACCAGGACGTCCACGGCCGGCCCGCCGACGGTCCGGGTCAGTTCCGGTGCGCGGCGCGCGGCGGTCAGCGACGATCCGGGGGCCGTGCCGCCCGGACCGGCGTACGGGTGGGCTGGGCTCATGGCGTCAGGGTCCTCTCCAGGATGGTCCGCAGTTCCGCGAGGAACGCCTCGGCGGTCAGATCGGGGTCGTCCTCGTCGGTCATCGTGCGCAGCGACAGCGTGAAGGACTGGACGACCAGCAGCAGGGACCTGGCCTGCCGCGCGGGGTGGCCGGTGCGCACCGAACCGTCGGCGTGGCCCTCGCGCAGGGCGTCGGTGAGCAGCGCGAGCAGTGCTTCCTGGCTGGCCCCGCGACGGTCCAGTACATAGGGGAGCAGCAGTTCGGGGTCGACGTCGACGATCTTGCGGAAGAGCGGGTGCGCGCGGAACGCCGCCACACCGGACACCAGGCCGTCGACGATCAGCGTGCGCGTCTCCGTCCCGGGCCGCCGCTCCGGCATCGCCCGGGTGGCCACGTCGATCCACTCACGGGTCATCAGATCGCCCACCAGGGAGCGCACGTCGGGCCAGCGCCGGTACAGCGTCATCCGGGACACGCCCGCCCGCCGGGCCACGTCCGTCAGGGTCGTACGGCGGACGCCGACGGCCAGCACGCAGTCGCGCACGGCGTCGAGCACGGGGTCATGGGCCGAGGCGCCCGAGGCCGGTGAACCGTACGTGCCGGGCGAGTCGGCCGCGTCCGGCGTGCCAGGCCCTGCCACGGGGTCGCCCTTGCCGTTCGGACTCCCTGAACCATTGTGACGAATAGGCGTCATGTGTAACAGTGTAACGCCCCTTCGATCCGACCGGTGAGGAACAACCCCATGGACATGCTGTGGAGCGGCTGGGGCGACCCGGCCAAGGCCACACCGCTGCCCGACACGGTGACCGCGCTGCTGCGCGACCTGCTCGGGGTCAAGCCGCGCGGCACCGGTCCGGTCGAGCTGGAGGACATCGACGTCCCGGAGTCACCGCTGACCGCCGCCGCGCACCGGGCCCTGCGGGACGCCGTCGGCGACGAGGCGTACGTCCGCACCGACGCCGAGTCCCGGATCCGCCACACCCGCGGCAAGTCCACCCCCGACCTGCTGCGGATCCGGTGCGGGGACGTCGCCGACCCCCCGGCGGCGGTGGTGCTTCCCGCCACGCACGACGACGTGCTCGCCGTCCTGCGCGCCTGCGCCGCCCACGGCCTGGCCCTCGTCCCGTTCGGCGGCGGCACCTCCGTCGTGGGCGGTCTCGCCCCCGAGCAGTCGGTGTCCCGTCGGCGCCCCTTCGTCGCCCTGGACCTGCGCCGCATGGACGGCCTGCTCGCCCTCGATCCCGTCTCCCGCACCGCCACCCTGCAACCGGGACTGCGCGCCCCGCACGCCGAGGCGCTCCTGGCCGAGCACGGCTTCACCCTCGGTCACTTCCCGCAGTCGTACGAGTGGGCCACCATCGGCGGTTTCGCCGCGGCCCGCTCCAGCGGCCAGGCGTCCGCCGGGTACGGCCGCTTCGACGAGATGGTGCTCGGCCTCACCCTCGCCACCCCCGAAGGCACCCTCGAGGCCGGCCGCGCCCCGCGCTCGGCGGCCGGACCCGACCTGCGCCAGCTGGTCCTCGGCTCCGAGGGCGCCTTCGGCGTCATCACCTCGGTGACCGTGCGCCTGCGCCCGCTGCCGCAGACCCGTCTCTACGAGGGCTGGCGCTTCGCCTCCTTCGAGGAGGGCGCCACCGCTCTGCGGCGGCTCGCCCAGGACGGGCCGCGACCGGCCGTGCTGCGCCTGTCCGACGAGACGGAGACCCTGATCGGCCTCGCCCAGCCCGACGCCATCGGCGCCTCCGGAGAGCCGCAGCCCGCAGGGTGCCAGGCGATCGTCGGTTACGAGGGCACCGCCGAGGACGTCGCCCACCGCAGGGCGCGGGCCGGTGCCGTCCTGCGCGAGTGCGGCGGCACGCATCTCGGCGCGGAACCGGGCGAACGCTGGGCCCACGGCCGCTACTCGGCGCCGTACCTGCGCGACGCGCTGCTGGACGTGGGCGCGTTCGCCGAGACCCTGGAGACCGCCGCGTTCTGGTCCCGCGTGCCCGAGCTGTACGCCGCCGTCCGCGCCGCGCTCACCACGACGCTCACCGAGTCCGGCACCCCGCCGCTCGTGATGTGCCACATCTCGCACGTCTACGAGAACGGCGCGTCGCTCTACTTCACCGTGGTCAGCGCCCAGGGCGAGGACCCGGTGGCGCACTGGGCGCCCGCCAAGCACGCCGCGGGCGAGGCGATCCTCGCCGCCGGCGGCACCATCAGCCACCACCACGGCGTGGGCACCGACCACCGCGACGGATACGTCCGGGAGGCCGGGCCGCTCGGCATCGAGGCCCTGCGAGCCGTCAAACGGCGGCTCGACCCGGGCGGCCTGCTCAATCCGGGAGTCCTGCTCCCCCTCGACTGACGCGCCGCCGAACCGTCCCGGGCGGTCCGCCCGGGACGGCTCACACCGGCCGACCGCCGCCGCACCGCGACCGTCCGCTCTCCCGATCGCCCTCTTCCCGCCCCGGAGGCCCCACCGATGCGACAGTTCACCGCCATCGTCAACCCCACCGCGGGCGGATCCGCGGGTGCCGCGGCGCTGCTGCGGGTGGCCAGGCTGCTCCGGGAGGCGGGCGCCGAACTGGAGACCGAGTACAGCCGCAACCTCACCCACGCCCAGGAGCTCGCCCGGCAGGCGGGCGAGCGGGGCCGGGTCGTCCTGGCCGTGGGCGGCGACGGCATCGCCGGCGGCATCGGCGGCGCCCTCAGCGGCACCGGCACGCTCCTCGGTCTCGTCCCGGCCGGCCGCGGCAACGACTTCGCCCGCGCGCTCGAGCTGCCCACCGACCCGTCCGCACTGGCCCGCGTGCTGCTGCACCACTGCCCGCGCCATGTCGACACCATCGAGGTGGAGTCGGCCGCCCACCCCCGCACCGTCGTCCTCGGCAGCGTGTACGCGGGTGTCGACGCGCTCGCCAACCGGCACGCCAACCACGCCCGGCTGCTGCGCGGAGCCGCCTCGTACTACGCCGGGGGACTGCGGGCGGTCGCCACCTGGCGCGCGGCGACCTATCGGGTCACCGTGGACGGCGAGGAGCACGGCCACCGCGGCTACACCGTGGTGGCCGCCAACTCGGCGTACTACGGCTCCGGCCGGATGATCGCCCCCGGCGCCCGGGTGGACGACGGTCTGCTCGACGTGGTGATGATCCGCGCCGCACCCCGTCGGCTCTTCTTCGCCCTGATGAACGAGTTGAAGTCGGGCGCGCACGTCGCCCGGCCCGAGGTGCGGATCCTGCGCGGGCGGGAGGTCCGGATCGAGGCCGACCGCGCGGTGCCCTACGGCGCCGACGGCGAGGTCGACGCGGTCCTGCCCGTCACCGCCCGGGTGCTGCCCGGGGCGCTCGCCGTGCTGTGCTGACCGGCGGCGGGAGTCCGGGGCCCGGGAAGGCGGGGCAGTCCAGGAACGAACGCGCCGACGGGACGGGCTCAGGCGCAGGCCCAGGCCGACATCCCCTGCAGGCGGGCCAGCCGCCGGGCCACGACGATCTGCTCCCGGCGCGTGGCCAGGTCCGCCCGGGGCGCGTACCTCCTCCCGCCGGCCGCCACCCAGCTGGACTGCGCGAACTGCAGGCCCCCGTAGTACCCGTTGCCGGTGTTCGCCCTCCAGTTGCCGCTGGACTCGCAGCGGGCGATGGAGTCCCAGTCCGGGCCGAGGCTCCGGGACGGGAGCGCGGTCGCCGTGGGTCCGCCGGCCAGCGCCGCGGCGGTCGCCGCGATCAGCAGCGCCCCGCGCAGTCCGCGACGACGAGGATGTTGTCCTGATGCCCCGTCATGACGGACGGAGGCCCTGTCGGTATCATGCTGACACATCATGTGCAGACTGTTACATCATATGAACGGAAAGTAGCGAGGCGACGCGCCGAGTGCCGGGAGCGGCGGGCTGAAAGGCCGTCAGGGCCGGCTCGGTGAAGGCGCGGTGGGGAAAGGCTCTCGTTCATGACGTTCAAGAGTCCCGTGCACCGCGGCGGCCCCCGGCGTGGCCGGTTCGACCAATTCGCGGAGTACTCCTCCAACTTCACCAGTTCGCCGGTCTTCTTCCTGATCTGCCTGCTCCTCGTCGGCTTCTTCGCCGCCGCTCACGCGGCGCACCTGGACCTGGAGTTGCTGCTGCTGGCCGGTGAGGCGATGACCGCCGTGACGCTGCTGCTGCTCGCCCTGCTGAAGAACGCCGAGATGCGCGCCGAGCACGCCATCCAGCGCAAGCTCGACGCACTCGCCCGGGCCCTGCTGGAGATGAACAAGGACGACCACAGCCCCGCCTTCGAGGAGCTGAGGAATTCGATCCGGATGGAGGAAGAGACCTGACCGGGGTGGGTGAAACGCCGCAACGGTCCTTTCCGGAGCCCGGCGAAACAGACACCATGCCGCGTCATGGACATTCTGCTCGTCGTGAGCGCGTTCAACAGCCTGGCCCAGCGCGTGTACGCCGAACTCTCGGACCACGGGCACCGGGTGGACGCCGTCCTCGCCTCGCACGGCGCCGACGCCGTCCGCGCGGCCGTCGCGCGAACGCATCCGGAGCTGATCGTCGCCCCGATGCTGCGGACGGCGCTGCCCGAGGACGTGTGGCGGGAGCACACCTGCCTCATCGTGCACCCGGGACCCCCCGGGGACCGCGGCCCGTCCTCCCTGGACTGGGCGATCGCCGACCAGGCCGCGAGCTGGGGCGTGACGGTCCTGCAGGCCGAGGCGGCCATGGACGCCGGTGACATCTGGGCGGCGATGCCGTTCGAGACGGCCCCCGTGGGCAAGAGCGACCTGTACCGCAACGAGGTCGCCGACGCCGCCGTGGCCGCCGTGCTGCAGGCCGTGCGACGCCACCAGGAAGGCTCGTTCAAGCCGCGGCCGCAGAACGACCCGTCCGTCCGTGTGATGTGGCGGGACGTCATGCGCCAGGCACAGCGCCGCATCGACTGGGACAACGACAGCACCGCGACCGTGCTGCGCAAACTGCGCGGGGCCGACTCCCAGCCCGGCGTGCTCGACGAACTCCACGGCCGGGAGGTGTTCCTGCACGGCGGCCACCCCGAGGACAGGCTGCGCGGACGCCCCGGCGAACCGCTCGCCACCCGCGCGGGAGCGGTGTGCCGCGCCACCCGGGACGGTGCCGTGTGGATCCCGGAACTCAGGCCGCGCAAGAACTCCGGCGACCCGGCGCCCTTCAAACGACCGGCCACCTCCGTCCTCGACCCCTGCTCGCTCCCGGAGGCGCCCGTCCCGCTCGAACTGCCCCCCGAACGGCGCACCTGGACCGACATCCGCTACCGCCGACGCGGCGACGTCGGCTTCCTGACCTTCTCCTTCCCCGGCGGAGCCATGAGCACCGACCAGTGCCGCAGGCTGCTCGCCGCCTACCGCCACGCGCTCGCCCGCCCCACGCCCGTCCTCGTCCTCGGCGGCGCCCGCGACTTCTTCTCCAACGGCATCCACCTCAACGTCATCGAGGCGGCCCCCGACCCCGCCGCCGAGTCCTGGACCAACCTGGGCGCCATGAACGACCTCGTCGAGGCGGTCCTGAACACCACCGACCGGCTGGTGATCGCCGCGCTCGGCGGCAACGCGGCCGCCGGCGGCGTCATGCTCGCGCTCGCCGCGGACGAGGTGTGGTGCCGCGGCGGCGCCGTGCTCAACCCCCACTACCGCCGGATGGGACTGTACGGCTCGGAGTACTGGACCTACAGCCTGCCGCGCCGCGTCGGTGCGCGCACCGCCGAACGGCTGACCACCGAGGCGCTGGCCATGAGCGCCGCCACGGCGCACGGCCTCGGCCTGGTGGACCGCCTGCTGCCCGTCGCCGCGGGGGAGTTCACCGCCGAGACCGCCCGCATGGCGGCCGAGCTCGCCGGCGCGCCCGACGTCGCCCGGCGCATCGAGGCCAAGGCGGCGGCCCGCGAACGCGACGAGACGGTTCGGCCGCTCGCGGACCACCGCAGCGCCGAACTCGCCCGCATGCACGACATCTTCTTCGACCCGCAGGCGCCCTACCACGCGCTGCGCTCGGCGTTCGTCCGCAAGGTGCCGAGCGGTCCCGCCGACCCCCTGGCCCTGCCCGACAGCCGGCCGGTCGTCGGGCACCCGCGATGACGGCCTCGCCCGGGCCCCGCCCCCGGATGCTCGTCGCGGGCGTCGGCAACATCTTCCTCGCCGACGACGCCTTCGGCCCCCACGTCGTGCAGGCGCTCGCGTCCCGGCCGCTGCCGGCCCCCGTACGGGTGCGGGACTTCGGCATCCGCGGCCTGGACCTGGCCTACGAGCTCCTCGACGGATACGACACCGCCGTCCTGGTGGACGCCGCCCCGCGCGGCCACCGGCCCGGCACCCTGTCCCTGATCGAGCCCGACCCGCCCGTCGCCACCACCCCGGCCGCGGCTCCGCCCGAGGCCCACGGCATGGACCCCGCCAAGGTGCTGGCCCTGGCGGCCCACCTCGGCGACGGACCGCTCCCGCGCGTCCTCGTCCTCGCCTGCGAGCCCGAAGTCCTCCCGCGCGGCGACGAGGACATCATGCCCGGACTCAGCGCCCCGGTCGGCGCCGCCGTCGACCGGGCAGTCCGGGCACTGCACACCCTGGTCCCGGTGCTGCTCGCCGACCC
>NZ_MUBM01000207.1 GCF_002154505.1 Streptomyces carpinensis | reverse complement strand
GTGTGGGGGAATCAGGTGGGTTGACGGGGTGGGTCAGGCATCGGTCAGGGGTGGTCGGGGCGGAATCAGGGGTCGGTAGGGGTGATCGGCGACCGCTGAAGGGATCAGGCGGCCGGGTCCAGGCGGGCCAGGAGGGTCCTGCGGTCGGTCTTGCCGTTGGGTGTCAGCGGCAGACCGGGGAGCAGGTGCACCCGCCGGGGCACCATGTATGCGGGCAGGGTCTGCTTGCAGAACGCGGTGAGCGCGCTCGCGTCGGGGGCGGCGCCCCGGGCGGGCACCACGAACGCGTTGAGTTCGAGGTCGTCCCCGCGGAGGGGGCGTACGACGACGGCGGCGGCGTCCACGCCGGGGAACTCCAGCAGGCGCCGCTCGATCTCGCCGAGTTCGACACGGTTGCCGCGGATCTTCACCTGGAGGTCGGCCCGGCCGGCGAAGTACAGCTCGCCGTGCTCCCCGCGGCAGGCCAGGTCACCGGACTTGTACACGTTCTGCCCGGACTCGGGGCAGAACGGGTCGGGCACCAGGGCCGCCCGGGTCGCCTCCGGGTCGTCCCAGTAGCCGTTGAACAGCGACGGGCCGCGCAGATGGATCTCGCCGACCACGCCGGGCTCGGTCACGGGCCGGCCGTCGTCGCCGATCAGCAGGATCTCCGCGCCGGGGTAGGCGAAGCCGATGGAGAGCCGGTCCGTGCCCTGCGGGAGGGGGTTGGGCACGTCGGTGAGCGAGAACGCCATCGTCTCGGTCGGGCCGAAGCAGTTCACGACCCGCAGGCCGGGCAGCAGTTCCTGCAGGCGGCGCAGCTCGGGGATCGGGAACGCCTCACCGGAGAACAGCACGCCGCGCACCTGGCCGGCCAGGGCCGCGAGCCCCTCGGCCTCGTGCCGCAGCACGGACCGCCAGATCGAGGGGACCCCGTCGACCTGGGTGGCGCCGGTGTCGGCCAGGAACCGCAGCAGCCGGCGCGGCCAGTGCAGCATCTCGCGCGGTACGGGGATCAGCATCGCCCCGCTGCCCAGCGCCAGCCCGATGTCCAGCAGCGCGAAGTCGAACTGCAGCGGCGACGTGGTCGCCACCCGGTCCCCGGGGCCGGCGATGCCACGCGCCAGCACGCCGCGGTAGAAGGACAGCACGCCGCGGTGACTCATCACCACGCCCTTGGGCCGCCCCGTGGTACCGGAGGTGAAGATCATGTACGCCGGGTCGGTGGTGACCGCCTCGTGGCGCAGGCGGGTCCGGGCCGCGGGGACGCGCTCGACGGTGACCCCCGCCGGGCCGAAGCGCGCCGTGCCGATCCCCGCGGGTATCCCCTCGCGCCGCCCCTGCTCGGTCTGCACGTGCAGCGCGGGCCGCGCCGAGTCGATGACGGCGTGCAGGCGGGGATCGGGGACCTCGGGACTGACCGGGACGAAGGCCAGCCCGAGCGTGGAGCAGGCGAGCAGCATCGCCACCGCCGAGGCCGAGTTGTCCGACTCCAGGATCACCCGGTCGCCGATGTCCAGCCCGAGCCCGTCCAGGGTCACCGCGTAGTCGTGGACGCGGCGCTCCAGTTGACGGTACGTCAGCACTCGGAAGCCGCCGTTCTCGTCCTGCTCCAGGACGGCCGGGGACTCGGGTGCGGTCCGGGCCGACGCCAGCATGAACTCGTGGATCCGCTGGGCGGGTTGCGGGGGGACCGGCTGGGCCGCGCCGTGCCGGGCGGCCGTGCCGGTCCCCGCGTCGACGTCCGTATCGATGTCGATGCCCTCAATGCTCGTGTCGATGCTCACGAGAGTTCCACCTCTGCTCGGGGGGCCGTGCGGCCCGTCAGCCAGTCGTCGACCACCGGAGCCGTGGTGTCCACGTGCTGCTCGACGATCGTGAAGTGGGTGCCGGGCACCGTGACCACGGTGTCCGCACCCTCCCAGTCGGCCTGCCAGTCGCCGTCCGGGGTGACCGACTCCTCGTCCCCCAGCCGGAAGAGGTCACCGGCCCGTACGAACAGCACCGGTGCCTCGATGTCCTCCTGCCGGAACTGCGGCAGGAGTTCCACGTACCGGCCCATCGCGGAGAGCTCGGCGCTGCTGAACGCACCCAGGGTGGACGCCTTGTCCGGCACCGCGAACGCCATCTGGTTGAAGATCGCGTCATTGGCCGCGCCCATCCGGTAGGTGTCCATCAGGACCAGACCGGCCGGTCGCACCCCGTGCACCCGCTCCAGCCGGGCCACCGTGGCATGCGCCAGCAGACCGCCCGAGGAGAAGCCGAGCAGTGCGAACGGCCGGCCCTCGGCGGCCTCCAGCACGGCCGCCGCCAGTACGTCCACGGCCGCCTCGAAGGACTCCGGCAGCGCCTCGCCCCGCCCGAAGCCGGGCGTGGGGATGCCCAGCACCGGGACCGACAGCCGCGCCGCGAGCCGGGCGTGCTGGTGCACCCCGCCCGCCACGGTGGGCGTGCTCAGGCAGATCAGCCGCGGTCCCGCGTCGCTCCCGCCGCCGCGGCGCCCGTACGACACCGCCTGTGGCAGGACGTCGAGGTCGGCGGCCGAGGCGAATGCCGGCCGCAGCGCGGCGACCGACCGCAGCATGGCGAGGCCCGGCTGGAGGTTCCCGGACAGGATCGCGTCGAGGAACAGCCCGTACAGCGTGTCGCCCAGCGCGTCGTCCGCCCCGCCGGAACCCTCGGGCCCCGCCGCGGGCCGTTCGCCGTCCGGTTCCTGGGCCGCGTCCCGCAGACGGGCCGCGACGAGCCTGGCGAACTCCACCGGGTTGCCGGTGTCGAACACCACCATCGCCGGCAGTGTCAGTCCGGTCGCCGCGTTCAGCCGGTTGCGCAGCTCCACCGCCGTCAGCGAGTCGAACCCGCACTCCAGGAAGCCCTCCTGCGGGTCCAGCGCGCCGGAGTCGCCGTACCCCAGCACCTCGGCGGCATGTGCCAGCACCTCCTGAAGCACGGCCTGCTCCCGCTCCGCCTCGCCGAGCCCCCGCACCCGGGCGCGCAGCGCCCCGGCCTCGGCGGGCCCGGCGGCGGCGGTGCGCCGCCGGGCGGCAGGCGCCAGGCCGCGCAGCAGTGCGGGCACCTCGTCGGTGCGGGCGCGCAGCGCGGCCGGATCGACCCGCAGCGGCACCAGCGACGCCGTCTCGGACGCCACCGCCGCGTCGAAGAGCCACAGGCCCTCCTCCTCGGACAGCGCAGGGGTGCCGGTGCGCCTCATCCGCTGAAGGTCCGTCTCGCTCAGCCACTGGCTCAGCCCCGTCGCCGTGTCCCACAGGCCGAACGCCATGGACGTGGCGGGCAGGCCGAGCGAACGCCGGTGCTGCGCCAGCGCGTCGAGGAACACGTTGGCCGCCGCGTAGTTGCCCTGACCGGCCGCCATCACCAGTCCGCCGGCCGAGGAGAACAGCGCGAACACCGTCAGGCCGAGGTTCTCGGTCAGCTCGTGCAGATGCCAGGCCGCGTCCGCCTTCGCGGCGAGCACCATGTCCACTTGCTCCGGGGTGAGCGAGTCCACCAGTCCGTTGTGTGCGACGCCGGCGGCGTGCACCACACCGCGCAGCGGGTGCTCGGCACCGACACCGGCGATCAGCCGGGCCACCGCGTCCCGGTCGGAGACGTCACAGGCGACGATCTCCACCCGTGCGCCCAGCCCGGCCAGTTCGTCCCTCAGTCCCGCCGCGCCGGGCGCGTCCGGGCCACGGCGACTGGTCAGCAGCAGGTGCCGGACGCCGTGCTCGGCGACCAGTCGCCGGGCGACCAGCGCGCCCAGACCACCGGTGCCGCCGGTGACGAGCACCGTGCCCTCCGGATCCCACGGCGCGTCCCCGCCGGCCGCGGCCGACCGGACCAGCCGCGGGGCCAGCACCGTCTCGCCGCGGACCGCCAGCTCCGGCTCGCCGGAGGCGACGGCGGCCGCGATCGCGCGCGACGACACGTCGTCCCGGGGATCGCCCGCGACATCCAGCAGCACGAACCGGCCGGGGTTCTCGGCCTGCGCCGCGCGCACCAGACCCCACACGGGAGCCTGCCGTACGTCGACGTCCTCGCCGTCCGCCACCGCCATCGCGTTGCGCGTCACCAGCACCAGCCGCGAGGTGGCGAACCGCTCGTCGGCCAACCACCGCCGCACGGCGGCCAGCGCCGCGCCGACGGCCTCCCGGACACCGCGCACGACATCGTCCCCGGAGCCGGACGCCGTGTCGGCGCCCGAGCCGAACCCGGAATCAAGCCCGCTCACCGGCAGCAGCACACTGTCCGGCACCTCGGCCGCGAGCGCGTCCAGCCCGGACGCCACCGCCATGCCCGGCGACCGAAGGCCCGGCCCGGCGATCGCCCACGATCCCGGCGCGGCACCCGCCGCGACCGGCTGCCATTCCACGGCCAGCAGCGCATCACGGAACCCGCCACCGGCCAACTGCTCGGGCGCGACCGGCCGCAGCGACAGCGCACCCACCGTCGCCACGGGTGCTCCCGCCGCATCGGCCAGATCGAGCCGGACCGCGTTGCGCTGCCCCTCGGCCGGCGACAGCCGCACCCGCACCGCCGGGGCGCCCTCGGCGTGCAGCCGCACCTGCGCCCAGGAGAACGGCAGCAGTGCCTGCCCCTCGTCCTCGTCGGCGCCCAGACCACCGAAGCCCAGCGCGTGCAGCGACGCGTCGAGCAGCGCCGGGTGCAGCCCGTACTCGGCCGCCTCCGCCTGCGCCCGCTCCGGCAGCGCGACCTCCGCGAACAGTTCACCGCCGCGCCGCCAGGCCGCCGACACCCCCTGGAACACCGGGCCATAACCGAACCCACGGTCCGCCAGGAGGCCGTACAGCCCCTCCGCGTCCAGCGGCTCGGCCCCGGCGGGCGGCCACTGGGCGAGGTCGGCGGGGGCGTCGGCCGTGCCGACGCCGAGCACACCGTCGGCGTGCCGGGTCCACGGCTCGTCGGGCCGCTGCTCGGGCCGCGAGTACACCCGCACGGTCCGCCGCGCCCGCTCGTCCGGCTCACCCACCACGACCTGGAGGGCGACGCCGCCGCGCTCGGGCAGCACCAGCGGCGCCTGGAGCATCAGCTCCTCCAGCACCGGGCACCCCACCCGGTCGCCCGCCTGTACGGCCAGCTCGACGAACCCGGTGCCGGGCAGCAGAATCCCGCCGTGCACCGCATGGTCGGCGAGCCACGGCTGCCCCTCGAGCGACAACCGCGCGGTGAAGGTCACCGCGTCGGAGTCCGGTGCGGGCACCACCGCGGCGAGCAGCGGATGCGTCACCGCCAGCTGGCCGACGGCGGTCGCGTCCCCGGTGGGCCGGGCCGGCTCCACCCAGTAGCGCCTGCGCTGGAAGGGGTAGGTGGGCAGGTCGACGCGGCGGGCGCCGGTGCCCGCGAAGTAGGCGCTCCAGTCGACGTCCAGGCCGGAGACGTGAAGCTGGGCGAGGGCCGTGAGCAGGGTCTCGGCCTCGGAGCGGTCCTTTCGCAGGGCCGGTGCCAGCACCGTGTCGTCCGCTTCCAGCGTCTGCTGCGCCAGCCCGGCGAGAATCCCGTCGGGGCCCAGCTCCAGGAACGTACGAACACCGGACTCCTCGACCGTCCGTATGGCGTCGGAGAAACGGACGGCGGCACGGACCTGGTTCACCCAGTACTCCGGAGACTGCCAACCGGTCGCCGACTCGCCGGTGACCGTGGAAATGACGGACGTCTTCGGCTCCTGGAACGTCAACTCGGCTGCCACAGCAGCGAAGTCGGCGAGCATCGGCTCCATCAACGGACTGTGGAACGCATGCGACACCGA
>NZ_MUBM01000206.1 GCF_002154505.1 Streptomyces carpinensis | reverse complement strand
GATGCCCATGGGCATCGAGATCCCCACGCTGCTGGACGCGCTGCGCGGCGAACTCCCCGACGCGAAGGTGACGTACACCGAGGGCTGCGGGGTCTCGGACCCGGACACCTCCGGCTTCGAGGAGGCGGTCGCCCGGACCCGCGAGGCGGACGTGTGCGTGGCTGTGCTCGGTGACCGCTCCGGGCTGTTCGGCCGGGGCACGTCCGGCGAGGGCTGCGACGTGGCGGACCTGGAGCTGCCCGGCGTGCAGGGAGCCCTGCTGGACGCGCTGGTGGGCACCGGCGTCCCCGTCGTCCTGGTCCTGCTCACCGGCCGCCCCTACGCGCTCGGCCGCTGGGACGGCCGCCTGGGCGCGGCGGTGCAGGCGTTCTTCCCCGGCGAGGAGGGCGGTCCCGCGGTGGCCGGCGTCCTCTCCGGCCGCGTGAACCCCTCGGGCCGCCTCCCGGTGAGCGTGCCGCGCGGCCCCGGAGGCCAGCCGTGGACGTACCTCCAGCCCCCGCTGGGCCTGGCGGGCGAGGTGAGCAGCCTGGACCCGACACCGCTGTACGCATTCGGGCACGGCCGGTCGTACACGGCCTTCTCATGGGAGGACTTCCGGGGTGCCGAGCGGACGGACATCGGCACGGACGGCTCCCTGGACCTCTCGCTGACCGTCCGCAACACCGGTGACCTGGCGGGCGCGGAGGTCGTGCAGCTCTACCTGCACGACCCGGTGGCGGCGGTGACCCGCCCGGACGTGCGCCTGATCGGCTATCAGCGGGTGGAGCTGGCCCCGGGCGAGTCGAGCCGCGTGACGTTCCGCTTCCACGCGGACCTGTCGGCGTTCACCGACCGTTCGGGCCGCCGGGTGGTCGAACCCGGCGTGCTGGAACTGCGGCTGGCGGCCTCCGCGGCTGATGTCCGCCACACCGAGCGCCTGACCCTGACCGGCCCGGTACGGGAGGTGGGCCTGAACCGGCGGCTGCGCTGCGAGACGGAGGTCTCGTAGGAAGGCTGAGCATCGGAGTCCGGCCCGTCTCCCTGCGGGGACGCGGGCCGGGCCGCCGCTCTCGGGCGCGCGGCACACCACCGGACGACACGGAAAACCCCGCCGCGACAGAGCCGGGACGGGGTTTCGTCGAGCGCCGGGCAGGCCTTGCACCTGCATCTCCCCGCAGGAAGCGGGGCGTCTTTCCTTGGACCACCAACGCACTGCTCGCGGGCCCTTGTTCGGCCGCTTGCGTGTGATGATCATAGCGCACCGGAGACCCGGCGCACCACTCAGCGTTCCGCCGTCCCGTCCACCGCCTCGAAACGCCACCGGTGGACGGCCCGGGTGACCAACTCGGCCGACGGTTCGGGCAGTTCCGGCAGCTCGGCGTCGTAGGAGGCGTCCCACCAGGTGATGACGAGGATCCGGTCCTGCGGGGCCCGGAAGGTCTCCCGGCGCAGGGGTTCCCGGGAGAGCCGCTGCCGCCGCGCCCAGTCGAGCAGTTCCTCGCCCCGGCCGGTCACCGCCCGGGCCTCCCACATCAACGCGACCGTCACGAGTACAGGTTCTCCTTGCTGATCTCGTGCACGTGGTCGTGGGTGTGCGGCTGCTCCTCGCCGGGCACGTGCGGGTCCGTGACCGGCAGGGAGGAGTCGGCCGACAGGTCCCAGCTGGAGGCGGCCCGGTTCCGGCCGACCATCTCCGCGCCCAGGGCGGCCACCATCGCGCCGTTGTCCGTGCACAGCTTGGGGCGGGGGACCCGCAGCCGGATGCCGGCCGCCTCGCAGCGCTCCTGGGCCAGGGCCCGCAGGCGGGAGTTGGCGGCCACGCCGCCGCCGATCATCAGGTGGTCCACGCCCTCGTCACGGCAGGCACGTACCGCCTTGCGGGTCAGGACGTCCACCACCGCCTCCTGGAAGGAGGCCGCCACGTCGCGCACCGGGACCTCCTCCCCGGCCGCCCGCCTGGCCTCGATCCAGCGGGCCACCGCCGTCTTCAGGCCGGAGAAGGAGAAGTCGTACGCCGGGTCGCGCGGGCCCGTCAGCCCGCGCGGGAAGGCGATCGCCTGCGGGTCGCCCTCGCGCGCGTACCGGTCGATGACCGGACCGCCGGGGAAGCCCAGGTCCAGCACGCGCGCGATCTTGTCGAAGGCCTCGCCCGCGGCGTCGTCGATCGTCGCGCCCAGGGGACGGACGTCGGAGGTGATGTCCGAGGACAGCAGGAGGGAGGAGTGGCCGCCGGACACCAGCAGCGCCATCGTCGGCTCCGGCAGCGGACCGTGCTCCAGCTGGTCCACACAGATGTGCGAGGCGAGGTGGTTGACGCCGTACAGCGGCTTGCCGAGCGCGTAGGCGTACGCCTTCGCCGCCGAGACACCGACCAGCAGCGCGCCCGCCAGACCGGGGCCGGCGGTGACCGCGATGCCGTCCAGGTCCTTGGCGCTCACCCCGGCTTCCTTCAGCGCGCGGTCGATGGTGGGGACCATCGCCTCCAGGTGGGCCCTGGACGCCACCTCAGGGACGACGCCGCCGAACCGGGCGTGTTCGTCGACGCTGGAGGCGACCGCGTCGGCCAGCAGCGTGGTGCCGCGGACGATGCCGACGCCGGTCTCGTCGCAGGAGGTCTCGATGCCGAGGACGAGCGGCTCGTCCCGGGTGTCAGCCATGGGTCTCGGTTCCTTGTACGCCGTTGACGGGATTACGGGGGGTCGCCGGATCGGACAGGCGCATCACCAGGGCGTCCACGTTCCCCGGCTGGTAGTAGCCGCGTCTGAAGCCGATGGGCTCGAAGCCGAAGCGCTCGTAGAGGCGCTGCGCGCGGACGTTGTCCACGCGGCACTCGAGCATCACCTCGGAGCATTCGAAGGCGGTCGCGGCCCGCAGCAGTTCGGTCAGCAGCCGGGCGCCGAGTCCGGTGCCCCAGTGGTCGCGCGCGACCGCGATGGTCTGGATGTCGCCCTGGCCGCCGGAGGCGACGAGGCCGGCGTAGCCGACGATCCGGCCGTTCTCCTCGGCCACGACGTACCGCCGGGTCGCCTGCGGGCCCCGCGAGTGCGCCAGCTCGGACCAGAACATGCCGCGCGACCAGGCGTCCTCGGGGAACAGGTCCTTCTCCAGCACCAGCACCGGGTCGATGTCCCACCAGCGCATCTCCCGCAGGGCGTGCGCCGCGGTCCCGTTCCCGGTCGTCGTCTGACCCGTCACTTCGGGGTGACCACCTTGTAGTTCTTGGGTACCTGGGCGTCCGGCCGGCGCAGGTACAGCGGCCGGGGCGCGGGCAGCTCCTCGCCGGCGGCCAGCTTCTCGGCGGCCAGAGAGGCGAGGGCGGCGGCCGACACGTGCTCGGGCTCGTGCACCTGGGGGAAGGTGTCCGGATAGAGCAGCGCGCCCGCTCCGACCGCGGGCAGCCCCGCGACCTGGTCGGCGATGTCGGCGGGTCGGTCGACGCAAGGGTCGGTGAGGCGGGTGCGGGAGTCGGCGTACCGGGCCCAGTAGACCTCCTTGCGGCGGGCGTCGGTGGCCACGACGAAGGGGCCGGGGACGTCGGCCGCGTAGGCGAGGCCGTCGAGCGTGCACACGCCGTGCACGGGGACGCCGAGCGCGAGCCCGAAGGTGTCGGCGGTCATCAGGCCGACGCGCAGCCCGGTGTAGGGGCCGGGGCCGATGCCGACCACGATGCCCGTGACGGCGTCCAGTCCCAGCCCGGACTCGGCGAGGACCCGGTCGACGGCCGGCAGCAGCAGCTCTCCGTGCCGGCGCGCGTCGACCTGGCTGGACGAGGCGAGAACGGCCGTGCCGTCGTGCAGGGCGACGGTGACGGCGGGGGTGGCGGTATCCAGAGCGAGCAAGAGCACGCAAACAGCCTACGGCTCCGGCGGGGTCGGCACGGCCGCCCGGGTCGGGGGCGTTCCGGCTGCTACCGTCACGAAGCGTGCCCTACAGCGGCACGGGTACAGCGACCGGCACAGAGGTGGACGACCGTGGCAAGGAGCAGCTCGGGAATCGTGGCCGGGCTCACCGCGGCCGCCGTCGCCACCGTCGGCTTCCTCGCCTACCGCGCGCAGGCGAGCGTGCCCCCGAGCCTGAGCGGCGCGCACGGCGCCAAGGCCTCGTCGCCCGCACCGGCCCCCACGAAGGCACCCCGCGACAAGCTCCGCCCGGCCGCGCTGCCCGGGGGCTCGGGCACGGGTGAACGGGTCGTGTACTCGGTGGACGACGACCGGGTGTGGCTGGTCGACGCGAGCGGCAGGGTGGAGAACACCTTCAAGGTCACCCCGGGAAGTGTCGATCCGCTCCCGGGCACCTACGCGGTCACCTCGCGGTCGAAGGCGGTCACCGGGACGGACGGCCTCCCGGTGGAGCACGTCGTCCGCTTCACCAGCGTGAACGGGGTGGTCATCGGTTTCAGCGCGGCGGTGCCGGGCCAGGGCGGCTCCGCCCCTGGACCCGACACGACGGTGAAGACCGGCGGGATCCGCGAGTCGCGGACGGACGGCGAGGCGATGTGGATGTTCGCGACCATCGGGCAGAAGGTCGTCGTCATCCGGTGACGACCCGGCGGGTGGCCGTTCGTCTCCCGTCCCGGGCCGGCCGGGCGGTCACGACCAGGCGGATCGGCCGTCGCCGTCCCGGGGGCGTCGCACGGAAGGCGGTCGTCCTCCGATCGGGCTACGCGGCTTTGCGCTGCCCTTCCATCGTACGGGGGGCCGGGCGAGCGTCCGCGGGGTCCGGGGCGCGTGGTGGCCGGGAGATCGCCTCCGCCGCCGCGCAGGCGGCCAGCAGCTCGCTCATGCAGACACCCGCGACCGCATGCGGCCGGGGCCGGCGCTCGCCGGGCTGGTTCGGCTCGGTGGGCTCGACGGTCGGCATGGACGCCTCCTGGGGGCCGGGGGCGGGCGTGGTTAGGTAGACCTAACTACGAGCTGGACCCCATGTGACCACGTCCGGGGCGTACGCGCAAGACGTGCCGACACCCTGTCGGAACAGCTCTCCCGTCCGCTCAGGCCGTCAGAACGTCCAGGTCCACGGCCGCCCACCGGTCGCCGATCCCGGTCACGGTCACATGGCGCACCTCGTCGGCGGTGTCCCCGACGGCCCGGTGGATCAGGATCTGCAGCCGCTCGTCGGTCAGCTCCTCGACCTTGCCCTCGCCCCACTCCACGACGATCACGGAGTCCGGCAGCGAGACGTCGAGGTCCAGGTCCTCCATCTCGTCCAGCCCGCCGGACAGGCGGTAGGCGTCGACGTGGACGAGCGGCGGACCCTCGCCGAGGGACGGGTGCACGCGGGCGATCACGAAGGTCGGGGAGGTGACGGCGCCGCGGACGTCGAGGCCCTCGCCGAGCCCCCGGGTCAGCGTGGTCTTGCCCGCGCCGAGCTCTCCGCTGAGCATCACCAGGTCGCCCGCGCGCAGCAGCTTGGCGAGACGGCGGCCCAGCTCCCGCATCTGTTCGGGGGAGGTGACGGTGATCTCGACCGACGCGGGGTCAGCCGGGCTGTGCGGTGCTGCTGGTGCTTCCATAAGCACCCACGGTAGTGCCTGCCGGAACCGCGCCGACGCGGGCGAGCAGGTCGGCGAGCCGGTCGGTGACGACCTCCGGGTGCTCCAGCATCACCAGGTGCCCGGCGTCCGGGACCAGCACCAGCTCCGCGTCGGGCAACAGGTCGGCGATCGCCTCGCTGTGCTCGCTGGGTGTGACGAGGTCCTGCACCCCGGCCAGGACGAGCACCGGCATGTCCGTGAAGAGGGCGAGCGCCTCGGTCTTGTCGTGGTCGGTGAAGGCCGGGTAGAACTCGGCGACCACGTCGATCGGCGTGTTCTCGATCATCCGCTCGGCGAACCGGGCGATCGCCGGGTCGATGTCCCGCCCGGCGAAGGAGTAGCGCTTGATGATCCCGGCGAACAGGTCGGCGGTGGCCCGCCGCCCCTTCTCCACCAGTTCGGCGCGCTGCCCGAGCGCCTTCAGCACGCCCGGGAGGACCCGCCGCACCGCGTTGACGCCCGCGACGGGCAGTCCGAAGTTGACCTCGCCGAGCCGCCCGGAGGACGTCCCCACGAAGGCGGTGGCGACGACCCTTTCCCGGATCAGCTCGGGGTACTGGGCGGCCAGGGCCATCACGGTCATCCCGCCCATGGAGTGCCCGACCAGCACGATCGGCCCCTCGGGCACGGCGGCGTCGATCACGGCCTTCAGGTCGCGGCCCAGCTGGTCGATGGTCAGCGGTTCGTCGTCGCGTATCTGGCCCACGCCGCGCCCGGACCGGCCGTGACTGCGCTGGTCCCAGTGCACGGTCCGTACGACGCCGCGCAGTGCCGCGCGCTGGAAGTGCCAGGAGTCCTGGCTGAGGCAGTAGCCGTGGCTGAAGACGACGGTGACGGGTGCGGGCGCCTTGCGCCCGAACAGCCGCCGGCGGCGCGGGACGAGGCTCACGGCGGTCTCGGGGTCGATGTCGTCGACCTCGTAGTAGAGCTCGGTGCCGTCGTCGGCGTACGCCCTGCCCGGGGTGCCGCGCAGGGTCCCGTAGGGGCCGGCCGAGTCCAGGGCGAGCCGGGCCTTTCTGCGCATGCCGCGGCCCACGGTCATCCGCTCTATCGCGACGGTGGCGGCCGCGCCCGCGGCCACCACGCCTATCGCGGCGCCCGCGATACCGGTCGCCCGGCGCCAGCCGCCGGACACCCCCGCGGCGGAGGCGGCGGCCACCGCACTGCTCTCGCTCACGTACCGCTCCTTCTTTGTGCCGTGCTGCTGCCTCGTGTTCCTGCGCCGTGCTGCTGCCTCGTGCCGAACGGTGCTCCGCCTTGCGCCGCCCGTGCTCGGCACGGTGTGCGCCGTACTGGCGTTCGGGAGCGCGGCACGGCCCGGTCCCCCGTTGCCGCGCGGGCCGTCCGCCTGCGCGAAGTGCTCCGCCCCCGCCTACCGACCCCGCTCCCGGTCTTCTTCCTCGTTCACATAGACGCGGGGAACGCGCGTTCCGATGCGCGTGACGATCTCGTACGCGATCGTGCCGGCGGCCTGCGCCCAGTCCTCGGCGGTGGGTTCGCCGCGGTCGCCGGGGCCGAAGAGCACCGCCTCCGTACCGACCTCGGGTTCGTCGCCTCCCAGGTCGACCACGAACTGGTCCATGGCGACCCGCCCGGCGACGGTACGCCACTTGCCGGCCACCAGGACCGGCCCGGTGCCGGAGGCGTGGCGCGGGATGCCGTCCGCGTAGCCGACGGGCACCAGCCCGAGGGTGGTCTCCCCCGGGGTCACATAGTGGTGCCCGTAGCTGATGCCGTGCCCTGAGGGCACGTGCTTCACCAGGGCCAGCGAGGCCGACAGGGTCATCACCGGGCGCAGCCCGAAGTCGGCCGGCGAGCCGAGCTCCGGGCTGGGCGAGACGCCGTACAGGGCGATCCCGGTGCGGACGAGGTCGAAGTGGGCCTCGGGAAGGGTGAGCGTGGCGGGCGAGTTGGCGATGTGCCGCACCTCCGGGCGCACGCCCTGCCCCTCGGCGTGCGCGACCATCTCGCGGAACCGGTCGAGCTGCGCGGCGATGGAGGGGTGACCCGGCTCGTCGGCGCAAGCGAAGTGGGACCACAGTCCGGTGATGCGGATCAGGCCGTCGGCCTCGGCCCGCCGGGCCTCGGCGACGAGTTCGGACCAGTCGGCGGGCTGGCAGCCGTTGCGCCCGAGCCCGGTGTCGGCCTTCAGCTGCACACGGGCGGGCCGGCCGGCGGCGCGGGCCGCCTCGCGGACCTCCGCCAGGGCCCACATCCCGCTCACGGACACGTCCAGATCGGCCTCGACGGCCTCCCGCCAGGGCCCGCCCGGCGTCCACAGCCAGCACATGATCCTCACCCGCTCGGGCGACAGCCCGGCCGCGCGCAGGGCCAGGGCCTCCTCGGGCGTGGCGGTGCCGAGCCAGGTCGCCCCGGCGGCGAGAGCGGCACGGGCACACGGAACGGCGCCGTGGCCGTACGCGTCGGACTTGACCACGGCCATCAGAGCCGCGCTGGGCGCCCGGTCGCGCAGCGCGCGCACGTTGGCCCGCAGAGCGGCCAGATCGATCTCGGCGCGGGCGCGCAGCGGTGCCGTCCGCGGGTGTCCTGTCTCGTTCATCGCGCCCCCAGTGTCTCAGAGGGACCCGAGCGTCCCACGGCACGTGTGCCGGAGGTGCGCCGGAGGGAGGAAGGGGGACCGCGTCACCCGGCGGGCGATCCGCCACGACACGCCCCAACGAAGGCGCTGTACGTGTGTCCTGAATCACTACTGACGGCGGGATCACTGCCATCCCTGACACACGGCCAGACATGCGACCGGCACGGGACCTGGAGGGCGGTAGCCCGATGCCGGACGGCACTGCTGACCGCCGGGGCCGGACGGCCGGGCCGGCGGTCGTGGAGGAGTCGCGGGTGGGTCGTCGGTGGCGTGCCGGGCGCGATGGCCGAGGGCGTCGGGCGGAGCCGGGGTGGCGCCTTCCACAGGGGCCGGTCTCGCACGCCGCGTCCCGGCCGAGCAGCACGACGGTGGCATCGGACCGGGCGAGTTCCTGGGCGACGGCCGCGCCCATACCGCCGGTGGCACCGCTGACGGCGATGACGAGGGTGGCGCCGACGGCGGTGTCCACGGTGCCCCCTCTTTCCCGGTGCTGCTCCCCCGGCGCACGGCGGATGACCAGAGAAGGCCTCAACAGGGCCGGGCATCAAAGGGATTGACGAGCGTCAGGAATTGACGGTGAGTCAGCCCGGAGTGCGTCCGGCCTGACGATGAAGAAGGTAGCCAGGGATCCGGAGCGGGGGCGACTTCGCGGCCGCCTCAGACCGGTCCCTGCAGCAAGTTGTCGACGATCGAGTGTCCGTGCGCGACGATGCCGGCGCGCAGCGGTGCCCAGCCTGACTCGGTGTCGCCGTCCGGGCCCAGCATCAGGCGCTGCTGCGGCACGATGAAGGGCCAGGACGCGATGCCGATCAGGGCGACGAGCACCCGCGCGACCGCGGCGGGGTCGTCGATGCCGAGGGCGAGGCTGAGCGCGCCCGTCTTGTGGACGTAGTACGCCTCGCGCTCCTTCTCGTCCGGGGTCGGCCGGTCCTGGTAGTCGGCGTGTGCGGCTTCGTGCATGACGACCTGCCGAGCGCGATACACGAGGTTGCCGGCCAAGGCGGGTGTGCCCGGCCGCGCGGTCCGCCACTTCGTACCGCACCAGGCGAACGACGTGACGCCGGCCGAGGTCTGGCCCGGCCCGCGCTCGGACTGGGCGCGGCGCGGATGCGCCTGACGCCCGCCCACCACGGCAACACGGGCGGCGCCTCCGTCCCCGTCACCCTCGACCTGGCGCACCGGCGCGGCGTGTTCACGGAAGGGGACCTGACGGTGCTGTCGGCCTTCGGCGCCGATGGCGGCATGTCGGTGGGATCGGCCCTGCTGCACTGTGCCCCGACCCGGCACGCCCGCCCGTCCCGGCACCACTTCGACAGTCACGTCGTCACGCCCGTCGCGCACACCCCCGCGGCCCCGCCGAGGGAGCCGGCGCCGGCCGGGGCGAGGTAGCACCCCACCGGCCCAAGCGGCCGACCGCCGAGCGGCCGGGCCACGGAAAACCAGGTAACACGAAGACACCAGGCAGCAGCACGAACACGAAGAACGAGACCGTCACCAGTGCTCAGGAGGCGCAATGATCAGGAAGCCGACCACCGCCCCCCGGTTCCACCTCCTCGCCAGTGGAAGGCTGGTCTCGGTACGGCGTGACGGCCTCTGGTACCTGCTGGACACCTGCCCGGGAGCGAAGGCGCCTGTCCTCCGCCTGGCGGGCGACACCGACGACGCGGGGCTGGAGCAGCACATCTGCCGGGGCATCGACTGACCCCGCTCCCCCCTCCGGCCCGGCGCGGTCCGTGGAGCAGCCTTCGGAGTGCTCGTCCCGTCCGATGGACCAGCAGACCGGCGAGCACCCGGACGCCGACCCCCGCGGCCGGCTCCCCGGGTCGCGCGAGACAGCCCTGTAGGACCGGGTTCGTCGCCGACGACCCCCGGACGGCCCACGTCGCCGCGCACGACGGGCGAGGTGCACGGGACGTGCCGTGCGCCGACGGGTTCGGCGACTGGCTCGAGGCAGGGCGCGAACGTCCCGGACGCCGGCACGATCTCGGCACCGGCGGCACGATGCCGGTCACCTCTGCCAGGGTGGGCGCGATGAAGAACCCGGGGCCCGCCGAGAAACCACTCCGGGCCGAGGCGGTCACCCCGGCGCGGACCCGGCCGCACCAGGTCAGGCCGGTACCGCCCCCACGGCTCCCGCGCCCCGCACAGGCCGCCCGCGCTGCACGTCACGCCAGGCCCGCGGGAGCGTCTCGGCCACGTCGTGGGCGCCGATCGGCGCGCCCTTCGCGGCCAGGCGGCCGGCCAGTCCGTGCAGGTAGGCCGCCGCACTGCCGGCGTCGCGGGCGGCCAGGCCGGCCGCGAGCAGGGACCCCCCGAGCCCTGAGAGGACATCGCCGCTGCCGGCCGTGGCGAGCCACGGGGTGCCGGTCGGGTTGACCCGCACGGGCCCGCCGTCCGGGTCGACGACCAGTGTGGTCGAGCCCTTGAGCAGCACGGTCGCGCCGTAGCGGGAGGCGAGTTCCCGGGCGGCGTCCAGCCGGGCCGCCTCCACCTGCTCCCGCGCCACACCGAGCAGCGCGGCGGCCTCGCCCGCGTGCGGGGTCATCAGGGTCGGCGCGCTACGGGCCCGTACCGCGTCGCGGTCGGCGAGGCGCAGGCCGTCCGCGTCCAGCAGGACCGGTACGTCCGCCTCCAGCACCTCCGCCACGGTCGCCACGTCGTCCCCGGCGCCCGGTCCCACCACCCACGCCTGCACCCGGCCCGCCTTGTGCGGACCCCGGTCGGACACCAGGGTCTCGGGGAAGCGGGCGATCACCGCCTGCCCGGCCGGTCCGACGTACCGCACGGCTCCCGCCCCGCCGCGCAGCGCGCCCGACACCGCGAGCACGGCCGCGCCGGGATAGCGGGCCGAGCCCGCCGCGATGCCGACGACACCCCGGCGGTACTTGTCGCTCTCGGCGGCCGGCCAGGGCAGCAGGGCGGCGACGTCCGCGTGCTGGAGGGCCTCCAGGTCCGGCTCCGCGGGCAGCTCCGGACCCAGGCCGATGTCGACGAGACGGACCGTACCGGCGTACTCGCGGGCCGGGTCGACGAGCAGCCCGGGCTTGTGCGTGCCGAAGGTGACGGTCAGGTCGGCGCGGACCGCGGACCCCAGCACCTCGCCGGTGTCCGCCTCCACCCCGCTGGGCAGGTCCACGGCGACGACGGCGGCCCGGGAGCGCGTCACGCGCTCGGCCAGCGGTACGGCCTCGGGACGCAGACCGCCCTTGCCGCCGATGCCGACGATCCCGTCGACCACGAGGTCGGCCCGGCCGATCAGCCGGTCGGCCGCGTCCGGTCGGGCGACCGTGCCGCCCGCGCGCCGCAGCGCCGCGAGGCCTCCCGGGTGGGTGCGGTCGGGGGCGAGGAGCACGGCTGCGACCCCGGCGCCGCGGCGGGCCAGCCGGGCCCCGGCGTACAGGGCGTCGCCGCCGTTGTCGCCGCTGCCGACGAGGAGCACCACCCGGCTGCCGTAGACCCGCCCCAGCAGGTCCGCCGAGGCGGCGGCGAGTCCGGCGGCGGCACGCTGCATGAGGGCGCCGTCCGGGAGCCGCGCCATGAGCGCGCGCTCGGCTGTCCTGACCGTCTCGACGCTGTACGCGGTACGCATGCGGTCGAGTCTGCCCCGCATGCGCCCCACACCGCACGGGAACCCGACAGAGAACCGGAAGAAACGGGATGGAACGGGGAACCGGAAACGCGACGGAAGGGCCCCGGCCCATGAGGGACGAACCGGTCGGCGCCGGCGCACCGATCTCGACCACGCGTGCCGGCACCGCAACCGGCGCCGGCGACGGAATCGGTGACGGCGCCGGTCGCGGCGAGGGTGACCCGCGGCTCCAGGCGCTGGAGGCGCTGCTGGCCGAGCAGCGGGAGGAGATCGCCCGGTACGCCGCCGAGCGCTCCGTTCCCGCGCGTGAGCCGCGCGACGGACGCTGCGGATCCCTGCCGCCCGGGCCGCCGCCGGTGCCCCCGGCGCAGGAGTTGCTGGACGCGCTGCCGATCGCCGTCATGGTGGTCGTTCCCGTCCTCGACGAGCGGGGCGAGGCGACGGACTTCTGCTACGTCGGGCAGAACGCCGCCACCCTGGAGCACTCCGCCCGCTCCGTCCCGCCGGGAACCCTGCCTCCGTGGACCGGGAGGGTTCCGCTGTTCGAGCGCTTCCCGAACATGGCGGACACCCCCGTGCCCCGTCTGCTCACCGAGGCCCAGCGGACCGGGCGTGTGCAGGGCCCCGAACCGGCCGAGTGGTCGCTGTCCAGCCCCGACGGACTGGTGGTGCGCATCAGCAGCGAGGTCCGCGTGACTCCCTGCGGCGGTCTGCTGCTGCTGACCTGGGAGCACGGGCAGAGGACCCGGATGGAGGAGGCCGCGCAGCAGTTGGTGCGCGTGTGCTGGGCCGAGTGGAACCTCGGCGACGGGACCGTGGAGACGTCGTCGGGCCTGCGCGACGTACTCGGCCTGCCGGCCTCGCAGTCCCTGCCCGACCTGCTCGGACTGGGCCGCATGGTGGCGCCGGTCAGCCTGGTGCCGCTGTACCAGGTGATCTCCGACGTTCTGGCGCACAAGCGCGTCGCGGAGTGCGACCTGCAACTCGTCCGGCCGTCCGCGCGGATCGTCCGCTTCGTCGCCGAACCGGTCCGCCCGGAGCACGGGCCGGTGTGGACCGTACGCGCGGTGCTCCACGACGTGACCGACGACCGCTACAGCCGCGCCCTGGCCGAACGGGCGGTGCGCGAGGCGCGCACCCAACGGCAGCGGGCGGACATGGTCGCCGAGGTGGCCGAGCGGCTGCGGGACGCCGTCCTCCCCCGGTTCCCCGCCGAACTGGCCCTGCACGGCATCGAGGCCGCCGCCGTCTACCGCCCCGAGGCGAACGCGGCGCGCGTCGGCGGCGACTGGTACAAGACCCGCATCCTGCCCAGCGGGCAGGTGCTGATCGCGCTCGGCGACGCCCGCGGACACGGACTCGACGCCGTCACACTGATGGCGAAGCTGCGCTACGCCCTGGCGGGGCTGGCGTTCACCGGGGAGCTGGTGGAGCAGCTGACCGGCTGGCTGAACATGGTCGCCTGCGACGACGGCGACGAGTCCACCGCCACGGCGGTCATCGGCCGCTACCACCCGGACCGCGGCCTGCTGCGCTGGACGTGCGCCGGTCACCCGCTGCCCGTCCTGCTGCGCGATCGCCGGGCACGCCTGCTCGAGGCGCCGCCGGGAGGTCCCGGAATGCCCCTGGGCGTCCTGCCCGGCGAGACCTACACGGCTGCCGAGACCTTCCTGCGCTCCGGTGACGTGGTCCTGCTGTACTCGGACGGCCTGATCGAACGTCGCGGCTCGGACCTCGACCGGGACTCCTCCCGCCTGCTCGAGGCCGCCGACGGCTGCGCCGGTGGCGGCATCCCAGCGGGCGACGACGCCCTGGACGCCTACGTCCACCGCGTGGTCCACCAACTCACCGGACCCCACACGGAGGACGACGCCACGGTGCTCGCCATCCGCCTCACCGGCGGAGTGGCCGACCACTGGTGACGGCGCGTCACCCCTCCGCGATCACCACCGCCGACGCCACCCCGGCGTCATGGCTCAGCGAGAGGTGCCACGCCCGCACCCCGAGTTCCGCCGCCCGGGCCGCGACCGAACCCTTCACCCGCAGCCGCGGACGCCCGCTGTCCTCGACGTACACCTCCGCGTCCGTCCACAGCAGCCCCGCCGGGGCGCCGAGGGCCTTGGCCACCGCCTCCTTCGCGGCGAACCGTGCGGCCAGCGAGGCCATGCCCCGGCGCTCCCCGCCCGGCAGCAGCAACTCCTGCGCCACGAAAAGCCGTCGGGCCAGCCCGGGCGTCCGCTCCAGTGACGCCGCGAATCGGTCGATCTCGGCCACGTCGATTCCGACCCCGATGATGCTCATGCCGAGCACACTACGGCCGCCCGGGGCCCGTCCCTGGCTGAGGTGCCGGGGCGGGCCGGTGGGCGTCCGCTGCGGAGGGCCGCGCCCGCGCCACTGGTCGCAGTTCCGGCGAACGTCTTCCGGGTCACCATCTCCGTCGCGGCGCGCCTGGTGCCCCGCACCGCAGGCCGGTCCGCTCCGCTCCGGTCCGGCAGGGACTGCCCGACGTGCCCGTTCCCTGGCCCGCGCCGTCGCGTCCCCTCGCCGTCCCCGGTCGCGCGACGTCGTCCACAGACCGGCGAAGGAGCTGTGGCACCACGACAACGCACGGCGCCCGGCGCCGCGTCGTAGGCTGCAGAGGGCCATTACCGCAGACGAGGGGGCTCGAGTCATGGGTGCGACAGTGACGGCGGTCAGCAGCAACGCCGAGTACTCGTTCACCAAGCCGAACCGGGACAGCATCACCTTGCTCGCCGGGCTCGGTGTCGAGGGGGACGTCCACGCCGGTGTGACGGTCAAGCACCGCTCACGCGTCGCGCAGGACCCCACCCAGCCGAACCTGCGCCAGGTCCACCTCATCCACGAGGAGCTCTTCACCGAGGTCGCGGGAGTCGGCTTCCAGGTGACTCCCGGTCAGCTGGGCGAGAACATCACCACCCGCGGCATCGACCTGCTCGCACTGCCCGTCGGCACCCTGCTGCGCATCGGCGACGAGGCCGTGCTGGAGGTGACCGGCCTGCGCAACCCCTGCCTGCAGATCGACCGCTTCCAGGACGGGCTGCTGAAGCAGGTCGTCGGCCGCGACCCGGCCGGGAACATCGTGCGCAAGGCCGGGATCATGAGCGTCGTCCGAGAGGGGGGCGTGGTGCGCCCCGGCGACATGATCGCGGCGGAGCTTCCGGAGGGACCGCATCGGCCGCTGGACCGGGTCTGATCCCCCCGGCTCCCGCCTGCCCGCTCACTCCACCGTGACCGACTTCGCCAGGTTCCGGGGCTGGTCCACCTCGTTGCCGCGGGCCGTGGCCAGCTCGCAGGCGAAGACCTGCAACGGCACCGTCGCGACCAGCGGCTGGAGAAGGGTCGGCGTCACCGGGATGCGGACGAGGTGGTCCGCGTACGGGACGACGGCCTCGTCGCCCTCCTCCGCGATCACGATCGTCCGCGCACCCCGGGCCCGGATCTCCTGGATGTTGGAGACGATCTTGTCGTGGAGGACGGACCGGCCGCGCGGGGACGGCACCACCACGACCACCGGCAGGTCCTCGTCGATGAGGGCGATCGGACCGTGCTTCAGCTCGCCGGCGGCGAAGCCCTCGGCGTGCATGTAGGCCAGTTCCTTGAGCTTCAGGGCGCCTTCGAGAGCCACCGGGTACCCGACGTGCCGGCCCAGGAACAGCACCGTGTTCTTGTCGGCGAGGGAGCGGGCCAGTTCCCGCACCGGCTCCATCGTCTCCAGGACCCGCTCGACCGCGCCGCCGATCTGCGACAGGTCGCGGATCACCGCCCGGATCTCGTCGCCCCACTTGGTGCCTCGCACCTGGCCCAGGTACAGCGCCACCAGGTAGCACGCCACCAGCTGGGTCAGGAAGGCCTTGGTGGACGCGACCGCGACCTCCGGGCCCGCGTGCGTGTACAGCACCGCGTCCGACTCACGCGGGATCGTCGAGCCGTTGGTGTTGCAGATGGCCAGCACATTGGAGCCCTGCTCGCGGGCGTGGCGCAGCGCCATCAGGGTGTCCATCGTCTCGCCCGACTGGGAAATGGCGATCACCAGCGTCTGGGCGTCCAGGATGGGGTCCCGGTAGCGGAACTCGCTGGCCAGCTCGACCTCGCAGGGGATGCGGGTCCAGTGCTCGATGGCGTACTTGGCGATCATGCCCGCGTGGAAGGCGGTACCGCAGGCGACGATGACGACCTTGTCCATCTCGCGCAGTTCGGAGGCGCTGATGCGCACCTCGTCCAGCGTCAGGGAGCCGTTCGCGTCGATGCGGCCCAGCAGCGTGTCGGCGACCGCCCTGGGCTGCTCGGCGATCTCCTTGAGCATGAAGTAGTCGTAGCCGCCCTTCTCGGCGGCCGCCGCGTCCCAGTCGACGTTGTAGGAGCGGACCTCGGCCGGCCGGCCGTCGAAGCCGGTGACCGTCACGCCGTCGCGGCGCAGCTCCACCACCTGGTCCTGGCCCAGCTCGACCGCGGAGCGCGTGTGGGCGATGAACGCGGCGACGTCCGAGGCGAGGAAGGCCTCGCCCTCGCCGACGCCCACCACCAGCGGCGAGTTGCGGCGGGCGCCGACGACCACGTCGGGCTCGTCGGCGTGCACCGCGACCAGCGTGAACGCGCCCTCCAGCCGCCGGCAGACCAGTCGCATCGCCTCGGCGAGGTCGGCGCAGGAGGAGAACGCCTCGGCGAGCAGGTGCGCGACGACCTCGGTGTCGGTCTCGGAGGACAGCTCGTGCCCGCGCTCCTGAAGCTCGTCACGGAGCATGGCGAAGTTCTCGATGATGCCGTTGTGGACGACGGCGACCCGGCCCGCGTTGTCCAGGTGCGGATGGGCGTTGGCGTCGTTCGGGGCGCCGTGCGTGGCCCAGCGCGTGTGACCGATGCCCGTCGAGCCGGTCGGCAGCGGCCGGTCGACCAGTTCCTTCTCCAGGTTGACCAGCTTCCCGGCGCGCTTCGCCGCCGCCATCCCGCCGTCCGCGAGCACGGCGACGCCGGCCGAGTCGTAGCCCCGGTACTCCAGTCGCTTCAGCCCGGCCATCACGACCTCGAGCGCCGACTGCGACCCCACGTATCCCACGATTCCGCACATGGGCCGCAGCCTACGGGCCGAGGAGCGCCGAAACCGGCCTCCGCGTGCCCGAAATCGGAAATTCCCACCGGGGTACGAACCTGCGAAGGCCCCGATGGGAAGGTTCCCGAAGGTTTCTGACGGCTGCTCAGCCGAGCTTGGCCAGCTTGGTCAGCTGCACCTGGACGAGGTCCGCCGGGAAGGCGAAGTCCTTGCCGGAGGCGCCCGAGGCGAGGTTGACGGCGGGGAAGTAGGCGAGGGTGGCGCCCTTGCGGACGACGACGCTCTTCATCGGGAACTTGACGCCGTCGGCGGACACCGTCGAGGTCAGGGCCAGGGCCTCGTCGGCACCCTGCGGCGCGTCGGTCACGGCGACCTTGACCACCGTGGTCTTGGTGCCGAGCGCCGTGTAGGCGAAACCGCCGGCGCACTTCTGCGCGGCCTTCTTCAGGTCCTTCATCGCCTGCTCGGCGCCGCCGTCCGCGTAGGAGGCGAGCGTCTCGACGACCTTCGTCCGGTCGAGGCCGGTCATGATGGCGTCCTCGGGGGCGGCACCCGCCTTGGGCTTCTTCTGGTCGCTCAGCCACGACCGCTTGGCGGTCGCCGCGGGCTTGCCGGTGTAGGTGCCGGCCTGGAGCAGGGCGAGGGGTGCGCACGCCGTGTTCTCCGCCTTCACCTTGTCCTGGGCGATGTCGTCCCCGGCGGTGACCTTGGTGGTGACCTTGCCGGAGGCGACGTCCGCCTGGGCGAGCGCGGCCTTCTCCAGTTCGGCGGCGGTCGCCGTCCTGGCGGCGGGCGCGGCGGAGGCGGTCTTGTCGGCCTGGGCCGTGCTGCCGTCACCGCCCTTGTCCCCGCCGTCGGAGGACCCGCCGCAGGCGGTGGCGAGCAGGGCGAGGGCGGCACCGGACGCCGCCAGGGCCGTACGGCGGATCACCAGGGAACTCACGTGGGCAGGCTCTTTCTCTTCGGACCTGCGGAACCCCCTCCGCAGCGCTTTACGCACACTTTACGCACAGCGGCCCCACAGATGATCAACGCGGTCACCACCCGGTACCCGACCGTGACACCGACGTGATCACCGGCCCCGCTCACCGGGCCGCCGGCCCCTTGGGCGGGGGCGGCGTGACACACCCCACCCGCCGACCCGTTCAAACTCCGTTAACAATGGACTGTGATCTCTCCGGTCCCCTCGATGCCCCGGAGCGCCCACCGGTCCCGGCCGGAGGCGACTCCCTACGTCGACCTCACCCGCGCCGAGTGGAGCGCGCTGCGCGACAAGACGCCGTTGCCCCTCACCGCCGAGGAGGTCGAGCGGCTGCGCGGCCTGGGTGACGTCATCGACCTCGACGAGGTGCGGGACATCTACCTTCCGCTGTCCCGGCTGCTCAACCTCTACGTCGGTGCCACGGACGGGCTGCGCGGCGCGCTGAACACCTTCCTCGGCGAGCAGGGCTCCCAGTCCGGCACTCCCTTCGTCATAGGGGTGGCCGGTTCGGTGGCCGTCGGGAAGTCGACCGTGGCCCGTCTGCTCCAGGCGCTGCTCTCCCGCTGGCCCGAGCACCCCCGGGTCGAGCTGGTCACCACCGACGGGTTCCTGCTGCCCACGCGGGAACTCCAGACGCGCGGCCTGATGTCGCGCAAGGGGTTCCCGGAGTCGTACGACCGCAGGGCGCTGACCCGGTTCGTCGCCGACATCAAGGCGGGCAAGGGCGAGGTGACCGCGCCCGTCTACTCGCACCTGATCTACGACATCGTCCCCGGAGAGAAGCTCACCGTCCGGCGGCCCGACATCCTCATCGTCGAGGGGCTGAACGTCCTCCAGCCCGCACTGCCCGGCAAGGACGGCCGGACCAGGGTCGGCCTCGCCGACTACTTCGACTTCAGCGTGTACGTCGACGCGCGCACCGAGGACATCGAGCAGTGGTACCTGAACCGGTTCCGCAAACTGCGGGCGACGGCCTTCCAGGACCCGTCCTCGTACTTCCGCAAGTACACCCAGGTGTCGGAGGACGAGGCCCTCGACTACGCCCGCACCATGTGGCGGACCATCAACAAGCCCAATCTGGTGGAGAACATCGCGCCCACCCGGGGCCGCGCCACGCTCGTGCTGCGCAAGGGCCCGGACCACAAGGTGCAGCGGCTGAGCCTGCGCAAGCTGTGACCTCTACGCTGCCGCCATGCTGCATCTGCGACTGATCACGCCCGCCGAGCGCACCGACGAGGTGGTGCGACTGATCGAGCGGACGGTGGGCACCACCCATCTCGTCCTGCTGCGCGGCGCGGCCCGCGATCCGGCCGGGGACGTGGTGATGTGCGACGTCGCACGCGAGGCCGGCGACGAACTGCTCACCGGTCTGCGGGAGTTGGGCATCGACCACACCGGCTCGATCGCCGTGGAGAGCATCGACCTGTCGCTGTCCGAGCGGGCCGAGAAGGCCGAGGAGGAGGCGCCCGGCGAGGGCGCGGACGCGGTGCTGTGGGAGCACCTGGCGGACGCCACGCACGAGGAGTCGACGCTGTCGGTCACCTATCTGGCGTTCATCACGGTGGCCACCATGATCGCCGCCTGTGGTGTGGTGCTGGACAACGCGATCCTGATCGTGGGCGCCATGGCGGTCGGCCCGGAGTTCGGGCCGCTGGCCGGGGTGAGCACCGCACTGGTGCGGCGGGCCGGGCGGCCGGCGCTGCGGTCGCTGACCGCGCTGCTGGTGGGCTTCGCGCTGGCGATGGCGGTGACGGTGGGCTTCAGCGTCCTCATGGACGCCGTGGGGCTGTTCAGCGAGACGAAGCTGGAGGCCCCGCGGCCCAACACCAGCTTCGTCTACGCGCCCGACGCGTTCTCCTTCGTCGTGGCGGTCCTCGCCGGAGCCGCCGGCACGCTGTCCCTGACCTCCGCCAAGTCCGGTGCCCTGGTCGGCGTCGCGATCTCGGTGACCACCATCCCGGCCGCCGCCAACGCGGCCGTGGCGCTCGCCTACGGCGACACCCGGCAGACCTGGGGCTCCACCGAGCAGCTGCTGCTGAACCTGCTCGGCATCGTCGTGGCCGGCACGCTCACGCTGCTCGCCCAGAAGTGGTTCTGGGCCGGACAGCGCGAGCGCGCGCGACGCACCGCGGAACTGGGTCAGGGCCTGCCCGGCGGATCAAGTCGCAGGTGAGCGACGGCGCCGGTCAACCCAGGTGAGCGGGGCCTGGGACGTCCATGGGCAAGGCGGAGGAGGGCGTCGACGCGCAGCGTCGGCAACCGACGGCAACGCCCCAGATGGACGCCCCAGGCCCCGCGTCTGCGCCGTGATCCGCCGAAGAGGCCCTAGCCGAGCGCCGACTTCACCGCGTCGGCCAGGCGGCCCGCCACCGAGCGGGCCTGGTCGATGTCCGCCGCCTCGACCATGACCCGGACCAGCGGCTCGGTGCCCGACGGGCGCAGCAGTACGCGGCCGGTCTCCCCCAGCTCGCGCTCCGCCTCGGCGATCGCGGCGGCCAGGTCCGCGGAGGTCTGCACCCGGGACTTGTCCACGTCGGGGACGTTGACCAGTACCTGGGGCAGCCGCTCCATGACCGCGGCCAGGTCACGCAGCGTACGGCCGGTCTGGGCGACGCGGGCCGCCAGCAGCAGACCGGTGAGCGTGCCGTCGCCGGTGGTGGCGTGGTCGAGGATGATGACGTGCCCGGACTGCTCGCCGCCGAGGGCGAAGTCCTTGTCCTTCATCTCCTCCAGGACGTACCGGTCGCCGACGGCGGTCTGCACGAGGTGGATGCCCTCGCGCTCCATGGCCAGCTTGAAGCCCAGGTTCGACATCACGGTCGCGACGACGGTGCCGGAGCGCAGTGCGGAACGCTCCCGCATCGCCAGCGCGAGCACGGCCAGGATCTGGTCGCCGTCGACCTCCTCGCCGGTGTGGTCCACGGCCAGGCAGCGGTCGGCGTCGCCGTCGTGCGCGATGCCGAGGTGGGCGCCGTGTGCGACGACGGCGGCCTTCAGCTGGTCCAGGTGCGTGGAGCCGCAGCCGTCGTTGATGTTGAGACCGTCCGGTTCGGCACCGATGGTGACGATCTCGGCGCCGGCCCGCGCGAAGGCCTCCGGCGAGACCCGGGACGCGGCGCCGTGCGCCTCGTCCAGGACGATCTTCAGGCCGTCGAGCCGGTTGGGGAGGACGCCGATGAGGTGGGAGACGTACTGGTCGAAGCCCTCGTCGTAGTCGCGGACTCGACCCACGCCCGTGCCGGTCGGACGGTCCCAGGGCGCGCCGGTGCGGTGCTCCTCGTAGACCTTCTCGATCCTGTCCTCCAGCTCGTCGGCGAGTTTGTGGCCGCCGCGGGCGAAGAACTTGATGCCGTTGTCGGGCATGGCGTTGTGGCTGGCGGAGAGCATCACGCCGAGGTCGGCGCCGAGCGCGCCGGTCAGGTACGCCACGGCGGGCGTCGGCAGCACGCCGACGCGCAGCACGTCCACACCCGCGCTCGCCAGCCCGGCGACCACGGCGGCCTCCAGGAACTCCCCGGACGCGCGCGGGTCCCGGCCGACCACGGCCTTGGGACGGTGGCCCTCGAAGGTGCCCGCCTCGGCCAGTACGTGCGCCGCGGCGACGGAGAGGCCGAGCGCCATCTCGGCGGTCAGGTCCGCGTTGGCGACGCCACGCACGCCGTCCGTGCCGAAGAGTCGTCCCACTTGTCCTCCTGAGAAAGCGTCAGTTCGTGAAGGGCCGGGCATCCGATCACACCAGCCTTTGAGCACCTTGTGCCGTTATACGCCCAAGTCCTGTGATATACGAACGCCCCGACGGCACTGTGGCGTGCCGCCGGGGCGTTCGGAGTAGGCCTGTCCGCAGGCAGCTGCTGATTAGCGCTTGCTGTACTGCGGCGCCTTGCGGGCCTTCTTCAGACCGGCCTTCTTGCGCTCGACGGCACGGTCGTCGCGGCGGAGGAAGCCGGCCTTCTTGAGCGGGCCACGGTTGTTGTCGACGTCGGCCTCGTTCAGGGCGCGGGCGACACCGAGACGCAGGGCACCGGCCTGGCCGGAGACACCGCCACCGGCGATACGGGCGATGACGTCGTAACGGCCCTCGAGCTCCAGCACCTTGAAGGGCTCGTTGACTTCCTGCTGGTGCACCTTGTTCGGGAAGTAGTCCTCGAGGGTGCGACCGTTGATCTTCCACTTGCCGGAGCCCGGAACGATCCGGACGCGGGCAATGGCGTTCTTGCGGCGGCCCAGGCCGGCGGCCGGCTGGGGCTCACCGAAGCGCGAGGCGAGGGACTCGGAGGTGTACTCACCCTCCACCGGAACCTCGGACTCGGTGGTGTAGCTGTCGATGTCAAGCTCTTCGAGCGGCTGCTCGGCAGTGGTCTCGGCCACGATTCTCCTCAGATTCTCTTCAGTCTTAGGGGGTGGCCGGACTTACTGCGCGACCTGGGTGATCTCGAACGGCACCGGCTGCTGGGCGCCGTGCGGGTGCTGGTCACCCTTGTAGACCTTCAGCTTCGAGAGCATCTGACGGCCCAGGGAGTTCTTGGGGAGCATGCCCTTGACGGCCTTCTCGATGGCCTTCTCGGGGTTCTTGTCGAGCAGCTCGTCGTAACGGACGGAGCGCAGACCACCCGGGTAGCCGGAGTGGCGGTACGCCATCTTCTGGGTCCGCTTGTTGCCGGACAGGTGCACCTTGTCGGCGTTGATGATGATGACGAAGTCACCAGCGTCGACGTGCGGCGCGTAGATCGGCTTGTGCTTGCCCCGCAGGAGGGTGGCGGCGGTGGACGCCAGGCGGCCCAGGACGACGTCCTGGGCGTCAATGACGTGCCACTGGCGCGTGATGTCGCCGGGCTTGGGGCTGTACGTACGCACGGTTCGTAGCCTTCGCTTCTTCAGTGAGTGGTCCTGACAAGGTCACCGAAGACGATCACGACAGCCCTGACCGCACCGCGGTGACGCAAACCGCGTGCTGGTCGCTGGTCATCGGCCCGGTGGACCGGTGTAAGGGCCCGTCCCGTGAGAATGAGCAAGCCAATACACAACGAACATGCAGGATACCCGCGCGGCCCTCCGGGGGTCAAAACGGGGTTGCCGACGCCGGTCCTGCGTGTTCCGCCCCAGTGTACGGCCGCCCGGCCCCCGCCCCCTGCCGCTCACGCGCCCTGTTCCCGCCTTCGAGCAGAGACCTCTTGGCCAGAGGCCTCTTGGCGGGCCGGGCACTCCTGGCACGACGCCGAAAGGGCACACCGGACGATGAAGCACGGCGGCAGCCACACCGACCGGCCCCGGCCCCGCCCGCCTCTTCCGGTGGGCCGATCCCGGACCAGCCCACGCCGACCCTCGGACCCACGACAGGTACCACCGGGCAGACACGCCGCCCGCCTTCCGGCGAGGGCACCAGCCCACGCCAACCTCGCCACGCGGCGCGTCGTCCGAACGGC
>NZ_MUBM01000205.1:69994-70200 GCF_002154505.1 Streptomyces carpinensis | reverse complement strand
GGCCGATGGGGGCGGGATCAGGGGGGTGGCCGGGTTCTCGGTGACGGCCCGCGCGCCTTCAATGGCGGCAGGCACTGCCCCTGGCCTGCCGAGGGGCGGGCCCTGCCGGACGACGAGACGGGTGAGGCATGACTGTGTCCGACGTTCAGATGAGAGTCGCCGAACTCCTCACGCTCAAGGAGGCCGCCGAGCTCGGCCCGTCCCGG
>NZ_MUBM01000205.1:0-69970 GCF_002154505.1 Streptomyces carpinensis | reverse complement strand
TCCACGAGATCGAGCAGCTGCGCCGGCACCGGGCGACCGGCTTCGGCCTGGAGGACCGGCGCCCGCACACCGACGGCGTGGTCACCGGCTGGGGCAAGGTCGACGGCCGCACCGTGTTCGTCTACGCGCACGACTTCCGCATCTTCGGCGGCTCGCTCGGCGAGGCCCATGCGGAGAAGATCCACAAGGTGATGGACCTGGCGCTGTCGGCGGGCGCCCCGCTGGTGGCCCTCAGCGACGGCGCCGGGGCGCGCATCCAGGAGGGCGTCACCGCGCTCGCCGGGTACGGCGGCATCTTCCGCCGCAACGTGGCCGCGTCCGGTGTCATCCCGCAGATCAGCGTGATGCTGGGTCCGTGCGCGGGCGGCGCCACCTACTCCCCGGCGCTCACCGACTACGTGTTCATGGTGCGGGACATCTCGCAGATGTACATCACCGGCCCCGACGTGGTGCAGGCGGTCACCGGCGAGAAGATCACCCACAACGAGCTGGGCGGTGCCGAGGTGCACTCCTCGGTCTCCGGCGCGAGCGCGTTCCTCTACGACACCGAGGAGGACTGCCTGGCGGACGTGCGGCATCTGCTGTCGCTGCTGCCGTCGAACAACCGTCAGCTGCCGCCCCCGGTACGGTCCGACGACCCGGCCGACCGGCGCAACGACGCACTGCTGGACCTGGTGCCGGCCGACCCCAACCGCTCGTACGACATGCGTGCGGTGATCGAGGAGATCGTCGACGACGGCGACCTGTTCGAGGTGCACGCCACCTGGGCGACGAACATCATCTGCGGGCTGGCCCGGCTGGACGGGCATGTCGTGGGCATCGTCGCCAACCAGCCCGCCTCCCAGGCGGGGGTGCTCGACATCCACGCCTCGGAGAAGGCCGCGCGCTTCGTGCAGACCTGCGACTCGTTCAGCATCCCGCTGGTGACGCTGGTGGACGTCCCCGGCTTCCTGCCGGGCGGCGCGCAGGAGCACGACGGCATCATCCGGCACGGCGCGAAGCTGCTGTACGCCTACTGCGCGGCGACCGTGCCACGGGTGCAGATGATCCTGCGCAAGGCGTACGGCGGGGCGTACATCGTGATGGACTCCCGCTCGATCGGCGCGGACCTGTCCTTCGCCTGGCCCACCAACGAGATCGCGGTGATGGGCGCGGAGGGCGCGGCGAACGTGGTGTTCCGCCGGGAGATCGCCGCCGCGGACGACCCGGAGGCGGCGCGGGCGCAGCGCGTCAAGCAGTACCGCAAGGAGCTGATGCACCCGTACTACGCGGCCGAGCGCGGCCTGGTCGACGACGTCATCGACCCCGCCCGTACCCGATCGGTGCTCGTCGAGGCGCTGGCCGTGCTGCGCGCCAAGCACGCCCCGCTGCCCGAACGCAAGCACGGCAACCCGCCGTTCTGACGGAGGTGAGGCGAGATGAGCCCGACCACCGAGGCACTGGTGCGGATCGTGCGCGGCACCCCCGACCCCGAGGCGGTCGCCGCGATCACCCTGGTGCTGCTGCTCGCCACCGCCGGCCGGACGGACGGCGACGGCGAGAGCGAGGGGCCGCCGGCAGCGGCCTGGGGCCCGGCGCGCGGCTGGCGCCCGCCGGGCAGCTGGACCTCGGCGTGAACGACGCGCCGAGGCAGAGCACAGACACGTACGAACGTTCCGCACGTTCCGCAGAGAGGACTTGGGCCCGACGATGACCGAAGCGACGACGGCGGCCGGAGCATGGGTGCGCCGGTTCCACCCGGCAGAGGACGCCGCGGCCCGGCTGGTGTGCTTCCCGCACGCGGGCGGCTCGGCCAGCTACTACTTCCCGGTGTCGCGGGCGCTGTCCCCGGGCCTGGACGTGGTGAGCGTGCAGTACCCCGGGCGCCAGGACCGGCGTCACGAGCCGTGCGTGGACGACGTACGGCGGCTGGCGGACCTGGTGGCCGCCGAGCTGGGGCCCTGGCGCGACCGGCCGCTGGCCCTGTTCGGGCACAGCCTGGGGGCGACGCTGGCGTTCGAAGTGGCGCTGCGGCTGGAAGCCGACGGCACGAAGCCACTGGTGCTGTTCGCCTCGGGACGGCGGGCGCCGTCGCGGCACCGCCAGAACGAGCGGGTCCATCTCGCCCACGACGAACGGCTGATCTCCACGATCAAACGGATGAGCGGCACGGACGCGGCGGTGCTCGCCGACGACGAGCTGCTGCGCACGGTGCTGCCCGCCATCCGCGCCGACTACAAGGCGGCGGAAACCTACCGCTACCGGCCGGGCCCGCCCCTCGGCTGTCCGGTGGTGGTCGTGAACGGCGACCACGACCCCGAGGTGACGGACCAGGAGGCCCAAGGGTGGGCGGACCACACCTCCGCAGGCTGCGCCTTCCACTGGTTCACCGGCGGCCACTTCTACCTCAACGACCACGCGCCCGAGGTGATCGCGCTGATCCGCGAGCAGATCCGGACCCGTCTGTGACCCACCGCCTCACAGGATGACCTAGGCGCCGTCGGCCGGTACCTCCCCCGGCCGCCCGCAACCCGGTGGGCTGCGGAACAGGCACCCGGCACCTGCTCGCCCTGCTCCTCACCCCATGGCGTCGAACCCCGGCCCGGCACCACATGACGGCCGAACCTGGTCAGGAGTCCTTCGGAGCCGGCTCCAGAATCGCCACGCACTCCACGTGATGCGTCATCGGGAACAGGTCGAACACCCGCAGAGTCCGCACCCGGTAGCCGTGCTCGCGGAAGTAGGCCAGGTCGCGGGCCAGTGCGGCCGGGTCGCAGGCGACGTAGGCGATGCGGCGGGCGCCGAGGGAGGAGAGGTGGGACACCGTCTTGCGGCCCGCGCCGGAGCGAGGCGGATCCAGGACGATCAGGTCGGCCTCGGTGATGCCGGTGCGCGGCAGGACGGAGTCGACCTTGCCCTGTTCGATGCGGACCCGGGGGAAGTCGGCGAGGTTGTGCCGGGCGTCCTCCACCGCGCGCTTGCCGGACTCGATGCCGAGGACCGCGCCCTTGTCGCCGATCCGGTCGGCGAGCGCGCCGGCGAAGAGGCCGACGCCGCAGTACAGGTCGAGGGCCATGTCGCCCTTGCGCGGCAGCAGGCCCTGCATGACCGCCGTCACGAGGGTGTCGGCCGCCTTGGGGTGGACCTGCCAGAAGCCGCCGCCGCCCACGCGGTGGGTGCGGCCGTCGGCGCGTTCGCGGACGAAGGGGCGGCCGTGTACGCGGTGGACATCGCCGGTCTTCTCGTCCACCCGGAGGACGGAGACCGGCCTGTCGAGCTCCACCAGGGGGAGGCGGGCGCCCGGGCGCGGGGTCAGGACGACCTGGCGGTCCTGCGAGCCGGTCGCCGCGATCGCCTCGACCGTCTCCATGCCCGTCCAGTCACGCTGCTCGATACCGAGCTCGCTGACGCCCTCCGCCGCGATCATGCAGTGCTCGATCGGCTCGACCTCGTGCGAGCGGTGACGGCGCAGACCGGCCTTGCCCGTGGCCGGGTCGACCGCGTACTGCACGCGGGTGCGCCACTGCGGGACCTGGCCCGCGGGCAGCTTGTCGCCCTCGGCGGGCATCACCGTGCCGTCCCAGCCGGCCTCCTCGGGCGTGAGGCCCGCCAGGCGCTTCAGCTGCTCGGCGACGACCTCTCCCTTGAGGCGGCGCTGGGCTCCCGGCTTGGCGTGCTGCCAGTCGCAGCCACCGCAGCGGCCGGGGCCGGCGTAGGGGCAGGGGGCCTCGATGCGGTCCTTGGACGGCTCCAGGATCCGTACCGCGTCGGCGCGCAGGAAACGCGCGCCCTCCTCGCCCTCCGTCACGCGCGCCACGACCCGCTCGCCGGGCAGCGTGTGCCGGACGAACAGCACCTGGCCCTCGGACGTGCGGGCGATGCAGTGGCCGCCGTGGGCCACCGGGCCGATCTCAACCTCGTACTCCGCCCCCACCAGGGACTTCGCGTGTGTCTCCGGCTGCGGCGCCGACTCCGCTCCCACCTGCTCGTTCTTCGGTTCTGCCTGCATGGTGGGTGACTCCAGATCGAATTCGGTGCCGTGGGGACGGGACAAGGGGACGGCCGGACAACAGCCCACCAGTCTACGTGGGTGTCGTCCGGCCGTTCACCATCGGGCCGTGGCCGCGACGCGCGGCATCAGCTCTGCGTCGACGACTCCTTGGTCTCCTTCGGCCGCACCTGGGCCGGGCCGCGGCGCACCGCGCCCGGGGCGTTCCAGTCCTGGCGCCTGCGGGCCCGGTTGCGGGCCGCCTCGGAGGACGCCAGCTGGTAGGGCACCGAGGTCACCATGACGCCCGGCGTGAACAGCAGCCGGCCCTTCAGGCGCAGGGCGCTCTGGTTGTGCAGCAGGTGCTCGTACCAGTGGCCGACCACGTATTCGGGGATGATCACCGAGACCGCGTCGCGCGGGGACTGTGCGCGCAGGCTCTTGACGTACTCGATGACCGGCCGCGTGACCTCGCGATAGGGCGAGTCGAGCACCTTCAGCGGGACGTCGATGCCGCGCCGCTCCCACTCCTCCCGCAGTGCCTTGGTCTCCGCCGGGTCGACGTTGACGGTCAGCGCCTCCAGGGTGTCGGAGCGCATCAGCCTGGCGTAGGCCAGGGCCCGCAGGGTGGGGCGGTGGATCTTGGAGATCAGGACGACGGAGTGGACGCGGGAGGGGCGGACGCTGTCGTCGGTCGGGCCCTCCGGCGCGGCGATCTCCTCGGAGACGCGGTCGTAGTGCTTGCGGATCGCCGTCATGGTGGCGAAGAAGATGCACATGCCCAGCAGGGCCACCCAGGCGCCGTGCGTGAACTTGGTGAGGAGGACGACGACCAGCACCAGGCCGGTGAGGCAGGCGCCGAAGGCGTTGATGGCGCGCGAGCGGATCATGTGGCGCCGCTTGGCCTGGTCCTTCTCGGTGGCCAGGTGGCGGTTCCAGTGCCGGACCATGCCGGTCTGGCTGAGCGTGAAGGACACGAACACACCGACGATGTACAGCTGGATCAGCCGGGTGGAGTCGGCGCCGTAGATGACCGTGAGCAGGGTGGCCGCGCCCGCGAGCAGCACGATGCCGTTGGAGAACGCGAGGCGGTCGCCGCGGGTGTGCAGCTGGCGGGGCAGGTAGCGGTCCTGGGCGAGGATCGAGCCGAGGAGGGGGAAGCCGTTGTACGCCGTGTTCGCGGCGAGGAACAGCACCAGGGCCGTGGCCGCGGCGAGGATGACGAACAGGAAGCTGCCCTTGCCGAAGACGGCCTCGGCGACCTGGGAGATCACCGGGTTCTGGACGTAGCCCGAGCCGACCGGGACGCCGTTGTGGAGCAGGTCGGCGGCCGGGTTCTCGGCCATGCGGACCTTCGTCGACGCGGCGAGGGCGATGATGCCGCAGAACATCGTCACGGCCAGCAGGCCCATCATCGCCAGCGTGGTCGCCGCGTTCCTGGACTTGGGCTTGCGGAAGGCCGGGACGCCGTTGGAGATCGCCTCGACACCGGTGAGCGCGGCACAGCCGGAGGAGAAGGCCCGCAGTAGCAGGAAGACGAGCGCGAAGCCCGCGAGCCCCTGGTGTTCGGCCTTGATGTGGTAGTCCGCGGTCGGCGCCCGCATGGTGTCGCCGAGGATCAGCCCGCGGAACGCGCCCCACAGGATCATGATGAAGACGCCGGCGACGAAGACGTACGTCGGGATCGCGAACAGCGTGCCCGACTCCCTCACACCGCGCAGGTTCATCACCGTCAGCAGCACGATCACGAGGACCGCGCACAGCACCTTGTGCTCGACGACGAACGGGACCGCGGAGCCGAGGTTCTCGATGCCGGAGGAGATCGAGACGGCCACGGTCATGACGTAGTCGACGAGCAGCGCGCTGGCCACCGTCAGACCGGCCTTGGCGCCGAGGTTGGTGGTCGCGACCTCGTAGTCGCCGCCGCCGCTCGGATAGGCGTGCACGTTCTGCCGGTAGGAGGCGACCACCGTGAACATCAGTACGACGACCGCGAGCGCGATCCAGGGGCTGAAGTGGTACGCCGACACGCCCGCGATGGACAGGACCAGCAGGACCTCGCCGGGCGCGTACGCCACGGAGGACAGCGGGTCGGAGGCGAAGACGGGGAGTGCGATGCGCTTCGGCAGAAGGGTCTCCCCCAGCCGGTCGCTGCGCAATGCGCGCCCGATCAGAATCCGTTTGGGCACGTCGGTCAGTTTGGACACAACAGAGGATCGTAGAGCTTCGAACTGGAGGTCGCCCACCTGCCACCCGAGATCTGCCTCACGGGTGAAATCGGCGGCCGCGAGCGCTACGGATTCCGTGGGCGGGGGCACGGCCGTGCCTTGATGACTGAACTCGGCTGAACTCCGCCGATTCGCGGCCGTTCCACCGACCCCAGCCCGACCCATCGGAGGTCTCATGCCCCCGACCGCGGAGCTGATCGGCGCCGCCGCGGCGCTGCTCGGCCTCGGATTCCTGACCCTGTGCAGCGTGCGCAGTATCACTCGGCGTTCGCCCTCCGAAGCGGAATAGGACCTTCGGTCGAGGCCGGCCGCTCCACGGCCGCCGCAATCCGTCCGGCATGCGGCAGGGGGGTGCCCACCCCGGACCGCGCATGTGTAGCTTGTCCCTCTGTCTGAGACCCTGATGGGGCTGAGCAGTAGCTATTGACACCGGAAGGACGGTCGTGCACATCGTCATCATGGGCTGCGGGAGAGTGGGTTCCGCTCTCGCCCAGACCCTGGAGCAACAGGGGCACACGGTCGCCGTGATCGACCAGGATCCCACCGCCTTCCGCCGACTGGGTCCCGGGTTCGGCGGCCGCCGGGTCACCGGGATCGGCTTCGACCAGGACACGCTGCGCGAGGCGGGCATCGAGGAGGCGGGGGCCTTCGCGGCCGTCTCCAGTGGCGACAACTCGAACATCATCTCCGCGCGGGTGGCCCGTGAGATGTTCGGCGTGCAGAACGTCGCGGCCCGCATCTACGACCCCCGTCGGGCCGAGGTCTACCAGCGTCTGGGCATCCCGACGGTGGCCACGGTCCGCTGGACGGCCGACCAGATGCTGCGCCGGCTGCTGCCCTCGGGCGCGGAGCCGCTGTGGCGCGATCCGACCGGCGGCGTCCAGCTGGCCGAGGTGCACGCGTCCCCGAAGTGGGTCGGCCACAAGATCAGCAGGCTGCAGGAGGAGACGGGCGTCCGCGTGGCGTTCCTGACCCGCCTCGGCGAGGCGATGCTGCCGTCCTCGCAGACGGTCCTGCAGGAGGGCGACCTCGTGCACGTGATGATGCGGACGGACGACGTGGAGAAGGTCGAGGCGACGTTCGCCGAGGGCCCCGAAGAGGAGAGCGGTCACTGATGAGGGTCGCCATTGCCGGTGCCGGCGCGGTCGGTCGCTCGATCGCGGGCGAGCTGCTGGAGAACGGCCACGAGGTCCTTCTCGTCGACAAGGCGCCGACCGCCATCTCGGTCGAGCGCGTGCCGCAGGCCGAGTGGCTGCTGGCGGACGCCTGCGAGATCACGTCCCTGGACGAGGCGGCGCTGCAGCGCTGCAACGTCGTGATCGCCGCGACGGGCGACGACAAGGTGAACCTGGTCGTCTCCCTGCTGGCGAAGACGGAGTACGGCGTGCCGCGCGTCGTGGCCCGGGTGAACAACCCGAAGAACGAGTGGCTGTTCAACGAGGCGTGGGGCGTGGACGTCGCCGTGTCCACGCCGCGTCTGATGTCCGCCCTGGTCGAGGAGGCGGTGAGCGTCGGCGACCTGGTGCGGCTGCTCCGTTTCAGCCACGGCGACGCCAACCTCGTCGAGCTGACCCTGCCCGAGGAGTCGGCGCTGGCCGGCACGCAGGTCGGCGACGTCCAGTGGCCCGAGGACACGTCCCTGGTCACCATCATCCGCGGCACCCGTGTCCTCACCCCCTCCCAGGACGACTCGCTGGAGGTCGGCGACGAGCTGCTGTTCGTGGCGGCGCAGGCCCGCGAGGGCCAGTTGGAGGACCTGCTGTCGGTGCGCCGGGAGGACGCCGAGGGCTGAGCCCGCCAGGACTGCGACGGGTTGCAGGGCAAGTCGCAGGTGAAGGGGCGCCCGGAGATCTCCGGGCGCCCCTTCACCTCGTCACGGGTGGCGCTCACGTCGTCGTAGTCGGCGCCGGCGCCCAGCCTTGCGGCTCGGCTCACGACGGTGGCGGAGCCCAGCGGCTCCTACGTCCAGCGCGCCTTCGCCGAGCTACCTCTACGACCGGCCGCTCCTGCGCCCGGCCGCCCCGGCGCCCGGCCGCTCCTGCGCCTAGCGACGGTGGCGGCCGCCGCCGGGGCCGCTCGATCCGTCCGGGGTCTCGCCGCGCTCGGCCGCCAGGGCGGCCCTGCGCTCCTCCTCGGCCTTCTCCTCTGCCTCCATCTCCGCGAACACGTCGATGGGAGCGGGGGCCTTCGCGAGGAAGACCCAGGTCAGATAGACCGCAAGCAGGAACGGCGGGATCTTCAGGATGATCAGGATCCAGCCGAGCTGAGTCGTGTCCGCCCACCAGTACAGCGGGAAGAGGATCGCGCACTTGGCGAGCAGGATCAGGCCCCAGGCCCAGCTGGCCTTCGCGTACGCCTTCTTGCGGCCCGGGTTGCGGGTGCGCCAGGAGAGGTTCTCCTTGAAGACCGGGCCGAGGATCAGGCCGATCAGCGGGACGCCGGCCAGCGTGGTGACGATGTACGCCACCCCCAGGCCCAGGGTGTAGAGCATGCCCGGCAGGTAGAAGTCCTTGGCGTTGCCGGTCATCATCGCGAAGACCACACCGAACGCCACGCCGAAGACGCCGCTGAAGGCGTGCTTCACGGTGTCCCGCATGGCCAGCCGGACCGCGACCAGCACCACGGACACCGCGAGCGCGGCGATCGCGGACCAGTGCAGGTCCTTGTTGATCGTGTAGATGGTGACGAAGAGCAGGCCCGGCAGGACCGTCTCGACCATGCCGCGGACTCCGCCGAACGCCTCGAACAGCGCGGCCTCCGTCACCGCCCTGGCCTCGTCGCCGGCGGTCGTCTCTTCGGTCGGCTTGTCGAGTGACGTCACGGGCTACTCCCGTCCGAGGGGTCGCAGTTCGTACTTGGGGTTGAACAGCACCCGGCGGCCCCGGCTCATCGAGATCCGGCCCGATGCGATCAGCTTGCGCCCCGGTTCTATACCGACGATGGAACGCCTGCCGAGCCAGACCACGTCCAGTGCGGCGGTCCCGTCGAACAGCTCGGCCTCCAGGGCCGGGACGCCCGCGCGCGGACGCAGGGTGACCGTGCGCAAGGTACCAGTAACCGTGACGATCTGCCGGTCGTGGCAGTCACCGATCCGCGTACAGCCCGCGGTCTCGGCGTCCTCCCGCAGCTCCTCGGACTCCAGGTCCTCCTGGGAAGAGGAGAGCCGGTCGAGCATGCGCCGGAACCGGCCCACCGGCTTTTCGGAACGAGGAACAGCACTCATATCTGAAGCGTACCGGTGCACACCGACGGCGCCGTAACCGCGCTCACGTCAACTGCGCTCATCTCTCGAAGCGGTAGCCCATCCCCGGCTCGGTCACGAAGTGCTTCGGGTGCGACGGGTCGGTCTCCAGCTTCCGGCGCAGCTGGGCCATGTACACGCGCAGGTAGTTGGTCTCCGTCCCGTACGACGGCCCCCACACCTCCTGCAGCAGCTGCTTCTGGCTGACCAGGCGGCCGGTGTTGCGCACCAGCACCTCCAGCAGGTGCCACTCGGTCGGGGTCAGCCGTACGTCCTTGCCGCCCCGGTTGACCTTCTTCGCGGCCAGGTCGACGGTGAACTCCTCCGTCTCCACCGTCGTCACGTCGTCCTCGCCGGTGCCCACGGGCTCGGCGCGGCGGACGGCGGCGCGCAGCCGGGCCAGCAGCTCGTCCATCCCGAAGGGCTTGGTGACGTAGTCGTCGGCGCCGGCGTCCAGCGCCTCGACCTTCTCGTCGGAGGAGTGCCGGGCGGACAGCACGAGGATCGGCACCCGGGTCCAGCCGCGCAGTCCCCGGATCACCTCCACGCCGTCCATGTCGGGCAGGCCCAGGTCGAGGACGACCACGTCGGGGTGGCGGGAGGCCGCGAGGTCGAGGGCGGTCCGGCCGTCGGCCGCGGCGTCGACCTCATACTTGCGCGCCCTGAGGTTGATCACGAGCGCGCGCACGATCTGCGGCTCGTCGTCGACCACCAGCACCCTGGTCATGAAACCTGCCTTTCTGGGTGTACGGGGCCGTGTACGGCGCCCTCGAAGCGCCGCGCCCACTCCGGGCGGTGCGGTTCGCGGCCGTGGTCCGGCTCCTCGCGGAGTGCCTCCGGGCGCGCGCCGGCCGCGCGGAGGCTGAGGACCATGGTGAGGCCGCCGCCGGGTGTGTCCTCGGCGTTGAGGGTGCCGTTCATGGCCTCTGCGAAGCCCCGGGCGACCGCGAGGCCAAGGCCCACACCCGCTCCGCGCGGGGCGTCACCGTGCCGCTGGAAGGGCTCGAAGATGCGGTCCTTGGCCTCGTCCGGCACGCCGGGGCCGCGGTCCACGACGCGGACCTCGACACGGTCGGCGATGGCGCTGGCGGACACCAGGACCCGTTCGTCCGCCGGGCTGTACTTCACGGCGTTCTCGACGATGTTGGCCATCGCGCGTTCCAGGAGCCCGGCGTCCACGGCGACCATCGGCAGCGTCTCGGGCACGTCCAGCTCCACGCTGTCCTCGGGCACTCCGCCGAGGGCCATCGGCACCACCTCGTCGAGGTCGATCTCACGGATCAGCGGGGTGACGGTGCCGGTCTGCAGGCGGGACATGTCCAGCAGGTTGCCGACCAGGTGGTCCAGCCGGTCGGCGCCCTCCTCGATGCCTTCGAGCAGCTCGGCCCGGTCCTCCTCGGACCACTCGACGTCCTCGGACCGCAGTGAGGAGACGGCCGCCTTGATCCCGGCGAGGGGGGTGCGCAGGTCGTGGCTGACGGCGGCGAGCAGCGCGGTGCGGATGCGGTTGCCCTCGGCGAGGGCGCGGGCCCGGTCGGCCTCCTCGCGCAGGCGCCGGCGGTCCAGGACGACGGCGGCCTGGGCGGCGAAGGCGGCCAGTACCCGGCGGTCGGAGGCGGGCAGCACCCGTCCGGTCAGCGCCAGCGCCATGTGGTCGCCGACGGGCATGTCCACGTCCGCGTCCTCCGGGCGCTCCAGTGGCCGGTCCGTGCCCACCCGTCCGGCGCACGTCCATGGGTCCACGTCGCTGCGCCGCTCCAGCAGCGCCACCGACTCCATCCCGAAGGTCTCCCGGACCCGTTCCAGCAGCGCCTCCAGGCTGGTCTCGCCGCGCAGGACGCTGCCCGCGAGGAAGGACAGTATCTCCGCCTCGGCGCGCAGCCGGGCGGCCTGGTGGGTGCGGCGGGCCGCCAGGTCGACCACCGACGCCACCGACACCGCGACCCCGACGAAGATCGCGATGGCGACGATGTTCTTGGGGTCCGCGATGGTGAGCCGGTGCAGCGGCGGCGTGTAGTAGTAGTTCAGCAGAAACGATCCGACGGCTGCCGAGGCGAGGGCCGGCAGCAGCCCGCCCAGCAGGGCCGCCGCGACCGTCAGGGTCAGGAACAGCAACATGTCGTTGGCCAGGCCCAGCTCCACGCCGTTGAGCAGCAGCGCGAGGACCACCGGTCCCACGAGGGCCATCACCCAGCCGGAGACGATCCGGGCCCGGCCGAGCCGGGCGCCCCGGGCCACGGGCAGTCCGCGTCCCTTGGCGATCTCCCCGTGGGTGACGATGTGCACGTCGAGGTCGGGGCCCGACTCGCGGGCCACGGTGGCACCGACGCCGGGCCCGAAGACGTACTGCCAGGTCTTGCGGCGCGAGGAGCCCAGCACGATCTGGGTGGCGTTGACCCCGCGGGCGAAGTCGAGCAGCGCGGCCGGTATGTCGTCGCCGACGACGTGGTGGAACGTGCCGCCCAGGTCCTCCACGAGGGTGCGCTGGAGGGCCAGCTCCTTCGGGGAGGCGCCGGTCAGTCCGTCGCTGCGGGCGATGTAGACCGCCATGACCTCCCCTCCGGCGCCCTTCTCGGCCAGGCGCGCCGCCCGGCGGATCAGGGTGCGGCCCTCGGGACCACCGGTCAGGCCCACCACGATCCGCTCGCGCGAACCCCAGATCTTCGACACCCGGTGCTCGCTGCGGTAGCGCTGCAGGTACTCGTCGACCCGGTCGGCCACCCAGAGCAGGGCGAGCTCCCGCAGGGCCGTGAGGTTGCCGGGCCGGAAGTAGTTGGACAGGGCCGCGTCGACCTTGTCGGGCTTGTAGATGTTGCCGTGCGCCATCCGGCGGCGCAGCGCCTCCGGCGACATGTCGACCAGCTCGATCTGGTCCGCCCGGCGCACGACCTCGTCGGGAACGGTCTCCCGCTGCCGTATCCCCGTGATCGACTCGACGACGTCCCCGAGGGACTCGAGGTGCTGGATGTTGACGGTCGAGACGACGTCGATGCCGGCCGCGAGCAGTTCCTGCACGTCCTGCCAGCGCTTGGCGTTGCGGGAGCCGGGGACGTTGGTGTGGGCGAGCTCGTCCACCAGGGCGACCGCCGGGGCGCGGCGCAGCACCGCGTCGACGTCCATCTCGGTGAAGGTGCTCCCCCGGTGCTCCAGCTCCCTGCGCCGCACCTGCTCCAGGCCGCTCAGCATCACCTCGGTGCGCGGGCGGTCGTGGTGCTCCACGAAGGCCACGACGCAGTCGGTGCCCCGCTCCACCCGGCGATGCGCCTCGGAGAGCATCGCGTACGTCTTGCCGACGCCCGGTGCCGCGCCGAGGTAGATCCGAAGCTTGCCGCGTCCCATGGCCTCATTGTCTTCCCGTCACAGGTATGCACGCAGCGTCGACCTTACGGCCAACAATCACGGCAAAAGGGATGAGGAGGGGGCAGGAGCCCGTCCTTGACGCAACTCTGACGTCCGGCTGCCGCGGGAGCAGGCGGACTTTCGCAACGCGGTCCCTCGGGCCGTCCGGGTGGCTTCGGCGGGCCGGGTGGGCAGGCCTGGTGGGCCAGCCACGTGGGGATTCGGTGGGCCAGGTGAGCCTGGTGGGTTTGGCCGGGTGCGTTGGGTCGGCTGGTCCCGTGGGCCGGGTGGGCAGTGTCACCGGGGCCGGGCGTGCTGGGTGGACCGATCCGGTGGGCGGGTCCAGGAGGCCCGGGTGACAGGCCGCCCGGGCCACTCGGCTGCGCGGCTCAGTGTTCGACTATCTCCCCGTCGCGCAGCTCCAGGACCCGATCGGCGAGGTCCAGCAGGGTCAGGTCGTGCGTGGCGACCAGCGCGGTCACCTGCTGACTGTGGACCACTGCGCGCAGCAGCTCCATCACGGCGAGGCCGGTCTCCGCGTCCAGCTGGCCGGTCGGCTCGTCGGCTATCAGCAGCGCGGGGTCGTTCGCGAGCGCGCGGGCTATGGCCACGCGCTGCTGCTGGCCGCCGGAGAGCTCGCCGGGCCGCTGCCTGGCGTGGTCGGCGAGGCCGACCAGGGACAGCAGCAGCTCGACGCGCTCCTCCCGCTCGCGCGGGTCGGCGCGGCGCAGGCGCATCGGCACCCCGACGTTCTCGGCGGCCGTGAGGATGGGGATGAGGCCGAAGGACTGGAAGACGAACCCGATACGGTCCCTGCGCAGCGCGAGCAGGCCGTCCTCGCCGAGCTGGGAGAGGTCGCTGCCGTCGACGTGGACGCTCCCCCGGTCCGGCTCGTCGAGCCCGCCCACGATGTTGAGCAGCGTGGTCTTGCCGGAGCCCGAGCGGCCCTTGAGGGCGACGAGCTCGCCGCGCGGCACCTCGAAGGAGACCCCGCGCAGGGCGTGCACGGCTGCCGCCGCCTGCCCGTAGGACTTGTGGACGTTCTCGACGCGCACCATGGTCTCGGTGACGACCTGGCTCATGTGCCCCTCCCCGCTGTGCTCCCCCGTGGACCGTGCGCCAGTATCACGACCAGCGCCCGTCCCTTCAATCCCTCAACGGACGGCACCTCACGATGGTTTCCGTACCGGAGGTTCCTGTAGACGAAGAAGGGCCGCACCCCGCAGGGGTACGGCCCTCGGATGTCCGTCAGCGCACCTCGGTGATCTCCGGGCCGCGCTGCAGCTGCCCCATGCCGCCCGCGAAGCGGGAGTGGCCCTCGTCCTGCTGGACGCCCTCGGGCACCATCTGGGCGTCGTTCGGCAGCTTCAGGACGATCGGGTCACGGGGTGCCATCGGGCCCTCGCCGCGGACCACGACCGTGTCCCTGAAGATCTGTTCGAGCAGCCCGGCCGCCTGCGGCTGCACCGCGCCCTGCCCCGAGATCACCCCTCGCAGGAACCAGCGGGGTCCGTCCACACCGACGAACCGCACGACCTGGAAACCACCCGTACCGTCCGGCAGCTGCACCGGCACCTGCGCGCGCAGCTCCCAGCCCAGCGGCCCCTCGGCCTCGTCGACGATGCCGCCCTGCTGGGTGATACCGGTGGCGATCTCCTCGCGCACCTCGCCCCAGATGCCCTCGCGCTTGGGCGCGGCGAAGGCCTGCAGCTGGATGGCGCTGTCCCGCAGGACGACGGTCGCGGCGACGATCGCGTCACCCGCGACCTCCACCCGCAACTCCATGCCGTCCACACCCGGTACGAACAGACCCCCCAGGTCCACCCGGTCCTCGCCCGGGTCGCGCACCTCGGAGCTGTCCCAGGGCCCGTCGGGCCGCGGTTCGGGCTCGAGCCTCACCCGCTCGCGCTCGGCCTCTTCCTCCGCTTCGTCCGCCTCGGTGTCGACACTGTCGACGACCTGCTCGGCCTCGCCGGCCGCGTCCTCGGCGGCACCCTTCTTCTTGCGACGTCCGAACACGTCACTGTCCTTCCCGGTCGGATACGACCGAAGCGTATCGATTCCCACCCGTCCGGCCGCCCATGGCGGCCCGACCGCTTGTGCCGCTCACGCCGTCCACCGCGGCGTGGCCACCGGTGGACCCGAAGCCCCCCTCGGCCCGCGCCGAGTCGGGAAGCTCCGCCACCTCCTGGAAGCGGACCCTCTCGACCTGCTGGACGACCAGTTGGGCAATCCGGTCGAAGCGCTCGAACCGCACGGACTCGCGCGGGTCGAGATTCACCACGATCACCTTGATCTCCCCACGGTACCCGGCATCAACCGTCCCCGGGGCATTCACGAGGGCGACACCGCACCGGGCGGCGAGACCGGACCGCGGGTGCACGAAGGCCGCGTACCCCTCAGGGAGCGCGACAGACACACCCGTGGGCAGTACGGCCCGCTCCCCGGGCGCCAGTTCGCAGGCCACGGTGGTGCGCAGATCGGCACCCGCGTCGCCGGGGTGCGCGTAGGCCGGGAGCGGTACGTCGGGGTCGACGCGCCGGATCAGCACGTTCAGCGGGGCACGGTCGGCGGGAGCCGCAGAGCTCAGGCAACTCGCAGGCGTCTGCGGGTTCTGCGGGCCCTCGGGGCTGATGGGGCCCTCGGGGTTCGCGGGACCTTCGGGGTTCATGGGGCTCACGGGTTCACCTCGAAGGCGCGCGCCCGGCGGATCTGGTCCGGGTCGTTCATGGCGGCCAGGATCTCCTCCTCGCGGCCGTGCTCCACGAAGTGGTCGACCTTCACCTCGATGAACAGTGCCTCGGCGCGGACCGCGACGGGCCCGTCGGGGCCGCCGACGCGCCCGGTGGCCCGCGAGTAGATCTTCCGCCCGGCCACTGCGGTGACCTCGGCCTCCAGATGGAGCGTCGTGCCCACCGGCACCGGCCGCACGAAGTCGGTCTCCAGCCGTCCGGTCACGGCGATGGTCCGCAGCAGCCAGTTCAGCGAGCCGAGGGTCTCGTCGAGCGCGGTCGCGAGGACCCCGCCGTGGGCGAGGCCGGGCGCGCCCTGGTGGGCGGGCTGCACGGTGAACTCGGCGGTGATGCTGACGCCCTCCCCGGCCCGTGCCTGGAGGTGCAGCCCGTGCGGCTGCTGACCGCCGCACCCGAAACATTCCCCGTAGTGCGCGCCGAGGAGCTCGCCGGGCGCGGGAGCGTCGGGATGCCGTACGGGTTTCACGGCATCGGCGGGAGGCTGAAGAGCTGCGGAACTACCACTCACAGGCGCAGACCTTACCCGCGCCCGAAGGCAGCGCCGACACCATGCCAAGCTAGCTTCATGCAGCTTTCCGCCCAGCCGTACGAAGAACGTCTCACCGCACCCCGCTCCTGGTGGCTGATCAGCTTCCTGATCGGCGTTTCGTGCGCCCTGGTCCTGCTCCCCTTCGGCACCCTGCCCCTGCTCGGCGGCCTGGTCGGCGGCACCGCGGTCGCGGCGATCGTGGCCAGCTCCTACGGATCCGTACGCATCCGTGTCGTGGGCGGCTTCCTGATCGCGGGCGAGGCGAAGGTCCCGGTCACCGCGCTGGGCGAGGCGGAGGTCCTGGACCCGGAGGAGGCGCGCGCCTGGCGCACCTACAAGGCCGACACCCGGGCTTTCCTGCTGCTGCGTGCCTACATCCCCAGGGCGCTGCGCGTGGAGGTCACCGACCCCGAGGACCCGACGCCGTACCTGTACCTGTCCTCACGGGAGCCGGAGCGGCTGGCCGAGGCGCTGCGGGCGGCGCGAGCTGCGGCTCCCGGGGCCGCGTAGGAGTCACGGCCCGTCGAGGGCCGGGCGTGGTCAGGGCCGGCGGTCCTTGCCGGTGCCGGTCGTGTCGTCCCCGGTTTCGGCGTCACCGGTGCCAGCCGTGTCGTCACCGGTTCCGGTGGTTTCCGTCAGCGGCAGCGGCTTCTCGGGGGTCTCCAGGGGCGGCAGCGCGGGCAGTTCGTCCCACGGGACCTGGACCTTCCGCAGGTCCGCGCGGACGCGGGCCGCGAGCTTCTTGGTGTCGCGCCGGTTGACGGCGGCGCCGACGGCGGCGCCCACCAGGAACGGCATCAGGTTCGGCAGGTCCCGCACCATGCGTTTCATGATCTGCTGGCGCAGCCGGCGCTTCATATGGCCGCCGAGGGCCGTGTCGATCGTCGACGGCTTCATCACGTCGATCCCGCGCTCCCCCGACCACGAGGACAGATACGCGGTGCTGCGGACCTTCAGATTTCCGGGGGGCCGCACCCCGTAGACCTCGTGGAGCTCGGCGATCAGCTTGAGTTCGATCGCCGCGACCCCGGTGATCTCCGCGGCCAGTTCGGTCGGCATCGCGGGCGGCACCGGCAGCATCGCGGCCGCGCCGACCCCCGCTCCGATCGTGGACGTCCCGTTGGCCGCTCCGGCCACCAGTCTGTCCGCGAGCTGCTCGGGCCCGAGGCCCGGGAACTGCCGGCGAAGGGTGGCGAGGTCCCGTACGGGGACCCTGGGGGCGATCTCGATGATCCGGTCGGCGAGGTGCCCCAGTGCCGCCCTGGCGCGGCTCCCGCTCATGCGGACACCGGTCCTGGCGACTTCCCGGGCCCTGCTGCGGATCACCGCGGCCCGTCGTCCGGCGGCGGGCGCGGGCCCTTCCGCTGTGGCGGCGGGGTCACCACGCCCTGACACCTGTTCGAGCGAGGCCGATCCCGTCGATGCCGTGGCATCTGTCCGATCGGACGGACGGGATGGGCCTCGCTCGTGGTCACGCGCGCCGTGGGAGCCGTCGTGCGGCCCCGAGTCCGCTCCCCTGCGGGGGAAGCGGCGCTTCCAAGGAGGGGTCGAGCCGGTCACGGCCGACCCCGCCTCAGTCGCAGTCGCGGCAGATCGGCTGGCCGTTCTTCTCGCGGGCCAGCTGACTGCGGTGATGCACCAGGAAGCAGCTCATGCAGGTGAACTCGTCCTGCTGCTTGGGCAGTACCCGGACGGCCAGTTCCTCATTGGAGAGGTCTGCCCCGGGCAGCTCAAGGCCTTCCGCGGCCTCGAACTCATCGACGTCCACGGCGGACGTCGACTTGTCGTTCCGCCGAGCCTTCAGCTCTTCAAGGCTGTCCGAGTCGACGTCGTCGTCGGTCTTGCGTGGGGTGTCGTAATCGGTTGCCATGTCGCTCTCCCCCTCTGGGTGTCTGCGGTGTCTCCAGCGCACGTAACGCGTGAGAGGCCGGACTTGTGCCCGCCTCGAGGCGGAGATTTTGCCTCACATCAAGGTCTGTTACTCAATCGACACCCAACCGGACTCCTCAAGAGTGATCGGCTTGGATGGCGATGGGGACCGTACACGGTCCTATTGGCGCAGTTCAAAGCGGTCTCACCGTGTACTTCCCGTGATCATGACCCTTGAAAACCCGGACTTTCCCGGCTTTTCTACCCTCATCATGATCACGGAGAGTAGATGGCCGGAAATCCGTGCATGTGATCGATCACACAGGGGGCGGCCAGGGCGGGTGCCTGGAAATTCCGCGCAAAGCGAACATCCCTGTTGTCGGGGTCATGATTTCAGACGGGCAGAGTGACGCGCATCACGAGCCCGCCGCCCTCTCGTGGTTGGGCCGAGATGTGCCCGCCGTGCGCCCGGGCCACCGAGCGCGCGATGGACAGGCCCAGTCCGACGCCCTTGTCGCTGCCGGTCCGCTCGGTCCGCAACCGTCTGAACGGCTCGAAGAGGTTGTCGATCTCGTACGCCGGCACGATCGGGCCGGTGTTCGTGACCACCAGCACCGCCTGGCCGTGCTGGACGTCCGTGTCGACCTCCACCCAGCCGTCTTCCGCGACGTTGTACCGCACGGCGTTCTGCACCAGGTTCAGCGCGATCCGCTCCAGCAGCACGCCGTTGCCCTGGACGACTGCGGGCTTGCGCGCACCACGGATCTCGACACACTTGGCCTCGGCCTCCGCGTGCACCTGGTCGATGGCCTGCGAGGCCACCTCGGCCAGGTCCACCGGCTTGCGCTCGACGATCTGGTTGTCGCTGCGGGCGAGCAGCAGCAGGCCCTCCACGAGCTGCTCGCTGCGCTCGTTGGTGGCCAGCAGGGTCTTGCCGAGCTGCTGGAGCTCCACCGGGGCGCCCGGGTCGGACAGGTGCACCTCCAGGAGGGTGCGGTTGATCGCCAGCGGTGTGCGCAGCTCGTGCGACGCGTTGCCGACGAAGCGCTGCTGGGCGGTGAAGGCCCGCTGCAGCCGCTCCAGCATGTCGTCGAACGTGTCCGCGAGCTCCTTCAGCTCGTCGTCCGGGCCGTCCAGCTCGATCCGCCGGGACAGATCGGAACCGGCCACCGCGCGGGCGGTGCGGGTGATCCGGCCGAGCGGCGACAGGACCCGTCCGGCCATCGCGTAGCCGAAGGCGAAGGCGATCACCGCGAGACCCAGCAGTGCCAGCAGCGAGCGGCTCAGCAGGTCGTCCAGGGCGTGCTGGCGCTGCTGGTTCACACACGCGTTCATGGCGCTGTTGAACTCGCTGGGCGAGGCCTGGGCCGGCAGATTGCAGATCGTGCTGGTGACCTTGCCCTCGACGATCTTGAAGGGCAGGTCGCTGCCCGCGTTCAGCGCCTGGGCGGCCAGCAGGTAGATGATCGACAGCAGCAGGATGCCGGCGATCAGGAACATGCCGCCGTACAGCAGCGTCAGCCGTATCCGGATGGTCGGACGCAGCCACGGGAAGGGCGGCTCCGGCCTTCTGGGGTCCCACGTGGGCTTCGGGGGCGCCTGGGGCGGCGCGGGTGTCGCTGCCACGGCGGATCAGATCCGGTAGCCGGAGCCGGGCACGGTGACGATCACCGGGGGCTCGCCCAGCTTGCGACGCAGGGTCATCACGGTGACACGCACGACGTTGGTGAACGGGTCCGTGTTCTCGTCCCAGGCCTTCTCCAGCAGCTGCTCGGCCGAGACGACGGCGCCCTCGCTGCGCATGAGGACCTCCAGGACGGCGAACTCCTTGGGGGCCAGCTGGACCTCCTTGCCGTCGCGGAAGACCTCGCGGCGGTTGGGGTCGAGCTTGATACCGGCGCGCTCCAGAACGGGCGGCAGGGGGACGCTGGTGCGCCGGCCGAGGGCACGCACGCGTGCCGTCAGCTCGCTGAACGCGAACGGCTTGGGCAGATAGTCGTCGGCGCCGATCTCCAGGCCCTCCACGCGGTCGCTGACGTCGCCCGAAGCGGTGAGCATCAGCACGCGCGTGGGCATGCCGAGCTCGACGATCTTGCGGCAGACGTCGTCGCCGTGCACGAGCGGGAGGTCGCGGTCGAGGACGACCACGTCGTAGTCGTTGACGCCGATGCGCTCCAGGGCGGCCGCACCGTCGTACACGACGTCGACGGCCATGGCCTCCCGGCGCAGTCCGGTGGCCACCGCATCGGCGAGCAGCTGCTCGTCCTCGACGACGAGTACGCGCACGTCGCTTGTCCTTCCTGTGTCCACCCGCGTGGCCGACACTCGGGCGCACGCGGGCAGGGGTCTCCATGGGTGTGTGCCTCCATCCTGCCCTTTTCCGCCATAAGTCGGCTGTAAGCCGGGGAGGCGGCTGCCCTCGGACCGGGGTGAGCGCGGCATGAGAGCCGGGTGTGAGACGGACGAAGGGCCCGGGAATGCCGAATTTTCTCGCGCTGTTCAGGTTTCCGCGGCGGGGAGCCGGGGGAGGACGGCTTTACACCCCGCGATCACGCTCTGCATGTACCGCACCACCAAGCGGTACGCCGCGATCCGCTTCCGCAGAGTGGGCGTGGGTGTCCGGCACCGTCGCCGCCCAGCAGGGCAGCGCTGGGCACCTAGTGGAGACGTGATCGCCCCTTCCGAACGGCACACCCCCGTGCCACCGACCCACGACCCAGGACGAGGGGGCGCAGCATGGACGCATTCACCGCAGGACTTCTGCAGCGCATAAGGGCGACCGAGTCCGACTTGACGCGGGCTCGTGACGAGGGCGACGACTTCCTCGTCGACGTGGAGCTGGCCGAACTCGACGACCTGCGCCGCCTCGCCGCCGAACACGGTGTGGAGGTCGGCGTGTCCGGCGTCTGATCGACCTGCAGGCCGCACAAGAACGGGACCCTGGCGAATCCAGCGCCGGGGTCCCGTTCTTTCGGCTCGTTCGCCTACGGGACGCCCAAGCCGGCACCGAGACGACGAACGTGCTCAGCGCTTCGCGCCACGTGTTCACCGGCTCGTTCGCCTACGGGGCGCCCAAGCCGGTACCGAGGCGCCCCTTCGGCTCTCTCGCGGCCGGCGCGTGAGGAGACGCGGCCTGGGGCGGCCCTTGCCCGGCAGACAGTGGGCCCTTTACGCGAGCTCGGGAGGGGCTGCCCCCAGCGGTCTGGGTCCACGGGGCCGCCTCGGTCCCGCGTGGTTCAATCGTGCCAGGCGCCGAACTCCTCCAGGAGGTCCTGGAGGAGTTCGAAGACCTCCGGGCTGGCCGCGACCGTCAGGTCGCGGGACACACGTTCGCCGGGGCGGCCACCGGTGCGGGCACCCGCCTCGCGGGCGATCAGGTCGCCCGCGGCGTAGTCCCAGGGGTTCAGGCCGCGCTCGTAGTAGCCGTCCAGGCGGCCCAGGGCCACGTCGCACAGGTCGATCGCGGCCGAGCCGCCGCGCCGGATGTCGCGCACCAGCGGGATCAGGCGGCGGACGACGTCGGCCTGGTGGGTGCGGACCTCGGCGACGTAGTTGAAGCCGGTGGAGATCAGGGCCTGGTCCAGAGGCGGTGCGGAGCGGCAGGCCAGCTTGCGCTCGCCGGCCCAGGCACCGGTGGCCCAGGCCCCCCGGCCGCGGACCGCGTGGAACGTCTCGCCGCGCATGGGGGCGGTCACGACGCCGACGACGGGCTCGCCGTCCTGCTCGGCCGCGATGGAGACGGCCCAGGTGGGCAGGCCGTAGAGGTAGTTCACCGTGCCGTCGAGCGGGTCGATCACCCAGCGGATGCCGCTGGTGCCGTCCGTGGCGGCGCCCTCCTCGCCGAGGAAGCCGTCGTCGGGACGCCGGTCGGAGATCAGGCCGGTGATCAGTTTCTCGGCCGCGATGTCCATCTCGGTGACGACGTCGATCGGGCTGGTCTTGGTGGCGGCCACCGCGAGGTCGGCCGGGCGGCCGTCGCGCAGCAGCGCTCCCGCGCGCCCGGCGGCCTGGAGGGCGAGCTGGAGCAGTTCCGTGTGCAGGGAATCGGTCACGGTGGTCCTCACGCGTAAGGGCTGTCGGCGCCCGCGGCGGCGGGGCGGGGGGCGCGGGCCGGGCAGCAGCCCACCGGGCAGACGTCGTGGCTCGCGCCGAGGGCGCCGAGGGCGCACGGCGTGACCTGCCGGCCGCGCTCCGCGCAGGCGCGCTCCAGGATCAGGTCGCGGACCGCGGCGGCGAACCTCGGGTCGGCGCCGACCGTGGCCGAGCGGCGCACCGGCAGGCCCAGTTCCTCGGCCTTGGCCTTGGCCTCCGTGTCGAGGTCGTAGAGGACCTCCATGTGGTCGGAGACGAAGCCGATGGGTGCCATGACCACGGCCGGGGCGCCCGCGGCGTGGCGTTCCTCCAGGTGGTCGCAGATGTCGGGTTCCAGCCACGGGATGTGCGGGGCGCCTGAGCGAGACTGGTAGACGAGCTGCCAGGGGTGGTCGACTCCGGTGCGCTCACGGACCGCGTCGGCGATCAGCCGCGCCACGTCCAGGTGCTGGCGCACGTACGCCCCGCCGTCGCCGTGGTCGGCGACGGGCCCGGAGGTGTCGGCGGCCGAGGTCGGGATCGAGTGGGTGGTGAAGGCGATGTGGGCGCCGTCGCGGACGTCCGCGGGGAGGTCGGCGAGGGATTCCAGCACACCGTCGATCATGGGTTCGACGAAGCCGGGGTGGTTGAAGTAGTGCCGCAGCTTGTCGATCTTCGGCAGCTCCAGACCCTCGGACTCCAGGGCGGCCAGCGAGTCGGCGAGGTTCTCGCGGTACTGGCGGCAGCCCGAGTAGGAGGCGTAGGCGCTGGTGGCCAGGACCAGGATGCGGCGGCGGCCGTCACGGACCATGTCCCGCATGGTGTCGGTCAGGTAGGGCGCCCAGTTGCGGTTGCCCCAGTAGACCGGCACGTCCAGGCCGTGGTCGGCGAAGTCCTTGCGGAGGGCTTGCAGCAGGGCGCGGTTCTGGTCGTTGATCGGGCTGACCCCCCCGAAGAGGAAGTAGTGCTGCCCGACTTCCTTCAGGCGTTCCTTCGGGATGCCGCGCCCGCGTGTCACGTTCTCCAGGAACGGGACCACGTCGTCCGGGCCCTCCGGGCCGCCGAACGAGAGCAGGAGCAGGGCGTCGTACGGGGTGGCATCGAGCGCGTCTGGCATGTCTCGATCCTGCCATCCGGGACTGACGGCCGGGATCCCGACCCGCATTCGCAGGTGCGTCCGGGTCCCCCCGAGCCGTAAGCTGTATCGGCTCGTTCGCGCCTTACCGGACCCCGGAGACCCTGTGCCCAGCCCCTACCGTGCCCTGTTCGACGCCCCTGGCTCCAAGGGCTTCTCCGCCGCGGGGTTCCTCGGCCGTATGCCGCTGTCGATGATGGGCATCGGCGTGGTCACGATGATCTCCCAGCTCACCGGGCGCTACGGGCTCGCGGGCGCGCTGTCGGCCACCATCGCGCTGGCCGCCGCCGCGCTCGGCCCGCAGATATCGCGGCTGGTGGACCAGTACGGGCAGCGCAGGGTGCTGCGGCCCGCGACGCTCGTCGCGCTGACGGCGGCGGCTGGGCTGCTGCTCGCCGCGTACTTCCGGTGGCCGGACTGGGTGCTGTTCGTGTGCGCCGCCGGGATCGGTTCGGTGCCCTCTCTGGGCGCGATGGTCCGCGCGCGCTGGGCGGCGGTGTACCGCGGGACCCCGCACCTGCACACCGCCTACTCGTTCGAGTCGGTGGTGGACGAGGTCTGCTTCATCTTCGGACCCATCGTCTCCATCGGGCTGTCCACGGCCTGGTTCCCGGAGGCGGGGCCGCTGCTCGCCGCGTGTTTCCTGGCCGTGGGGGTCTTCTGGCTGACCTCGCAGCAGGCCACCGAGCCGAAGCCCCACCCGCGCGAGCACCACAGCGGCGGTTCGGCGCTGCGCTCGCGCGGGCTGCAGGTGCTGGTCGCCACGTTCGTGGCGACCGGGTCGATCTTCGGCGCGGTCGACGTGGTCACCGTGGCCTTCGCCGACGAGCGGGGCCACAAGAGCGCGGCGAGCGTCGTGCTCGCCCTGTACGCGGCGGGCTCGTGCACGGCGGGGGTGCTGTTCGGGCTGCTGCGGCCGGCCGGGGCGCCCGCCCGCCGCTGGCTGCTGGGCATATGCGCGATGGCCGTGAGTATGATCCCCCTCCTACTGGTCGGAAACCTGCCGTTTCTGGCCGTGGCGCTGTTCGTTGCGGGCCTGTCCGTCGCTCCCACGATGATCACGACGATGGCCCTCGTCGAAGAGCACGTACCACGCGCGCACCTGACCGAGGGCATGACCTGGGTGAGCACCGGACTCGCGGTCGGGGTGGCGCTCGGTTCGTCGTTCGCCGGCTGGGTGATCGACGCGGCCGGCGCGCGGGCCGGGTACGGGGTTCCGGCGGTGTCCGGGGCCGTCGCGGTCGCGGTCGGTTTCCTCGGGTACCGCCGGCTCAGCAGGCCGGCTCCGGGTCGGGGAGGCTTCGTTGAGCAGCACAGCGAGCGCGAAGAACGGCACGTGGCGTAACTGGGGCGGGAACGTCGCCGCCCGTCCCGCGCGAGAGGTCACGCCCGCCTCGGTCGAGGAACTGGCGGCGGCCGTGCGGAGGGCCGCCGAGGACGGCCTGAAGGTGAAGGCCGTCGGTACCGGGCACTCCTTCACGTCCATAGCCGCCACCGACGGTGTCTTGATCCGCCCGCAACTGTTGACGGGCATCCGCACCATCGACCGCGAGGCCATGACGGTCACCGTGGAGGCCGGCACCCCGCTCAAGAGGCTCAACATGGCCCTCGCGCGTGAGGGACTGTCCCTCACCAACATGGGCGACATCATGGAGCAGACGGTGTCCGGGGCGACCAGCACCGGCACCCACGGCACCGGCCGGGAGTCCGCGTCGATCGCGGCCCAGATCAAGGGCCTGGAACTGGTCACGGCGGACGGCTCGGTGCTCACCTGCTCCGGCAAGGAGAACCCCGAGGTCTTCGCGGCCGCCCGGATCGGCCTGGGCGCACTGGGCATCGTCACGGCGATCACGTTCGCGGTGGAGCCGCTCTTCCTGCTCACCGCCCGCGAGGAGCCGATGCCCCTGGAGAAGGTGCTCGCCGAGTTCGACCAGCTCTGGGCGGAGAACGAGCACTTCGAGTTCTACTGGTTCCCGCACACCGGCAGCACCAACACCAAGCGCAACAACCGCAGTGCCGGGCCGGAGGCACCGGTGGGGCAGCTGGCCGGCTGGTTCGAGGACGAGCTCCTGTCCAACGGCGTCTTCCAGGTCGCCAACTGGGTCGGCCGCGCGGTGCCCGCCACCGTCCCCGCGATCGCCCGTATCTCCAGCCGGGCGCTGTCCGCGCGGACCTACACCGACATCCCCTACAAGGTCTTCACCTCCCCGCGCCGGGTGCGCTTCGTGGAGATGGAGTACGCCGTCCCGCGCGCGGCCCTGCCCGACGCCCTGCGCGAGCTGAAGGCGATGGTGGACCGCTCCGGCCTGCGCGTGAGCTTCCCGGTGGAGGTGCGCACGGCGCCCGCCGACGACATCACCCTGTCCACCGCCTCGGGCCGTGAGAGCGCCTACGTCGCGGTCCACATGTTCCGGGGCACGCCCTACCAGCGGTACTTCACCGCCGCGGAGCAGATCCTCACCGCGCACGAGGGCCGGCCGCACTGGGGCAAGATCCACACCAGGGACGCGGAGTACCTCTCCGGGGTGTATCCGCGCTTCGGCGAGTTCACGGCCCTGCGGGACCGGCTGGATCCGGAACGCCGGTTCCAGAACGACTACTTGCGGAGGGTGCTGGGGTCGTAGCGGAGGCGGTGGGCTCCGGGGCCGGGGCGTCGGTTCCGGTCGTGGTCCCCGCCTCCACCCCGCCGGTGCTCTGGCCACCGGTGCCGGTACGTCCCGTGCCATCCGGCGTCGGCGTCGGGCTCACCGTCGTACCGCTGTCCGTCCGGCCGGAATCGGTCCCACGCTGTGACATCCCGTCACCGGTTCCGGCCGACGGGGTCCGCGAGCCGGACGGAACCGGCGTCTCGCCGCCGGTCGGGCCGGACGGGAGGGACGGCGCGCGCCGGCCGGACACCGCGTCGCCGACCGTCGTGCCGTTTCCGCCGCTGAAGCTGTTGCCCGACACCAGTTCGTAGGCGGTGATGCCGGCCATGGTGACCCCGAACACGAGGGCGGCCGCGACCACGGGCCGCTTCCAGCTCTTGACTCGGGCCCGGTACACGGTGCCCGGCGTGAACTCACCCATGGGCGGCGGCATCGGGCTGCTGGGGACCGACGCCGGGACCGGCCTGGTCGCGACGGCCGCTTCACGGAGCTGTTCGCCGGTGCGTCGGAAGAAGTGCTGGAAGACCGAGCCGCCGCAGGTGGCGACGACACTGACGAGGCCGGCCCCGAGGATCGTGCCGTAGACGCCGAAGTAGGAGGCCAGCTTCGCGGCCACCACCGCGGCTACGGCGCTGCCCGCGACCTGAGGCACGCTCAGGTCGATCCGCTTCTTCTTCCTCACCTCCTCCCCCGCACTCTGCTCACCGCCGTTGTCGGGCTTTTCGCGCATACCCGGACCTTGCCTGCCTCTCCCGCACATGGCCGAATCATCAGGACGTGATCGACCGACTGCACGAGAAAGGGACGTACAGACGAAACCGTTAGTTCCGTTTCTGGTGATTACGTGAAGTACGCCACGTTCGTGATCGAGAAAACCGGTCAGGGAGAGCCAAGTCCTGTCCCTTGCCAGAAGTTGGGCGGCGCGCCAATCCACGCACGTGGTCCAAATGGAGTACTGTTGCGAGCCCTGGGTCCGGTCTCCCGCCAGGGTGTCCGGGGCCTTGATGGACCGCCGGGAGGGGGCTGGTTGCACAGGGTGACGGAGTTGGTCACTGAGCGTTGTGAACAGGTAACCGTGCCATAACGGCGGCCCCGGGCCCGCGCCCGACACGCCGGGCAACTCGGCAAGGTTGTGGCAGGCTGCACCCGGGCAGGCCACACTCGACTAGCGGAAGCAGCGACGCACGTGACGTCGGCAGGCACCACCCGGGAGGTCCCCATGCCCGAACTGCGTGTCGTGGCCGTCTCCAATGACGGCACACGGCTGGTGCTGAAGGCTGCGGACAGCACGGAGTACACGCTTCCGATCGACGAACGGCTCCGCGCCGCCGTGCGCGGCGACCGTCCCCGCCTCGGCCAGATCGAGATCGAGGTGGAGAGCCATCTCCGCCCCCGTGACATCCAGGCGCGTATACGAGCCGGTGCGACCGCGGAAGAGGTCGCCCAGCTCGCCGGCATCCCGGTGGACCGCGTACGGCGCTTCGAGGGCCCCGTGCTCGCCGAGCGCGCCTTCATGGCCGAGCGGGCCCGCAAGACCCCGGTCCGCCGTCCCGGCGAGAACTCCGGCCCGCTGCTCGGCGAGGCCGTCCAGGAGCGGCTGTTGCTGCGCGGCGCCGAGAAGGACACCGTCCAGTGGGACTCCTGGCGCCGCGACGACGGCACGTGGGAGGTCCTGCTGGTCTACCGGGTCGCGGGCGAACCGCACTCGGCGAGCTGGACCTACGACCCGCCGCGGCGCCTGGTGCAGGCCGTCGACGACGAGGCGCGCGCCCTGATCGGCGAGTCCGACGACCTCGGGGTCCCCGAGCCGAGCTTCCCGTTCGTGCCGCGCATCGCCCGGCTGCCGCGTGAGCGCTCCTTCGACCGGGATCGGGAACGTCCCGCACTGCCCGCGCAGGCGATGGAACCGCCCGAGGAGAGCACGGGCGAACGCGACTCGCTGACCAGCCTGCTGGAGGCGGTGCCGAGCTTCCGCGGCGATCTCGTGGTGCCCGAGCACGCACCGGAACCCGTGGAGGAATCCGAGCAGGAACCGGCGGTCGAGGAGCCGCCGGCTCCCGCGGCCTCCGCCGGGGCCGGGTCCGCCTACGCGGACGTGCTCATGCCCCGCTCCGTCGGCAGCCACCGCGACCGGCTCATCGGGGCCACCGACCGCCAGGCCGAGGCGGACGGTGTCCGGCCCGGCCGCCGCGCCGCCGTCCCGAGCTGGGACGAGATCGTGTTCGGCACCCGCCGCAAGAAGCAGGAGTAGGCGGGGTCGTACGGGGCCTGGATGGGCCGCACGAGGCCGTGATGGCCGCGTGGGGGCGTTATCGGGCTGTATGAGGCGTAGTGGCCGTAGCGGCCCGACCGGGGCCGTATCGGACCGTGTGAGGCGGTTGATCGAACCCCGGGACCGTACGAAGCCGCACGACCCGATGAAGCCGTACGAGCAGGAGGGCCGCACCGTCCGGTGCGGCCCTCCTGCCGTTGCTCGCAGGGTCGGTCCGGCCGCTACTGCGGGTCCGGTCCCACCGCCACCGGGCGGGACGGGTCCGAGGACCACTCCGACCACGAGCCGACGTACAAAGCCGCCGGAATCCCCGCCACGGCCAGGGCCAGGGCCTCGTGCGCGGCGGAGACGCCCGAGCCGCAGTAGACGCCCACCTCCCTGCCGTCGGCCGCGCCCAGGGCCTTGAAGCGCGCCTGGAGTTCCGCCGCGGGCAGGAAGCGCCCGTCAGCACCGACGTTCTCGGTGGTCGGCGCGGACACCGCACCCGGAATGTGGCCTCCCACCCGGTCGATCGGCTCCACCTCCCCGCGGTACCGCTCCCCGGCGCGCGCGTCGAGCAGCACCCCGGACCTGGCCAACGCCGCCGCCCCGTCGGCGTCGAGCAGTTCCACCGCGCCCGGCACCGGCGAGAAGTCGCCCTCGGCCGGCTCGGGCACCGCGGTCTCCAGCGGTCCGTCCCAGGCCGCCAGTCCCCCGTCCAGGACCCGGACGTCGGGGTGCCCCGTCCAGCGCAGCAGCCACCACGCGCGTGCCGCCGCCCAGCCCTGCCCGCCGTCGTACACGACGACCGGCCGATCGGCGCCGACGCCCGCACGGCGCATCGCGGCGCCGAACTCCTCGATGCCGGGCAGCGGATGACGGCCGTTCGCGCCCGGAGCGGAGGCCAGTTCGCGGTCCAGGTCGACGAAGACGGCACCGGGGATGTGCCCGGACTCGTACGCGGCGCGCCCGTCGAAGGGCGGCTCGCCGGCCGCCTTGGCCACGCTGAGCTGCCAGCGGACGTCGAGCAGCACCGGCGGGTTCGTTCCCGCGAGGGCGCCCGCCAGATCGGATGCGGAGATGATGGCGTTCATGGTCACCATCCTTGCGCACGGGGTGGCCGCCGCGTCCAGGTCCGACTAATCTGCTCGGCCGGACGGGTCCGATCACGACGCGTATGGGATCGGACACATGCTGTACAGCCGATCGACACCCGTCGGCAAGCGCGCCGCAACGGGCAGGAAACCGCGCACCGGGCATCCTCCGGTCAGGAAACCGCACATGGGCGGTGGTGTGCGCATCGGCTCGGGTCCGGGGAGCGGAATCGACGCGGCCATCGCGAGGCCGAGAAGAGAGTGACGATGACCGAGGCGCGGGAGTCGGCCGGCCACGGCGGCCGGGCACACACCCGGTACACACCCGGCAGGCCCTGCTGGGTGAGCCTGATGGTGCACGGCATGGCCGCGACCCAGGCCTTCTACGGGGAGCTCTTCGGCTGGGAGTTCCGCCCGGGCCCCGACCAGCTCGGCCCCTATGTGCGGGCCCTGCTGGACGGCCGGGAGGTGGCGGGCATCGGCCTGCTGCCGCCGGACCGGCATCTGCCCATCGCCTGGACGCCGTATCTCGCCTCCCACGACGCGGACCTGACGGCCGAAACGGTACGGCTGTGCGGCGGCACGATCGGTGTGGGGCCGCTGGACGCGGGATCCGCCGGACGCCTGGCGATCGGCTCCGACCCGTCGGGCGCGGTCTTCGGCGTGTGGCAGGCCGCGGCCCACCTCGGCACCGGCCTCGGCGGCGTGCCCGGTACGCCCGTCTGGAACGAGCTGCGCACCTTCGAGACCGCGAACGTCGCCAAGTTCTACGAGACGCTGTTCGGTTACGAGGTCGAGCGGGCGGAGGCCGGGGCCGAGGCGGCGGCCACGGGCGCCGGGGGACCCACGGCCGGGGCGGAGTCCGCGGCCACGGCGGAGTCCGGGTCCGGCTTCGATTACGTGACGCTGTGCCTCGACGGACGTGCGGTCGCCGGAATCCACGGCCTGGGCCGCGCCCTGCCCCGTGACCGGGGCCCGCACTGGATGACGTACTTCGAAGTCGCCGACACCGACGACGCGGCCGGGCGCGTCGCCGGCCTCGGCGGACAGGTCCTGTCCCCGGCAAGGGACACCGTCCACGGCCGGGTGGCCATGGTGGCGGACCCCGAGGGTGCTCGTTTCGCCCTTGTCTCGAGCCCGCGTTGACCGGGCCCGTCGCTCAGGAGGGTGACACCGGCAGGACGTCCGGTGACAGTGCCGCGGCGTGGGCCGAGGCCGCCGTCATGCGGCGGCGGTGGTGCCGGCGGCACAGCACCTCGTAGCCGACCTCGTCCGCGGAGTGGTTGACGTCTCCGACGACGACCTGGGCGCCCTCGACCACCATGACCCCGCCGACGGTACGGGCGTTGTGGGTGGCGCGGGAGCCGCACCAGCACAGGGCCTCGACCTGGAGCACCTCGACCCGGTCGGCGAGCTCGACCAGGCGCTGGGAGCCGGGGAACAGCTTGGAGCGGAAGTCGGTCGTGATGCCGAAGGCGAAGACGTCGATGTCCAGGTCGTCGACCAGGCGCGCGAGTTGGTCGATCTGCTCCGGCGCCAGGAACTGCGCCTCGTCCGCGATCACGTAGTCGGCGCGACCGCCCTGGGAGAGGTGCTCGACGATGTAGGCGTACAGGTCGACGCCGTCCTCGACCTCCACCGCGTCCGTGACCAGGCCCAGGCGCGAGGACAGCTTGCCCTCGCCCGCCCGGTCGTCGCGGGTGAAGATCATGCCCACGAGGCCACGCGTCGAACGGTTGTGCTCGATCTGGAGAGCCAGTGTCGACTTCCCGCAGTCCATCGTTCCGGAGAAGAACACCAGCTCGGGCATGGGAAGTCGGGCACCTTTCGGCGAGGTCGGATCGGCTTGCGGTCGGGGCGCCGTGCGGTTGCGGCGTCGGCTGTCCGGGGCGGGCGGCGTCAGGAGCGTACTTCGACCAACGGGACCAACTGCTCGGCAGGGGTCATCGAACCGTGGTTGCCGACCATCGACGACTCCTTCGGCTCCCGCTCCGAGGCGATGAGCAGCACGTCGTCCCGGGCCGCCGCGACCACGTCCCCGATCCGCGCGTACACGCGGTCGTCGATCCGCGGTCCGAACCAGCCGGCGGCGACCGCCTCGTCACGGGAGGCCACCCAGAACTGCTCCCCCAGCACCTCGCGCCAGCAGGTCAGCACGTCGTCGTCGGCGCCCGGCACGGCGTACACGTGCCGCGCGCGCCCCTCGCCGCCGAGCAGGGCGACGCCCGCGCGCAGCTCCCAGTCCTCGTCGAAGTCGATGCGGTGCTGCTCGTCGAACGGGATGTCGACCATGCCGTGGTCTGCGGTGACGTACAGCGCGCTGCGCGGCGGCAGCTGCTCGGCCAGGCGCTGCGCCAGCCGGTCGACGGCCATGAGCTGGCCGCGCCAGGTGTCGGAGTCGACGCCGTAGCGGTGCCCGGCGCCGTCGAGCTCGGAGTAGTAAGTGTAGACCAGGGCGCGGTCGCCGGCCGCGAGCTGCTCGGCCGCGAGGTCCATGCGGTCCTCGCCGGTCAGCCGCCCCAGGAACGTTCCACCGCTGAGCGCGACCCGGGTCAGCGGGGTGTTCTCGAAGGTCGGGGAGGACACCTGGGCGGCGTGCACACCGGCCCGGTGGGCGAGCTGGAAGACGGTGGGGTACGGCTGCCAGGAGCGCGGTTCGGTGTACGGCTGCCAGCGCAGCTGGTTCATCAGCTCGCCGGTCCCGGGATCGCGCACCGTGTAGCCCGGCAGGCCGTGGACGCCCGGGGGCAGGCCGGTGCCGACGGAGGCGAGGGAGGTCGCGGTGGTCGCGGGGTAGCCGGCGGTGAGCGGGCGTCCGGTGCCGCCGCGGGAGCTGCCCAGCAGCGAGGTGAGGAAGGGCGCGTCCTCGGGGTGCGCCCGCAGCTGCTGCCAGCCCAGGCCGTCGATCAGGAAGACGCAGGCCCGGTCGACCGGGGTCAGCTCGGGGATCGCGACCGTCATGTCCGGCACGCCCATGCCCGCGGCCAGCGTCGGCAGCAGGTCGGCGAGCGAGCCGGAGCCGTACTCGGGGACGGGTGCGGACTCGACGGCCAGGGGTTCGGGATGGTCCCACGCGGTGGACTGTGTCATCAGCGGGTCAGGTCCGCAGTGGCCTCGGAGACGGCCTGGGCGAACGCGAGGGTCTGGCGCACCGTCTCGGGGCCGTCCCCGGCCTCGCTGACGCGCAGGCTCAGATCGTCCGCCGTCGAATTGCCCGTGTAGCCGTGGTCCGCCTCGCAGTTGGGGTCGCCGCAGGCGGCGGGCTCCAGGTCGAGACGGGAGACGGCGCCCCAGCCGATGGTCAGCACGACCTCGCGGGGCAGCGTGCCCGGCGTGTACTGCTCCGGGTTGGCCACCACCCTGCTGACCACGACCGACGAGATCCGGCCGAGCTTCACCGACTCCGTGGACGTCGTGGCGTACGGCGTCGGGGAGGTGCTGTCGGCGGCCTGCTCGTCGGTGTGGCTGACGATGAAGCGGTTGCCGGTCAGGACGAGCACCGTCACGTGGCGGCGCACCTCGTTCTGGTCGAAGGTGGTCTCCTGGTGGACCAGGTACGACCGGATGGGCTCGCCGCCCACGGCGGCCTCCACCGCCTCGGCCACGAGAGCCGGGTAGTAACCGCTGCGCTCGATCGCCGCCCGCAGCCCCTGGGTCGTCGTACTGGTCTTGGCCATGCCGTCCATCCTACGGGGGCGCACTGACTGCGAGGCACCGCCGCGTAGCGGGAAACCCGCTCAGTACGCCGGGAGCGTGCGCGGGCCGAGGTCGCCGCGGGCGGGAGGCGGCGCGAGGCGCACGCCGGCGCCCAGGACGCTGACCCCGCGCGGGGCGACGACGACCGGTTCCAGGGTGACGGCGACGACCTCCGGGTGGTCGTCGACCAGCCGCGACACGCGCAGCAGCAGCTCCTCCAGGGCCGGCGTGTCGACCGGGTCGGAGCCGCGCCAGCCGAACAGCAGAGGGGCCGTCCGGATGGACCGGATCATGGATGTCGCCTCCCGGCCGGTGACCGGGACCAGCCGGTGCGCCATGTCGTCGAGCAGCTGGGAGGCCGCCCCGGCGAGTCCGAAGGAGAGCACCGCGCCCGCCGCCGGGTCGATGACCGCCCGTACGACGGTGTCGACTCCCCGGGGCGCCATCGTCTGCACCACCGGCCGCAGCTCCTCGGGCTTGCCGAACAGCTCGGTCAACTCGGCGTAGATCCTGCGCAGTTGCTCCTCGTCGGCCAGGTCCAGCCGGACGCCGCCGAGGTCGGCGCGGTGGCGCAGGTGCGGGGCGGTGGCCTTCAGGGCGACGGGGTAGCCGAGGGCGCGGGCGGCCTCCGCGGCACTGTCGGGGGTGGGCGCGGGGATGGCCCGGCGGACGGGGATGCCGTAGCGGCCGAGCAGCTCGCAGGTCTCCTCGGTGCCGAGCGTGAGGCCCTGCCCGCGGGCGAGCAGCCCGTCGATGAGCGCGGCGGCGCCCTTCTCGTCGATGTCCTCGTACTCGGGCACCTTGCCCGGGTCGGCGGCCTCCCGCCGCCACTGGCCGTACCTGACGGCTTCGGCGAGGGCCCGGACGGCGCGCTCGGCGGCGGGGTAGGCCGGGATGAGGAGGGAACGCGCCCCGGCGTGCGCGGGCGACGGGCCGTCCAGCTCCCGCGCGGGGCCGGACTCCGCGGCACGGGCCGCGGCGGAGGGCCGGACGGCCACCCCCGCGGCGACACGCCGTGGTGCGGGATCGTGGTGAGGGTGGGTGCCTGCCTTCGGTCCCGTGCCGGTCTCGGGGTCCAGGTGTTCCTCGGGCCCCGAACCGAACCACGGTGATGTGCCGGGCCGGGGAACCGCGCCGGGCTGCGGGCCCACCCCTACCTGCGGGTTCGCGTCGGTCCGCGAGCCCGTGCCGGTCTGCGGACCCGCGTCGACCTGGGGGTCCGTGCCGGCCTGGGGACCTGTGCTGGCCGCGGCAGAGAGCGCTTCCGCCAGTCCGCCGAGTTCGACGTGGACGACCAGGACCGGCTTGCCGGGCGCCGTCTCCGTGGCCGAGCGGAGGGCCTCGGCCAGGGCCGCGTCCTCGGCGGCGCCCTCCCCCACCGCCGGTATCGCGGTCACGACCACCGCGTCGGTCGTCTCGTCCGCGAGCGCCCGTGACAGAGCCGACCGGAAGTCCTCCGCCGACGCCGCCGTCGTCAGGTCCTGCGGCGGCTGCGGGCGCAGGCCCTCGGCGAGGCAGCGGTCGTACGTCAGCACGCCCAGCGACTCGGAGTTGCCCAGGATCGCCACCCGCGGGCCCGGAGGGAGCGGCTGGCGGGCGAGCAGCAGGCCCGTGTCCACCAGCTCCGTGATGGTGTCCACGCGGATCACGCCCACCTGCCGCAGCAGGGCGGAGACCGTCGCGTGCGGCAGCCGTGTCGCCCGGACGGTGTGCCCCTGTGGGGCCGATCCGGCGCCCTGCACCACGACGAGCGGCTTGGCCGCCGCCGTACGCCGGGCGAGCCGGGTGAACTTGCGCGGGTTGCCGATGGACTCCAGGTACATCAGCACGACGTCGGTGTCGGGGTCGTCGTACCAGTACTGCATGACGTCGTTGCCGGAGACGTCCGCGCGGTTGCCGGACGAGACGAAGGTCGACACGCCCGTGACGCCCGTCACGCCGCCGCCGCGCCGGTGCAGCCGGGACAGCAGCGCGATGCCGATCGCCCCGGACTGCGCGAACATCCCGATGCGGCCGGGGCGGGGCATATCGGGGGCGAGGGAGGCGTTCAGCCTGACGTCCGGCGAGGTGTTGATGATCCCGAAGGCGTTGGGCCCGATGATCCGCATGCCGTACGTGCGCGCTTGCCGCACGAGTGCGCGCTGGCGCTCACGCCCCTCCGGGCCGCTCTCCGCGTACCCCGCGGAGATCACGACGAGTCCCTGGACGCCGTGCTCGCCGCACTCGGTGACGGCCTCGGGAACCTGCTCGGCCGGCACGGCCACGACCGCGAGGTCCACGGGTCCGTCGATCTCCCGCACCGAGCGGTGGGCCGGAACCCCGTCGATCTCCCGCCGGTCCTCGTCGAAGGCGCGGTTCACGGCGTGCAGCCGGCCGGTGAACCCCGCCTCGCGGATGTGGTCCAGGATGCTGCGGCCCACACCGCCGGGTGTGCGGCCCACTCCGATGACGGCGAGCGAGCCGGGCATCAGCAGCCGCCGTACCGACCGCCCCTCGGCGCGCTGCTCCCGCGCGCGCTGCACGGCGAGGGAGCGGTCCGTGGGCTCGATGTCGAACTCCAGGCGTACGACGCCGTCCTCGAAGCTGCGCTTCTGGGTGTACCCGGCATCGGTGAACACCTTGATCATCTTGGTGTTCGCGGGCAGCACCTCGGCGGTGAAGCGGCGGATGCCGCGCTCGCGGGCGACAGCCGCGATGTGCTCGAGGAGGGCGGAGGCGACACCTCGCCCCTGGTGGGCGTCCTGCACCAGAAAGGCGACCTCCGCCTCGTCCGCGGGCGCGGAAGCGGGCATTCCACCGGCGCCGACGCGGTCATAGCGTACGGTGGCGATGAACTCGCCGCCGATGGTGGCCGCGAGTCCCACCCTGTCCACAAAGTCGTGGTGCGTGAAGCGGTGGACGTCCTTCGCGGACAGACGCGGATAGGGCGCGAAGAAGCGGTAGTACTTGGACTCGTCCGAGACCTGCTCGTAGAAGCTGACCAGCCGGTCGGCGTCGTGTGCGGTGATGGGGCGGATCCGGGCGGTGCCGCCGTCGCGCAGCACCACGTCGGCCTCCCAGTGGGCGGGATACTCATGCCGGTCCGACGAGGTCTGCATGCGCCCCAGAGTACGGCTAGCGTCCGACAACGGCGCGAGGCAATCTGTGGGGGAACCACGGGAGGACACATCGGATCGAGGCCGCGGTCCGACGCCGTCCCGGGACGGGACACCGTGCCGCTCCGGGCCGTGCTTCACGTGTGGGAAACTGGTCTAGACAACCCTGATACACCGAAGGGCAGCATCACATGGCTGAGCGCCGCGTCAACGTCGGCTGGGCCGAGGGCCTCCACGCCCGCCCCGCTTCCATCTTCGTCCGGGCCGCCACGGCCGCAGGTGTCCCCGTGACGATCGCCAAGGCCGACGGCACCCCCGTCAACGCGGCCTCCATGCTGGCCGTCCTCGGCCTCGGCGCCCAGGGCGGCGAGGAGGTCGTCCTGGCCTCCGACGCCGAGGGCGCGGAGGTCGCCCTGGACCGGCTGGCCAAGCTGGTCTCCGAGGGCCTCGAGGAGCTGCCCGAGACGGTCTGACCGCAAGGTCACGGCCCGGCCGACCACCGGACCGACCCGCCGAGCGCTCGCGCTCGATCGGACACCGAAGCCGCGTCGCCCGCCCCGGGCGGCGCGGCTTCGCCGTTTCCTCACGGGTCACGGTCCCGCCGCTCCCGGCTCGCCCAGCGGCGGCCCGGCTAGCGGATCGATTCAGCAGACCGTCTCATCGGATCGACCCGGCGGATCAACCGCACAACACACCAACCGAAATTCCGACGCGCCAGGAAAGCCGCCCGCGAAAAAGGGCAGCGTGAATACACCTCCACCGAATTCACCTCTTTGTATACGGCCCCCGTGTTAATTCCGCGCACCCGATGTGTTCACGGGAGGTTGCGAGGTCCTCACGCGGTGCGCGGCGGTCGCGCGCCCGGTGTGCAGGGTGGTCAGGGCCCGCGCGCGCTCGCCGTCGCCGCGCGCCACCGCGTCCACGATGGCACCGTGCTCGGCCCACGACTCCCCGGGATCGGCCGGGACCTGCACCGAGTACATCCAGGCGATCTTGTGCCGCAGCTGGGTCAGCATGGACGTGAGCGCCGGGCTGCCGCAGGCCTGGGCGAGCGTCTCGTGGAACCAGCCGCCCAGGGACCGCAGCTCTTCGCTGCCGCCGCTCGCCGCCCGCTCCTGACCCAGCCTGACCAGGCCGCGCAGCACCTTCAGATGGGCCTCCGTGCGCCGCTGGGCGGCGCGGGCCGCGGCCAGCGGCTCCAGCAGCAGCCTCATCTCCAGCAGGTCGGCGGCCTCCTGCTCGGTGGGCTCCGCCACGCACGCGCCCGCGTGCCGACGCGTCACCACGAAACCCTCGGCCTCCAGGGTGCGCAGGGCCTCGCGGACGGGGACCCGCGAGACGCCGTAGCGGCGTGCGAGCACTTCCTCGGTGAGCCGGCCGCCGCGCTCGTGGACTCCCGCGACGATGTCGTCCCGGATCGCCGTGCACACCGAGTGCGCCGGAATACGCATGACCGACCTCCGCCTGAATCCCGCCGGAATCCCCGCTGCGCGCCGCACCGGACGCCCGTTCCGTGACTCTATTCCAATGAGGCGGAATTTCCGACGGCGGGCCGGAATCCATGGATATCTTTTGGACAGCACCCCGTCCGGAACACCGAAAGCCCCGGCACGGTCGGCCGGGGCTCTCGAGTGTGGCTGCGCGGGTCGCTCAGACGTTCACGCCATGCTTGCGGAGGTAGGCGATCGGGTTGATGTCGGAGCCGTAGTCCGGGGTGGTGCGGGCCTCGAAGTGGAGGTGCGGTCCGGTGGTGTTGCCGGTCGCGCCGGACAGGCCGATCTGCTGGCCCGGGGTGACCTTCTGGCCCACCGAGACGCCGATGGACGACAGGTGACCGTACTGGGTGTACATGCCGTCGGCCATCCTGATCACGATCTGGTTGCCGTACGCCCCGCCCCAGCCGGTCTGGACGACGGTGCCGACACCGACGGCGTGGACGGAGGTGCCGCTCGCGGCGTGGAAGTCGATGCCGGTGTGGGAGCCGGAGGACCACAGGGAGCCGCCGGTCTTGTACCCGGTGGAGACGTACGAGCCGGGGATCGGCGACACGAAGGTGTTGAGGCGCTTGCGCTCGGCCTCGCGGGCGGCGCGCTCCTTGGCCTCGCGCTCCTTCTTCGCCTCCTCGGCGGCCTTCTGGCGCGCGGCCTCCTCGGCCTTCTTCTGCTCGGCGGCCTGCCGCTGGGCGGCGGCCTGGGCGTCGATCTTCTCGGCGAGGGAGTCGCCGATGGTGATGACCGGGGTGAGACCGGTCTCCTCGGGGGCGGGAGCCTCGGCGGCCAGGGCCGGGGCGGCGGCCAGGGTGCCGAGGACACCGGTGGTGGTGAGGGCCGCGACACCCGCGGCGCGGGCGGTGGTGCGGTGTATCCGGCTGGGGCGGCGATGCTTCCCGGTGGCGCGCGTGAACGCCATGTAGACGTTGGTCCTTTCCTTCCCTCTCGCCTACCGGGTTAGCTGACGGGTTCGGAGCAGGAAGGTCTCCTACGGACCCCTCGCTGCGCGCGGGTGTCCGATTCACCCCAGGGACTGGGTGGGTCCCCGGCTCCCCTGGCTCGCGCCGTACGGGGACTCGGCGATGGCTGTCCGGTGCCGCGGGTGCGGCGCACTGCCCGACGAACAGCCTGACCGACGCTAAGGGGGGCTGCTTTCAATTCCCAAACCGATCCGGGGTTTTGTAGCGCAAGCCACAGGGCAGACGGGCAGCCTCTCGCCCAATTCGGACATGGTGGGGCCCTGGTGACGCTTCGGTCACCAGGGCCCCACGCGCGCGTGCCGTCCGCCGACTGCCGGACGGCGTTCCTGAGGGTCGCTACTCGGCCGCGACGACGGTCACTTGGCCGATGCCCAGCGCCTCCACGGGCTCCTTGATCTGCGCCGCGTCACCGACGAGGATCGCCACCAGGCGGTCCACCGGGAAGGCGTTGACGACCGCCGCGGTGGCCTCCACCGTGCCTGTCGCGGCGAGCTGCTGATAGAGCGTCGCCTGGTAGTCGTCGGGCAGGTGCTGCTCGACCTGGTCGGCCAGCGTGCTCGCCACGGCGGCCGCCGTCTCGTACTTGAGCGGCGCCACGCCGACGAGGTTCTGCACGGCCACGTCCCGCTCGGCGTCGGTGAGGCCCCCGGCGGCGAGCTTGCGCAGCACCGTGAAGAGGTCCGCCAGCGCCGGGCCGGTGTTCGGCGTGTCGACCGAGCCGCTGATCGCGAGCATCGCGGCGCCCGAGCCGTCGGGGGCCGAGCGCAGCACCTGGCCGAACGCCCGGACACCGTAGGTGTAGCCCTTCTCCTCGCGCAGGACGCGGTCCAGGCGGGAGGTGAGGGTGCCGCCGAGGCAGTACGTGCCGAGCACCTGGGCGGGCCACACACGGTCGTGCCGGTCGGGGCCGACACGGCCGATGAGCAGCTGGGTCTGGACGGCGCCGGGGCGGTCCACGATGACCACGCGGCCGGTGTCGTCGGCGTTCACCGCCGGCACGGGCCGCGGCTTGGCCGGCGAGCCGGTCCAGGCGCCCAGGGTCTCGCCGAGCAGCTCGCCGAGGTCGATGCCGGTGAGGTCGCCGACGACCACGGCGGTGGCCGTGGAGGGGCGCACGTGCCGGTCGTAGAAGGCACGCACGGCCGCCGAGTCGATGCCGCGGACGGTCTCCTCGGTGCCCTGGCGCGGACGCGACATGCGCGCCGTGGCAGGGAACAGCTCCTTGGAGAGCTCCATGGCGGCGCGGCGGGAAGGGTTGGCCAGCTCGTGCGGGATCTCGTCGAGCCGGTTGCGCACCAGCCGCTCGACCTCGGAGTCGGCGAACGCGGGCGCCCTGAGGGCGTCGGACAGCAGGCCGAGTCCCTTGGCCAGGCGGGAGGCCGGGACCTCCAGACTCAGCCGTACGCCGGGGTGGTCGGCGTGCATGTCGAGGGTGGCGCCCGCACGCTCCAGCTCGGCGGCGAACTCCTCGGCGGAGTGCTTGTCGGTGCCCTCGGAGAAGGCCCGCGCCATGATCGTGGCGACACCGTCCAGGCCGGCCGGCTCGGCGTCCAGAGGCGCGTCCAGCAGCACCTCGACGGCGACGACCTGCTGGCCGGGGCGGTGGCAGCGCAGGACGGTCATCCCGTTGTCCAGCGTGTCACGCTCGGGCGCCGGGAACGCCCACGGCTTGGCCTCGCCCGCCTTGGGCTGGGGGTGGAAGTCCATCGTGGCGAGCTCGGTCACTTCGCCGCCTCCTCGGTGTCGTCGGTGGCCGCGGCGTCCGCGTCCTGGGCGTCGCCCGCTTCGGTCGTGTCGGCGGCGGTCGGCTCGTAGACGAGCACCGCGCGGTTGTCGGGACGCAGACGGGCCTTGGCGACCTCCTGGACCTCCTCCGGCGTCACCTCCAGCACCCGCTTGACGGCGGTCAGGGCGAGCTGCGGGTCGCCGAACAGGACGGCGTAGCGGCACAGTTCGTCCGCGCGGCCCGCCACCGTGCCGAGCCGGTCCAGCCACTCGCGCTCCAGCTGGGCCTGGGCACGCTCCATCTCCTCGGCCGTGGGCCCCTCCTCGGCGAACCGGGCGAGCTCCTCGTCGATGGCGGTCTCGATCACCGGGACCTCGACGTCGCCGGAGGTCTTCACGTCCAGCCAGCCCAGGGAGGGCGCCCCGGCCAGCCGCAGCAGGCCGAACCCGGCCGCGACAGCGGTGCGGTCGCGCCGCACCAGACGGTTGTACAGGCGGGAGGACTCGCCGCCGCCCAGGATGGTCAGCGCGAGGTCGGCCGCGTCGCACGCGCGCGTGCCGTCGTGCGGGAGCCGGTAGGCGGCCATCAGGGCACGCGCCGGGACCTCTTCCTCGACGACCTCGCGCAGCTGCTCGCCGATGACCTCGGGCAGCACGCCGTCGCGGGGCGCCGGCTTGCCGTCGTGGGACGGGATGGAGCCGAAGTACTTCTCGATCCAGGCCAGGGTCTGCTGCGGGTCGATGTCGCCGACGACCGAGAGGACTGCGTTGTTGGGCGCGTAGTACGTGCGGAAGAACGCGCGCGCGTCCTCCAGGGTGGCCGCGTCCAGGTCCGCCATGGACCCGATGGGCGTGTGGTGGTACGGGTGGCCCTCCGGGTAGGCGAGGGCGGTCAGCCGCTCGAAGGCGGTGCCGTAGGGGACGTTGTCGTAGCGCTGGCGGCGCTCGTTCTTGACGACGTCCCGCTGGTTCTCCATCGACTCGTCGTCCAGGGCGGCGAGCAGGGAGCCCATGCGGTCGGCCTCCAGCCAGAGGGCGAGCTCCAGCTGGTGGGCGGGCATGGTCTCGAAGTAGTTGGTGCGCTCGAAGCTGGTGGTGCCGTTCAGCGAGCCGCCGGCGCCCTGCACCAGCTCGAAGTGACCGTTTCCCTTGACCTGGCCGGAGCCCTGGAACATCAGGTGCTCGAAAAGGTGAGCCAGGCCGGTGCGTCCCTTGACCTCGTGGCGGGAGCCGACGTCGTACCAGAGGCACACCGCCGCGACCGGGGTCAGGTGGTCCTCGGAGAGCACCACGCGCAGACCGTTGGCCAGGCGGTGCTCGGTCGCTGTCAGGCCGCCGGAGCCTGCCTCGGCTGTGGCCGTGTGACCCATGGGCATGTACGTCCCTTCGATCGCGGTGGCGGTCTGGAAACCGCCCTTTCCTGCCAGTCCTGCCACTGTATGCAAGCGCACGGACCCCTGGCGAAGTTCCCGGAGGCCGTACGCCGAAAGCGAGAGGGAAAGACAGCCGGGACACGTTCCGGAACGAGGGGGCGGACGGGAGCCGGCGAGGGTGTCGGTCGCGGATCACCGCGGGACGCCGGATGCCGGTACCGGGCACCGTCACCGAGGGCGTCGGGTTCGTCACGGAACGGTGCGCAGTGAGGGCACGGCCGGTCGCCGGGGCGCGGGCCGGGGCGGTCGGGAGCGCTCGGCCGGGGTAGTCCGTGGCCGTCGGCCGGGGCGGTCCAGGGCCGACGAAAGGGGCGATCGGAAGCCGTCGGCCAGGGCGGTCGGGGGCTCGGAGCGGCCCCTCGGCGGGGCGGGGTCGGGCGGTCGGGTGGGCGGAATGAGGCGGGGTCTGGTCCGACTTGTCAGTGCGGCGGTCCACAATGGTCCGCGTCAGATCCCGTCACACGCTTCAGCAAGAGTGAGCCGAAGTGGCGCGCCGGTGTCGACAGGGCGGCTCGTGAAGGGCCCGGAGGGCTGAGCACGGTCGCCCCGTCGGCATCGGCACGAGCGCCCCGTAGGCGAGCGATCAGAGTTCAGGAGGAGCCGGCAGCGATGGCCCGCCGCAGCACGAAGACCCCGCCGCCCGACGACCCGTACGAGGAGAAGATCCTCGACATCGACGTCGTCGACGAGATGCAGGGCTCCTTCCTCGAGTACGCGTACTCGGTCATCTACTCCCGCGCCCTGCCGGACGCCCGGGACGGTCTCAAGCCGGTGCACCGGCGCATCGTCTACCAGATGAACGAGATGGGCCTGCGCCCCGAGCGCGGGTACGTGAAGTGCGCCCGCGTCGTCGGCGAGGTCATGGGCAAGCTCCACCCGCACGGCGACGCGTCGATCTACGACGCCCTGGTGCGCCTGGCCCAGCCGTTCTCGATGCGCGTCCCGCTCGTCGACGGCCACGGCAACTTCGGCTCGCTGGGCAACGACGACCCGCCCGCCGCCATGCGGTACACCGAGTGCCGCATGGCCGAGGCGACGAGCCTGATGACCGAGTCGATCGACGAGGACACGGTCGACTTCGCCCCCAACTACGACGGCCAGGAGCAGGAGCCGGCGGCCCTGCCCGCCGCGTTCCCGAACCTGCTGGTGAACGGCGCCTCGGGCATCGCCGTCGGCATGGCCACGAACATGCCGCCGCACAACCTCGGCGAGGTGATCGCGGCCGCCCGGCACCTGATCCGGTACCCGAACGCGGATCTGGACGCGCTGATGAAGCACGTACCGGGCCCCGACCTGCCCACCGGCGGCCGCATCGTCGGCCTGTCCGGGATCCGCGACGCCTACGAGACCGGCCGCGGCACGTTCAAGATCCGTGCCACGGTCTCCGTGGAGACCGTGACGGCCCGCCGCAAGGGCCTGGTCGTCACCGAGCTGCCGTTCACGGTCGGCCCGGAGAAGGTCATCGCCAAGATCAAGGACCTGGTCGGCTCGAAGAAGATCCAAGGGATCGCCGACGTCAAGGACCTCACCGACCGCGAGCACGGACTGCGCCTGGTCATCGAGATCAAGAACGGCTTCGTGCCGGAGGCGATCCTGGAGCAGCTGTACAAGCTGACGCCGATGGAGGAGTCCTTCGGCATCAACAACGTGGCGCTGGTCGACGGCCAGCCCCTCACGCTGGGCCTGAAGGAGCTCCTGGAGGTCTACCTCGACCACCGCTTCGACGTCGTACGGCGGCGCAGCGAGTACCGCCGCGGCAAGAGGCGCGACCGGCTGCACCTGGTCGAGGGCCTGCTCACGGCGCTGGTGGACATCGACGAGGTCATCCGCCTGATCCGCTCCAGCGAGAACTCCGCGCAGGCCAAGCAGCGCCTGATGGAGCGCTTCTCGCTGAGCGACGTGCAGACCCAGTACATCCTCGACACGCCGCTGCGCCGCCTGACCAAGTACGACCGCATCGAGCTGGAGGCGGAGAAGGACCGGCTCACGGCGGAGATCGAGGAGCTCACCCGGATCCTGGACTCGGACGCGGAGCTGCGCAAGCTGGTCTCGGTCGAACTGGCCGCGGTCGCCAAGAAGTTCGGCAGCCCGCGGCGCACGCTGCTGCTGGAGACGGGCGCCGTCCCGGCCGCGACGGTGCCGCTGCAGGTGGCGGACGACCCGTGCCGTGTCCTGCTGTCCTCGACGGGCCTGCTGGCCCGCACTGCGGACGGCGAGCCGCTCCCGCACGAGGAGGGCGGCAGGCGGCACAAGCACGACGTGATCGCCTCAGCGGTCCCCGCCACCGCCCGTGGCGAGATCGGTGTGGTGACCTCGGCCGGTCGTCTGCTCCGCGTGAACGTCGTCGACCTGCCCCAGTTGCCGGAGTCGGGGTCGGCGCCGAACCTGTCGGGCGGCGCCCCGCTCGCGGAGTTCGTCTCCCTGGAGGACGACGAGACGGTGGTCTGCCTGACCACGCTGGACGAGTCCTCGCCGGGCCTGGCGCTGGGCACCGAACAGGGTGTCGTCAAGCGCGTGGTTCCCGACTACCCGTCCAACAAGGAGGAGTTGGAGGTCATCACCCTCAAGGAGGGCGACCGGATCGTCGGCGGAGCCGAGCTGCGCACCGGGGAGGAGGACCTGGTCTTCATCACGGACGACGCCCAGCTCCTGCGCTACCAGGCCGCCCAGGTCCGGCCGCAGGGCCGCCCGGCCGGCGGCATGGCGGGCATCAAGCTCACCGAGGGCGCCAAGGTCATCTCGTTCACGGCCGTGGACCCGGCCGTGGACGCGGTGGTCTTCACGGTCGCCGGCTCCCGCGGGACGCTGGACGACTCCGTGCAGACGACGGCCAAGGTGACGCCGTTCGACCAGTTCCCGCGCAAGGGCCGGGCCACCGGCGGTGTGCGCTGCCAGCGGTTCCTGAAGGGCGAGGACTGCCTCTCGTTCGCCTGGGCGGGCGCCACTCCGGCCCGTGCCGCCCAGAAGAACGGCAACCCGGCGGAACTCCCGGACATCGACCCGCGCCGCGACGGCTCGGGCGTGTCGCTGACGAAGACGGTGGCGGCGGTGGCGGGACCGGTCTAGGACATCGGGTCCTCGAGGACCGGTTCGTCGAGGACCGGCTCCTCGGGAGCCGCTCCCTGGTGGTCGGGTCCGTCGTGGCCCGGTTCCTCGGGGCCTCGTACGTAGCGCAGGACGCCCCACATGCCGTGCTCGTCGGCGTGCGGGGCGTTCTCCTTGCACGCCTTGAGTTCCTCGCCGAGAACCGGTGCGTCGATGCCGGAGCCGATGAGCACCAGCTGGGTGAGGCGCGGCTGCCGGCCCGCGGGCCAGGGCTCCGGGTAGAACCGCAGGAAGCGCCCCACGGCGTGCACGGCGTAGCGGTTGCGCGGGTCGTGCGGGCCGAAGTCGACGTACCCCTTGATGCGGTAGAGGCCGTCGGGCCGGCTGTCGAGGAACCGCATCAGCCGGCGGGGGTCGAGCGGCAGGTCGGAGACGAAGGAGAGGCTGTCGTAGCCGGCGTGCAGGTGCCCGGCGTGGCGGCCGTGCGCATCGTCCTCCTCGCTCGTCCCCAGGTCGTCGAAGGACAGCTGCCCGATGCGCTCCCCGCGCGGCCTGCAGTCGAAGAGGAACTCCGGGTCGACGCGGCCGTAGGAGGCCGGGACGACGGCGGCCCGGTCGACGAGGGACCGTACGAGCCCGAGCACCCTGTCGCCGTCGTCGACCCGGTCGGCCTTGTTGACCACGACGAGGTCGGCGAGCGCGAGATGCCGGTCGATCTCGGGGTGCCTGGCACGGGTGTCGTCGAACTCGGCGGCGTCGACGACCTCGACGAGACCGCCGTACACGACCCTGGGGTTCTCGCTGGCCAGCAGCATGCGGACGAGTTCCTGTGGCTCGGCGAGCCCGCTGGCCTCGACGACGACGACGTCGATGCCGACCTCGGGGCGGGTGAGCCGGTCGAGGTACCGGTCGAGCTCGCCGGGGTCGACCGCGCAGCACAGGCATCCGTTGCCGAGGGAGACGGTGGAGTCGCCGAGTGCTCCGGCGACCGCCATGGCGTCGATCTCGATGGCGCCGAAGTCGTTGACGATCGCGCCGATACGGCTGCCGCCGCTGTGGTGGAGGAGGTGGTTGAGGAGGGTGGTCTTTCCGGAGCCGAGGAATCCGGCGAGCACGACGACCGGGATCCGCCCACCGGTCCCGCCCGCGCCGGCACTCGCGTTCGGATCCGGGTTCCGGCTCGGCTGGCTCACCGCGCGACCTCTCTCACACCTACGCGTGCACCGGCTCACGGCCGCGGTGCACCTACGACAACTGAATGCCGACCCAGGATACGAGCCGCGCGAATCACGCCGAAGTGAACGATTGTTAGCAGCACTTGCGGGGCAGACGTTGGACATGGCGCCGGAGCGTGCGACCCTCGCTTCCCTCCGTGCGCCTCCTCTCCGCCTCCCCGCCGATCAGAGCCGCTCGGCACCCTGGGAGACGGCAAGCGCCGCCCACCGCTCGCCGGTCCCTGCAATCGACCCGCACCCGACGACCGGCGGACGGCTGCCTGATCGGGGGTTGACATGAGCACACGGAAGAACACCGCGGGGAGGTTCGGCTCCACCGCGGCCGCTCTGCTGCTCGCCGGCGCCGGCCTGGGGCTCGCGGCACGTCAGCGGCGCCTCGAGGCGGAGCGCCTGCAGGCGCGCCGGCTGGAACTGGAGGAACTGGCGTCCCGGCGCAGAGCTCTGGCAAACCAGCAGCGCATGCACTGGGAACTGCTGGCGAGGGCGATCGACGATCCGTCCCTGGCCGCGGTCATCGACACCTACGACACGAGCATCCCGGCGGAGAAGCGGCGTCAGTACCTCTACGCCAACGCCTGGTACATCAACCTCTACCACCTCTACCGGGCCGGACTGCTGGATCAGGAGGAGTTCTACGGGCACGCGCGGGAGCTCTTCCAGAATCCTGTGATGCGGGAGTACTGGGAGGCGTCCAAAGGACAGCGCGCCACGCTGAAGCAGTCGTCCGACGAAGCGAGGATCGGCCACATGGTCGACGGGCTCATCCAGGACCTCGACGACGCCGACACGGACGAATGGTGGGTGGTGGGCAATCCGCCGTCCGCCTAGGGTGCGCACGCGGCGACCATCGTGGACGCCCCGGGTTCACAGAGCGTCAACCCAGTCACGCTGGGCGACACGACGGGCCGCTTTCGCGCATCAGCAACATGGGTCTCTGGAACACCATTAATCTGCTGAACCACCACTGTGTTCCCAGATCATTGGTAAGGACCGGTACCCCTTGAAAATCGTGCGCCGCATCGGTGTGCCTCCCCGTGCCCGCGGCAGTGCCTCAGGAGCCAACTGCCCGGACGTCTTCGAGCTGAGCGACGGAAACTTCGCCGTCATCGGCACCGAGGCCACCGAGACGCTAGAGCGGGAGCTGCCAGCCGACGCCTCCCGCGCCGACTACGAACGCATCGTCGTCGTGAGCCGGGAGACCCTGATCCGCGCCAAGGCGGACATCCCCGACGCCTGACACCCACCCGAGGCCGCGTCCACCCCGAGAGCGTCCCGTCCCGTACCGGCCGCACGCGCAACCGCCCACAGAGCCGGACCGCCCCTCCGGCGAGCAGCCGGCACCCCGTCCCTGCTCGACGGCCACCGATGAGGCCTGGCGCCAGAACGGCACCAGGCCGCACGCGTCCCTCAGGCCGCCTCCGGCACCTTCACGGGCGGCACCGGCCCGACGTACCTCGCCGCCGGCCTGATGATCTTCGAGTCCTCCGCCTGCTCCAGGACGTTCGCGCTCCAGCCCACCACCCGCCCCGCGGCGAAGGTCGGGGTGAACATCTCGCGGGGCAGGCCGCACAGCTCCATGACGACGCCCGCGTAGAACTCGACGTTGGCGTGGAGTTCACGGCCGGGCTTCAGCTCCGCGAGAATCGCCTCGACACGGCGTTCGACCTCGACGGCGAATTCGACCCGCGGCCCGCCGAATCCCTGGGCGATCTCACGCAGCATGCGGGAGCGCGGATCCTCGGTGCGGTAGACGGCGTGGCCGAAGCCCATGATGCGGTCTCCGGCGAGGACGCGGGCACAGATCCAGGAGTCGATCCGATCAGGGGTGCCGATCGCGTCCAGTGTGTCCAGCGCCCTGCTGGGCGCGCCTCCGTGCAGGGGCCCCGACAGCGCCCCCACCGCTCCCACGAGGCAGGCGGCCACGTCCGCCCCGGTCGACGCGATGACCCGTGCCGTGAAGGTTGACGCATTGAACCCGTGGTCAATGGTTGAGATCAAGTACTGCTCGATCGCCCGCGCCCGCCGTGGATCCGGCTCGGAACCCGTCAGCATGTAGAGGTAGTTCGCCGCGTACGAGAGGTCCTCGCGCGGCTCCACGGGGGCGAGCCCCTTGGCCAGCCGGTGCAGCGCGGTGAGCAGTGTCGGCACGGCCGCACAGGCGACGAGGGTGTCCTGGCGGCGACGGTCGGCGTCGATGTCGTAGACCGGGCGGAAGTCCTTCGCCGCGCCCAGCAGGGACAGCGCGGTGCGCATGCCGGCCAGCGGGCCGGAACGCCGGCCCGCCGCCGCGATCGCGGGCAGGGCCGACCGCACCTCGTCGGGCAGCCTGCGCAGCGCGGCCGTCTCCGCGGCGAAGGCGGCACCGCGTTCGGCGTCCGGCAGCCCGCCGTGGACCAAAAGATGCCAGACGTCCTCGAAGCTGCGGGTCCGGGCCAGTTCGACGGCCGAGTACTGGCGGTAGTGGTAGAAGCCCTCGAGCCCGCGGACGTCACCGATTCGGGTGTCGGTGACCACGACTCCCGCGAGTCCCCGCGGCGCGTCGACAAGAGTTGCTGCGGCCCTGTTGCTGGACATGTTTCCTCCCATGGACTTGATCTGCACTGTCCAGCGTTGACTGAGTAGCTGTCAATATTGATTGAATCAATGCTTGCACAAGGGCCGGAGGCGGATACGGTGAGCTCCATGCGCGATCAGCAACCCGCCGTCGACGCCGCGGAGCGGCGGCTGACCACCAAGGAGACCGCCGAGCTGCTCGGGGTGAAGCCCGAGACCGTGTACGCGTACGTGAGCCGCGGTCAGCTCAGCAGCCGCCGCGGTCCGGGCGGCCGGGGCAGCTCCTTCGACGCCAAGGAGGTCGAGGCGCTCGCCCGCCGCAAGCGGAGGGACGCAAGCGCCGCGGACTTCAGCGGGGAGCTGTCCGTGCGGACCCGGATCACCCTCATCGACAAGGACCGCTACTACTTCCGCGGCGTGGACGCCGCGGAGCTGGCCGCCCGGCACACCTACGAGGAGATCGCCGAGTGGCTCTGGACCGGGCGGCTGCGCCCCGGAGTCACCTTCACCGCGCCCGACGCCTCCGTCGCCGTGGCCCGCCGCGCCGTGGACGCCCTGCCCGAGCACACGGGGCCCACCGACCGGCTGCGGGTCGCCGCGATCGCGGCCGCCGCGGCGGACCCGCTGCGGTTCGACCTGTCGGAGGACGCCGTGCTCGGCACCGCGCGCGTGCTCATCCCGACCCTCGTCACCGCGCTGCCGCCGGTCCGGCACGACCACCGCGACCAGGGCCCGCTCGCCCACCGGCTCTGGGCACGGCTGACCGGTCGCCCCGCCGACGACGCCTCACTGCGCGTGCTGGACACCGCGCTGGGCCTGCTCGTCGACCACGACCTGGCCGCCTCGACGCTCGCCGTGCGCGTGGCCGCCTCCGCCCGCGCGCACGCCTACGCCGCCGTCTCCGCGGGGCTCGGCGTGCTCGAGGGCCCGCTGCACGGCGCGGCCGGCGGACTGGCCCACCGGCTCATCCTCGAGGTGCTGGACCGGGGCTCCGCCGGGCCCGTCATCGCCGACGAGCTGCGCGAAGGCCGCCGCATCCCCGGACTCGGCCACCGCCTCTACCCGGGCGAGGATCCACGCGCGCGTGCCCTCTTCGCCCTCCTGGAGGACATCCCGCGGGCCGCCCCGGCCCTCGCCGCCGCCCGCGACATCGTCGCCACGACCGCCCGTCACACTCCGCTGCACGCCAACGTCGACCTGGCCCTGGCCGTGTTCACCGCCTCCTCCGGCATGCCCTCCAGCGCGAGCGAGACGATCTTCGCCGTGGCCAGGACGGCGGGCTGGATCGCCCACGCCCTGGAGGAGTACGGGGAGCGCCCGCTGCGCATGCGCCCGAGTGGCCGGTACGTCGGTCCACGGCCTCCGCAGCCACTGCCGGAGTAGATCGTTCCGAGCGCCGAACACTGCTGCGCGCCAACTCAGGTTAGGCTCGCCTGTGTGAGTACGTGCGCGACCGTCTCCCGGCAGCTCCACGAGCCGATGTCCGCCACCGCGCCCACGGCGACCACGTGGCTGCTGCTGGAGCAGCCCGGCCCCTGGGGCGCCAGGGCGCTCACCTCCAGCCACCTCGACCCGGACCTGGGGCGCTCCCTGGAACGGGCGGCTGAGGGCACCGGCGTCCGTGTCGCGCTCATCCGCCGCCCGGGGCGGCACGCCGACTGCCGCACCCCGTCCGTGCGCCATGTATATGCCGCACACACGGTTCCGGGCGACGCATGGCTGCACAGCGCCATGACCGTCGACCCCGCGCGGTTGCTGGGTCTCGACTTCGCCGCCCTGGGCAGGGGCGATCACCACAGCTTCGACGCGGCGCTGGGCGGCAGGCCGCACACGGGCGACCCACTCGCCCTCGTCTGCACCAACGGCAAGCGCGACCGGTGCTGCGCCCTGCTCGGCCGGCCGCTCGCGGCCACACTCGCCGCCTCCGGGGTGCGGGGAGCCTGGGAGGTCACTCACCTCGGCGGCCACCGCTTCTCGCCGACCCTGCTGATCCTGCCGTACGGGTACGCGTACGGCAGGGCCGAGGCCCACGCCGTCAAGGACGCCCTGCACGGCGTGCGGGAGGGCCGGGTGGTCCTGGAGGGCTGCCGTGGCCGCACCGCCTGGGAACGGCCCGGACAGGCGGCGGAGCTGGCGGTGCGCACGGCGTCCGGCGAGCACCGCGCGGACGCGCTGAGCGTTGTACGCACCGAGAGCCTGGACACCGACGGCGACGCACCGCGCTGGGAGGTGACCGTCGCCCACGCCGACGGACGCCGGTGGCACGTGACCGTGGTGCGGGGCGTCGCCGAGCCGCCCCACCCGGAGAGCTGCGGCGCGGCGGTGCTGGGCGGGCCGACCCGCATGGACGTGACCGCGGTGCGCGAGCTGACGGTCGCCCGGTCGGTACCCGCCCGCTGAGGCGGGGCATGTGACCGCGCGCGTCCCCTGGAACGGGACCCGGCCGCTCGGGCTGCCGGGCACCCGGGATCCGGCCACGAGATCCATGCCACACCCCCCTGGGGCAGTCACCGCCCGCCGACGTACGGTCGTGGGCATGAGCCCCACTCCCCCCGCGCGCCGCCTGCGCCTCGGCCTGCCACGGCGGGTGTTCTCGCAGGTGCTGCTGATGCAGTTGGCGATCGCCGCTGGAGTGGCGGTCCTGGCGACCGGGCTGTTCCTCGCGCCGCTCAGCCATCAGCTGGACGACCAGGCGATGCGCCGCGCGCTCGCCATCGCCGAGACCACCGCACAGAACCCTCAGGTCGCGCACGACCTGCAGAACTCCGCGCCGACCGTCGGCGGCCCCGTGCAGAAGGAGGCGGAGCGGATCCGCAAGGAGACCTCCGCCGAGTACGTCGTGGTGATGGACGTGCGGGGCGTGCGCTGGTCGCACACCGATCCGAAGCAGATCGGGCGGACCGTCTCGACGGACCCCACTCCCGCACTGGCGGGCAGGAAGGTCATGCAGATCGACACCGGCACCCTGGGCCGCTCGGCCCGGGGCAAGGTGCCGCTGTACGACGACGACCACCGCATCATCGGCGCGGTCTCGGTGGGCATCGCCTACGACAGCGTCCGCGCCAAACTGATCGATGCCATACCGGGGCTGCTCGCGTACGCCGGTGGCGCCCTCGCGGTCGGCGCGCTGGCCGCCTGGCTGATCTCCCGGCGGGTCCAGCGGCAGACGAGGGACCTGGCCTTCTCGGACATCGCGGCCCTGCTCGCCGAGCGGGAGGCGATGCTGCACGGCATCCGGGAGGGCGTCGTGGCCCTCGACCGCCACGGCCGTGTCCGGCTGCTCAACGACGAGGCCCGGCGCCTGCTCGGCATCGGTGACGAGGCGGTCGGCCGGTCGCTCGACGAGGCGCTCGGCGAGGGCCGTACGACCGACGTGCTGGCCGGGCGGGTGACGGGCACGGATCTGCTCACCGTGCGCGGGCAGCGCGTCCTGGTCGCCAACCGCATGCCCACCGACGACGGAGGCGCCGTCGCCACCCTGCGCGACCGCACCGAGCTGGAGCAGTTGGGCCGGGAACTGGACTCCACCCGCGGACTGATCGACGCGCTGCGCGCGCAGGACCACGAGCACGCCAATCGCATGCACACGCTGCTCGGGCTGCTGGAGCTGGAGATGTACGACGACGCGGTGGAGTTCGTCGGGGAGGTCGTCGGCGACCACCGAGCCACCGCGGAACAGGTCACCGAGAAGATCCAGGACCCGCTGATCGCCGCCCTGCTGGTCGGCAAGGCGACCGTCGCGGCCGAGCGCGGGGTCGCACTGTGGGTCTCGGACCGGACCCGGCTGCCGGACCGGCTGGTCGATCCCCGGGGCCTGGTGACGGTCGTCGGCAACCTGGTCGACAACGCGCTCGACGCGGTGGCGGCGACCCCGCACGCGCGCGTGGAGGTCGAACTGCGCGCCGAGGGACGCACCGCCGTCCTCAGGGTGCGCGACACGGGGCCGGGGATCCCGGCGGACCAACGGGACCTGATCTTCACGGAAGGGTGGTCCACCAAGCAGCCGCCGGCACACGGCAAGCGCGGCATCGGTCTCTCCCTGGTGCGCAGGCTCGCCGAGCGGCAGGGAGGCCGGGCGACGGTGGGCGAGGCGCCCGGCGGCGGCGCGGAGTTCACCGTCGTGCTGCCCGAGGCGCTGGCCGAGCCGGACCTCGCGTCCGCGGACCCCACGCCGGCGGACCCGGGAACCGCGGACCCGGGAACCACGGACCTGGAATCCGCGGAGCTGCAGCCCTCTCTCACCGCCGCCCTCGAGACGTCCGAGGAGGAGTCGCGATGATCGAGGTCCTGGTCGTGGACGACGACGCCCGGGTGGCCCGGGTCAACGCGGCCTATGTCGAGAAGGTGCCGGGCTTCCACGTCGCGGGCGAGGCGCACACCGCAGCCGAGGCGCTGCGCCGGCTGGAGACGCTGCCGCGCCTGGACCTGGTCCTCATGGACCACTACCTGCCCGACGAGACGGGTCTGACGGTCGTGCGGGAGATGCGTCGGCGCGGCCACCAGACCGACGTGATCATGGTGACGGCGGCGCGGGACGTGGCGACCGTCCAGGCCGCGATGCGGCACGGGGCGCTGCAGTACCTGGTCAAGCCGTTCGGCTTCGCGGGCCTGCGGGTCAAGCTGGAGGCCTATGCGGAGCTGCGCCGCACGCTGGACGGCGGTGGCGAGGCGGAACAGGCCGAGGTGGACCGGATCTTCGGGGCCCTGTCCGCCCCGGCCGATCCCGGGCTGCCCAAGGGGCACTCCCCCACCACCGCCGAACTCGTCCGCCAGTCGCTGATGACGGCCGAGGGCCCCCTGTCGGCCCAGGAGATCGCCGACCGGACCGGGGTGAGCCGGCAGACCGCCCAGCGCTACCTCAAGCTGCTGGAGCGCACGGGGCGGGCCAGGCTGACCCTGAAGTACGGCGACGCGGGCCGCCCGGAACACCGTTACGTGTGGGCGACCCGCGTCTGAGACACGGCTCGGGGGCGGGGGACGAGACCGTGTCCCCCTGTGCATACGGATGTCAGCCGGTGGCCTTCTCGACGAACTCGGTGGTGAAGGTCTTGCTCAGGTCCACCTTGGCGTTCTTGATGTTGGGGTTGAACGCCTTGAGGACCTTCTCAACGGTTGCGGGACCGTCGGCCGGCATGACGCCGTCCTTGGTGAACATCGGCAGCGTGCTCTTGATCGCCTCGGCGTAGAGCGCCTTGTTGCCCTGGGAGTAGTCGGCGGGCATCTTGGCGGCGATCTCGGAGGCGCTGTGGGTGGACATCCACTTGAGCGTCTTGACGAACGCGTTGGCCAGCTTCTGGACGGTGTCCTTGTGACCGTTGACCCAGTCGGTCTGCATGTACAGGCTCGACGACGGGTACGGGCCGCCGAGCGCCGCCTGCGAACCCTCCGGGGTCCGCATGTCGAGGAGGATCTTGCCGGCCTTCTTGTCCAGGATCGTCGCGACGGTCGGGTCGGTCGTCATACCGGCGTCGATGGAGCCCTTCTGGAGGGCGGAGATGAAGGTCGGTCCGGCCCCGACGGCGACCGGCGAGAACTCGTTGACGTTCACACCGTTCTTGACCGCGAGGTACTTCGTGAGGAAGTCGGTCGAGGAGCCGAGGCCGGTGACGCCGAGCTTCTTGCCCTTGAAGTCCTTCGATGAACCGATCTTGCCGGCCGCCTTGCTGGAGACGACCTCCACCTCGCCGGGGGCGTGCGAGAACTGGACCACGGACTCGACGTTCTTGCCCTTGACCTGCAGGTCGAGCGTGTGGTCGTAGAAGCCGACGGCGCCCTGCACCTGGCCGGAGACGAGCGCGGTCTCGGCCTGGACACCGGCGGGCTCGCTCAGCAGCTCGACATTGAGGCCTTCCGCGGAGAAGTAGCCGAGGCGCTGGGTGAGCATCGCCGGCATGTAGATGACCTTGTCCAGGCCACCGACCATGATCTTGACGTGCTCGCCCTTGCCGCCGCCCCCGCCACCGCCGCTGTTCGCGGTCGAGCTGGCCGCGTCGTTGGCGCAGGCGGTGAGGGAGGACAGGGCGAGCAGACCGGCGACGGCCGAGGCGGCGAATCTGGCGGACTTGCGCATGGCGGTTTCACGTCCTTGTGAGAGGGCGGTGCGGGAGAAGAAGAACTACGAAGAAGCGGTGATACGGCAGTGGTGAGGGTCAGTGCTCGGAATCCGCGGGCTTCCAGCGGAAGATGCGCCGCTCGGCGAAGGTGAGCAGGCCCTCGGCGACGAGCGCGACCGCGGCGAGGATGACCATCGCGGCGTACACACCGGCGGCGTTGAACGTGCCCTGGGACTGCGCGACGAGCAGGCCGATGCCCCGGGTCGCGCCGATGTACTCGCCGACGATCGCACCGATGAGGGCGAAGCCGAAGCTCACGTGGAGGCTGGTGAAGATCCACGAGGTCGCGGACGGGATGACCACCTGGAGCGTGACCCTGCGGTCGCTCGCACCCAGGATCCGGGCGTTGGCCACCAGATTGCGGTCGACCTCGCGGGCGCCCTGGAAGGCGTTGAAGAACACCGGGAAGAAGACGAGGACCACGGCGGAGGCGACCTTGGAGGCCGGGCCGAGCCCGAACCAGATCACGAAGATCGGGGCGAGCACGATCCTCGGTATGGAGTTGAGCACCTTGATGTAAGGACCGAGGATATCGGCGAGGAACGCGACGCGACCCAGCGCGATACCGAGGACCACACCTGCCACGACACCGACGACCCAGCCGAGCAGCGCCTCGTAGAGCGTGTACCAGATCTGTTCGCCCAGCGAGCCGAGCGCGGTGCCGTGGGTGATCCAGGTCCAGATCTGGTCCCATATCTGCGAGGGCATCGAGAAGTTGAACGGGTCGATGACCTTGGCCCGGGAGAGCACCTCCCACAGGCCGAGCACGGCCACCAGCAGCAGGACGCGGGCGGAGGTGATGACGACCTTGCGTCTGCGGGCGGCCTGGGCCCGGGAGAGCGCGCGGTCCGGGGTCTTCGCCGTCTCGGCGACCGGTGTGCTGAGGACCTCAGGCGACATTGGCGGCACCCCTCTCGCGGGTGATGCGGACCTCTTCGCCGAGGGACTCCCAGATCTCGCGGTAGATGTCGATGAACTCCGACTGCAGGCGCACCTGCTCGACCTTGCGCGGACGGGGCAGGCCGATGTCGAAGACCTGCTTGACGGTCGCGGGGCCGGCGGTCATCACGACGACCTTGTCGGCCAGCGCGATGGCCTCCTCCAGGTCGTGGGTGACGAACACGACCGAGGCGCCCGTCCCCTCCCACAGCTCCAGGAGCTCGTCCGACATCAGCGCCCGGGTCTGCACGTCGAGCGCCGAGAACGGCTCGTCCATCAGCAGGATCTCGGGGTCGTTGACAAAGGTGGCGGCAAGGGCGACGCGCTTGCGCTGGCCGCCGGAGAGCTGGTGCGGGTAGCGGTCCTCGAAGGCGGCGAGCCCGACCCGGGCCAGCCATGCGCGCGCCTTCTCCTTCGCCTCCGCCTTGGGTACGCCGCGGAAGCGCGGTCCGGCCATCACGTTGGACAGCACGGTACGCCAGGGGAAGGTCGCGTCCTGCTGGAAGACGAAGCCGACCCTGCCGCCGACGCCCTGAACCGGCTCGCCGGCCACCAGCACATCGCCCTGCGTGGGCTCCTCGAGGCCACTGACCAGGGTCAGCGTGGTCGACTTGCCGCAACCGGTGGGGCCGACCACGGCCACGAACTCACCCCGCCGAACGGTGAGGTCCAGATCCTTCACAGCGGTGTGCAGGCCCCCGGACGGGGTCCTGAAAGTCTTGCTCGCGCCCCGTAGCTCGATGGCGGGGCTGGTGTCTGTGCTCATGGCCCGGGACGGTAGGTGTGGTCCCTGCCACAGCAGCAGTCTTCTGGGCGCAAGCCGTTCTTTTGCTCGCAAGCATCTGTTGTGCTCGTTTTGCTCGCGCTACAACAACGGAGCCGAAACACGGGCTTAACGCTCGCCTGGCCTTGGGAGAAAGAGGCCCGATGATTGACGTCCTGGTGGTCGACGACGACTTCCGTGTCGCCGAGATCAACGCCAAGTACGTGGGAAAGGTTCCCGGCTTCCGGGTGACCGCCCGCGCGCACAGTGCCGCGCAGGCACTGACCGCCGTGCAGCGCGGCGGTATCGACCTGGTCCTGCTCGACCACTATCTGCCCGACCGTACGGGGCTGGAACTCGTCCACCGCATGCGTGAGCAGGGCCTGGGCACGGACGTCATCATGATCACGGCGGCCGGCGACGTGGCGACGGTGCAGCAGGCGATGCGTCTGGGCGCACTGCACTACCTGGTCAAGCCCTTCACCTTCGCGGCGCTGCGCACCCGCCTGGAGTCCTACGCCGCGCTGCGCCGCACCGTCGACCGCGTCGGCGGGCACGGGGTGGCCGGACAGGAGCAGGTGGACCGGATATTCGGCGCGCTGCGCACCACGCCCGCGCCTTCCTCTCCCGGACTGCCCAGCGGCCACTCGGAGCCCACCACGGACCTCATCTGCGGTGTCCTGCACCGCGCCGACCAGCCCCTGTCGGCCCACGAGGTGGCCGCCCGGACCGGCCTGAGCCGCTCCACCGCCCAGCGCTACCTCCGTCACCTGGAACAGGCCGGCCGCCTGCGCCTGTCGCTGAAGTACGGCGACACCGGGCGCCCGGAGCACCGGTACGCATGGGTGGCGCCGTAGACACGTTTCCCCGTCCGCGGTGGTACGACTGCTGCGGGCTCGGCGGTTCGTCGGGGCCGGTCGGCCCTACACGGCGCCCGCTCCCGTCAGCGACCGGACCTCCGTCTCCGCGTGTTTGGCCTCGTCCGGCGGCTCGGTGGAGGTGACGGTGCCGAGCCAGCCGGCGACAAAGCCCAGCGGAACCGAGACGATCCCGGGGTTCTGCAGCGGGAAGTACTGGAAGTCGACGCCCGGGAACAGCGAGTCGGGACTGCCGGAGACCACTGGCGAGAGCACGACCAGCCCCAGGGCCGGAATCAGCCCGCCGTACACGGCCCACACCGCGCCACGGGTCGTGAAACGGTGCCAGAACAGCGAGTACAGCAGCACCGGCAGGTTCGCGGAGGCCGCGACGGCGAAGGCGAGACCCACCAGGAACGCGACGTTCAGGTCGCGGGCGAGCAGTCCGAGGGCGATGGCGACCACCCCGATGCCGACGGCCGCGACCCGCGCCACGGCGACCTCGCTGCGCTGCCGGCCGCTGCGGCGTCGCAGCGACGCGTACAGGTCGTGGGCCACGGACGCAGAGGAGGCGAGCGTGATCCCGGCGACCACCGCGAGGATGGTGGCGAAGGCGACGGCCGCCACCACCGCGAACAGGATCGTGCCACCCGTGGAGTCCGCGCCGCCCCCCAGCTTCAGGGCCAGCAGCGGAATCGCCGTGTTCCCTGCCGCGTTCGACCCTCGTACGGCCTCCGGTCCGACGATCGCCGCCGCGCCGAACCCGAGGACGATCGCCATCAGGTAGAAGCCGCCGATGAGCCCGATGGACCAGATCGCCGAACGACGCGCTGCCCGCGCGGTCGGCACGGTGTAGAAGCGGGACAGGATGTGCGGCAGCCCGCCCGTGCCGAGCACGAGCGCGAGCCCGAGACTGATGAAGTCCAGGCGGGCCGTCCAGTCCCCGCCGTACTTCAGTCCCGGCGCCAGGAAGGCGTCCGCGTGGCCGCTGCGCCCGGCCGCGGCGAGCAGCAGCCGGTCCAGGTCGCCGTGGAAGCGGGCCATGACGAGCACGGTCAGCACGACGGTGCCGCCCAGCAGTACGACCGCCTTGACGATCTGGATCCACGTCGTGGCCCGCATCCCTCCCAACGAGACGTAGATCACCATCAGCGCGCCGACACCGATGACCGTCCAGGCCTGCGCCGCCCCGCCCGACCGTCCGAGGAGCAGGGCCACCAGGCTGCCCGCGCCCACCATCTGCGCCACCAGATACAGAACGGACACGGTGACCGAGGAGGTTCCCGCCGCGATCCGCACCGGCCGTTCGCTCATCCGTGCCGCGACCACGTCGGCGAGCGTGAACCGGCCGCAGTTGCGGACGAGTTCCGCGACGAGGAACAGCACCACCAGCCAGCCCACGAGAAAGCCCACCACGTACAACACCCCGTCGTAGCCGAACAGGGCGATCAGCCCGGGGACGCCGAGGAAGGAGGCGGCCGAGGCGTAGTCGCCCGCGATGGCAAAACCGTTCTCCATGGGTGTGAACAGCCGCCCGCCCGCATAGAACTCCTCCGCCGAACCGTGCCGGTGGCGGCTCACCCAGGTGGTGATGGCCAGCGTGACGGCGACGAACACGCTGAACAGCAGCAGCGCCAGGGTCTGATGGTCACCGGTCACGACGCACCGCCTCCGGCGGCGCCCCGCGTCAGTTCCTGGGTGTCCCAGCGCAGTTCCAGCGCGGCCCGGTCCCGGCGCAGCCGCGCGTGCCGCGCGTAGGACCAGGCGAAGAGGAAGGTGGTGAGGAACTGACCCAGCCCGGCGAGCATCGCCACGTTCACCGCCCCCGCCACCGGCCGCGCCATGAACCCCGGGGCGGTGGTCGCGGCCACGACGTACACCAGGTACCAGACGAAGAAGACCGCCACCGCCGGCACCACGAACCTCCGGTAGCGGCTGCGCACCTCCTGGAACGCCGCGCTGCGCTGCACCTCCAGGTACACCTCTCCCGCCCCGTCGGCGCCCCGCCCGATCTGCCCCTCCCGGCGTGCCGCCGGCACCGGTGCGACGGGGAGGCCGGTACCGTCCCCCTCGCCCCACCCGGACGCCAGTGCGTCGTACCAGGGGTCGCGGTACCTCATGTCCTCGGGTGCCGGGTCCTGCCCGTCGTGGTGGCCCGACGTGTTCTCGGGACCGCCTCCGCCCCCGTGGGGACGGCTGTTGCTTGGCTGCATGCCCCAGGATGGACAGAACGGGAAGACCCCGGACTTCGCTTCTCCGCGCTCTTCACCCCATCAGGTGATTCACCTCGTCGGCGGCCGCACCAGCCCGTTCGCGTAGGCGTAACGCACCGCCTGCGCCCGGTCCTTGAGGCCGGTCTTGGCGAAGAGGTTGTTGATGTGGGTCTTCACCGTCGCGGTGGAGACGTGCAGCCGGCGGGCGATCTCTTGGTTGGTCAGGCCCTCGGCGATCAGCACCAGCACCTCGCACTCGCGCGCGGTGAGTCCGTCCGGCGCCTCGGGGGCGGCGGTCGGGCGGGGCGCGGGCTCCGGCTCGGACAGCCGCTCCAGCAGCCGCCGTTGGATGCTGGGCGACAGTCCCGCGTCACCGGACAGCACGCTCTCCACGGCCCGGACGATCTCGTCACCTCCCGCGTCCTTGGTGAGATACCCGCGTGCTCCCGCCCGGAGGGCCGGAAACAGCGACTCGTCGTCCGCGTAGGTCGTCAGGACCACCACCTGTGTCCCAGGGTGTTCCGACCGGATCCGCCGGGTGGCCTCCACACCGTCGCACCGAGGCATGCGCAGGTCCATCAGGACCACGTCGGGAGCGAGTTCCGCGACGAGCTCCACCGCCTCGTCCCCGTCGGCCGCGGACCCCACGACCTCGATCCCCGGCAGCAGCCCCAGCAGCATCACGATGCCCTCCCGGACAACGGTCTGGTCGTCCGCCACCACCACCCGTGCGGGCTTCTTGCCGGCCTCCTCGCTCACACCGGCACCTTCAACGTCACCGCGAACCCCTCCTCGTGCGGCCCCGCCTCCAGCGAACCGCCCAGCAGCTCGGCACGCTCCCGCATGCCCAGCAGACCGTACCCGCCCCCGGCCCCGGCGAGCTCGCCCGGTCTGCCGCCCGAATCCCGTACGTCCAGCATCACCTGGTGCTCGCCGTAGTCGAGCCGGACCCGGACCTTGGCACCCGGCGCGTGCTTGCGGACATTGGTCAGGGCTTCCTGGGCGACCCTGCGCACGGCCTGCGAGGCCTCGGCGGGCAGCGGTCTGCGTTCACCCGAGATGGTGACCTCTGCACCGTCGTTCACCCCGACGAGCTCGCTGAGGAAGTCCTCCAGCGGGGTCAGGTCACCGCGCAGGGCGGACAGGGCCTGCCGGGTCTCGGCGAGACCGTCGCGGGCCATCCCCCGGGCCGCCACCACCCGTTCCAGGATCTGCTCCCGCTCGGCCCCCCGCTCGAGGAGCAGCCGGGCGGCCTCCAGATGCACGAGCTGCGCCGAGAGGCTGTGGGCCAGCACGTCGTGGATCTCCCGGGCGATCCTGGCCCGCTCGGCCAGTGCCGCCGACTCCGCCTCCGCCGCGAGCGCGGCCCGCTCCTGGGTGAGGAGCCGCTGGGCGTTTCCGCGGGCCTCGGCATCGAGCCGCAGGACGTAGCCGGCGAGGGCGAGGCCGACGCTCGTGACGACGGTGGTCAGCCACTTGTCGTCGTTGACGACGCTGTAAGCGGTCAGAGCGACGGCCGTCACGGACGTGGCAGCGGCGAGGGGCATTCTCTCCAGCGCGCAGACCGCGCAACCGCAGAAGATGACGAGCGCGGGCACCGTGAAGCCGGTGGTCTGGGCGGCGACCGCGATGCCCAGCAGTACCGCGATGAGTCCCAGGGAGGGCCAGAGCCGGTGTGCGAGCGTGGTCCGGAAGTAGGCCCAGGCGGCGGCCGCCGCCACGAGGACACCCACCGCCGCCGCGACCGCGCCCCAGAGGGGAACCCGGCTGCTGCTGACGGCGCCCCACAGCAGCGTGGCGGTCACCAGCAGCCGCACGGCCCGGCTGAGCAGCCGTCGAGGCTGTGAGATGCCCGCGCGTCCCAGCGCCTCCGGCGAGGGCCAGCGCGTCCAGGCGTTCTCCGTCACACGCGCTCCTTCCACGCGGGTCGGGGCCCGTCGCCACCGTACGCCGCGGCCGTGGCCGACGCCGAGGTCAGCCCACGCGTCCGCCAGACGAGGATCCCCGAGCGGACCAGCAGCGTGCCGGCGAGGGCGAACATCAGGGCCCCGCTGTCCTGGTGCACGCCGAGCACGGCACCGAGCGCGAAGAGACCGGCACGCAGGGCTATGCCGCCGATCCAGACGGCCACGCTGGCCTTGCTGCTCTTGGTCCACACCGTGCCGTCCGGCTCCGCCCATATGCGGGTCGTCCAGGCCCAGCCGGCTCCCGTGCCCAGGCCGATGACCAGTTCGGCGGCGAGCAGCACGACGGACTCGGTGCGGTGGTGGGCATCGACCATGCCGGGTTCGCGAAGGGCGACGAACGCCAGGATCACGGGCAGGAGCCACCAGCGTCGATCGGCGTCGAGCCGGCGTGCGCGGAACTGCCGGGTGATCACCAGGGCGGCGACGGCGACGATCACCAGCGCGTTGACGAGCCCGGACATCAGAGCCTCCGTGAGCGGGAAGGAGAGGCCGGCGGCGCGGTGCCGCCGACGCCTTCGACGCTACGGAAAACCGCGGTCCGGCTGATCGGAGCCGGGGTGGATCAGGGGTGGAAACCGCGACCCTGCCGATCTCCACCCACGGGTGGAGAACACCCGCTCGGCCAGGGCGTGGCCGAGCGGGGCTGGGCTGAGCTGGGGGCGCGGACGTCCGGTGACGTCCACGCAGAGCCTCGCTGGCCTCCGCCTACATCCACGCAGAGTCTCGTGCCTCCGCCGGCACCCGCGCAAAGCCTCGTGCCTCCGCCGTACAAAAGCCCCGGCCGGGGATACCAGGGCCCCGGCGGTGCGTGCCAGGGCCCTGGTCGCGCGCACCGAGGCCCGGGTAGGGCCCGGCGGCTACGCGTCGATGCGCGAGCGGTCCAGCGTGGCCGCCGAACTGGCGATGAACTCCTTGCGCGGCGCTACCTCGTTGCCCATCAGCAGGTCGAAGACCTCCTCCGCGGCCTCCAGGTCGGAGAGGTTGATGCGGCGCAGGGTGCGGTGGCGGGGGTCCATGGTGGTCTCGGCCAGCTGGTCGGCGTCCATCTCACCGAGACCCTTGTACCGCTGGATCGAGTCCTTGTACCGGATGTTCTTGCTCTGGAACTCGAGCAGCTTGTCGCGCAGTTCGCGGTCCGAGTACGTGTAGACGTACTTGTCCTGGCCCTTCTTCGGCTGGATCAGCTCGATGCGGTGCAGCGGCGGCACCGCGGCGAAGACCCGGCCGGCCTCGACCATCGGCCGCATGTACCGGTGGAACAGCGTCAGGAGCAGGGTCCGGATGTGGGAGCCGTCCACATCGGCGTCGGTCATCATGATGATCTTGCCGTAGCGGGCGGCGTCGAGGTCGAAGGTCCGGCCGGAGCCTGCTCCTATGACCTGGATGATCGCGCCGCACTCGGCGTTCTTCAGCATGTCCGTGACCGACGACTTCTGGACGTTGAGGATCTTGCCGCGGATCGGCAGCAGCGCCTGGAACTCGGAGTTCCGGGCCAGCTTCGCCGTACCGAGGGCGGAGTCGCCCTCGACGATGAACAGCTCGCTGCGGTCGACGTCGTCGCTGCGGCAGTCGGCCAGCTTGGCCGGCAGCGAGGAGGACTCCAGAGCCGTCTTGCGGCGTTGCGCGTCCTTGTGCTGGCGGGCGGCGATGCGCGTGCGGGCTGCGGCGACGGCCTTCTCCAGGACCACGCGGGCCTGCTGTGCGGCGTCGCGCTTGGTGGAGGTCAGGAACGCCTTGAGTTCCTTGGTCACCACGTTGTTCACGATACGGCGGGCCGCCGAGGTGCCGAGGACCTCCTTGGTCTGGCCCTCGAACTGGGGCTCGGCGAGCCGGACCGTGACCACGGCGGTGAGGCCCTCCAGCGCGTCGTCCTTGACGATGTCGTCCTCCGCGACGCGCAGCAGCTTCTTGGCCCGCAGCACCTCGTTGATCGTCTTGGCGACGGCCTGCTCGAAGCCGGCGACGTGGGTGCCGCCCTTGGGGGTGGCGATGATGTTGACGAAGGACCGCAGCGTCGTGTCGTAGCCGGTTCCCCAGCGCAGCGCGATGTCCACGCCGAGCTCACGGGTCACCTCGGTGGGCGTCATCTGGCCGTGGTCGTCGAGGACCGGGACGGTCTCCTTGAAGGTGCCCTGACCGTTGAAGCGGAGGACGTCGCAGACCGGCTTGTCACTCGCCAGGTACTCGCAGAACTCGCTGATGCCACCGTCGAAGCGGAAGGACTCCTCGCCCTTGCTGCCGCCCTCGCCGAGGCCATACTCGTCGCGCACCACGATGGTCAGGCCCGGCACCAGGAACGCCGTCTGGCGGGCGCGCTGGTGCAGATTCTCCAGGGACAGCTTGGCGTCCTTCAGGAAGATCTGGCGGTCGGCCCAGTAGCGCACGCGCGTGCCGGTGCGGCTCTTCGGGATCTTCTTGGCCTTGCGCAGGCCGCCCTTGGCCTCGAACTTGGCGTCGGGACCGTTGCCCGAGAACGCTCCGGGCACACCGCGCCGGAAGCTGATGGCATGGGTGTGGCCGCCGCGGTCCACCTCGACGTCCAGCCGGGCGGACAGGGCGTTGACCACGGAGGCGCCGACTCCGTGCAGGCCGCCGGAGGCCGCGTACGAGCCGCCGCCGAACTTGCCGCCGGCGTGCAGCTTGGTCATGACGACCTCGACGCCGGACAGGCCGGTCCTGGGCTCGACGTCGACCGGGATGCCGCGGCCGTTGTCCCGCACCTCCACCGAGCCGTCGTCGTGCAGGACCACCTCGATGTGGTCGCAAACGCCGGCCAGGGCCTCGTCCACGGAGTTGTCGATGATCTCCCACAGGCAGTGCATCAGGCCGCGGCTGTCGGTGGACCCGATGTACATGCCCGGGCGCTTGCGCACGGCTTCGAGGCCCTCGAGGACGAGCAGGTGCCGCGCGGTGTAGTTGGAACCGTCCCGGTCTGCTCCTGCCAGCAGCGCTGTGGACGGCACGGACGTATCGGCGGTCACGCGGTTCGCTCCTCGCTGAATTTCAGGTGGGGCCCTGGTGGGTAAGGGCGCGGCTTCGGTTGCCGCTCAGAGGGTACCGAGGCCTGGTAGAGCCCTTGTAACGCAACCCTCTGCATCGACACAGACTAGTCCAGAGTCGCATGTACGTTCGATCCCTCGATGGAGTGAAGCACATATCACGTTCCTTTCGAGGCATGAACCATTTAGGCTCCGGGCACGTCCTCATGCAACAACCGGCAACCCGGCCGGGGAGGACCGACCATGACCGACAGCGCGAACCCGTAAGACACAAAGACGTAATACGGCACATTCGCCGCCAAACCGGCAACGGACAGCCTCTCGGAAAGATTTTTCGAGGAAATGCCACGAGCGGGAACGTTTGGGGCTGGTTGGATGTTGACCCTGGTACGACAGCTCGTCGAGCTAGAGAAGAGGCGACGTGACTACTGTTCTGACCCCCGCGAGCCCGCTGACGGCCGCTGATCGCTGCGACCGCTGCGGCGCCCAGGCATACCTGCGCGTCGTCCTGCTGAGCGGCGGAGAACTGCTCTTCTGCGCCCACCACGGTCGCAAGTTCGAGCCGGAACTCAAGAAGATCGCCGCCGAGATACAGGACGAGACCGAGCGCCTGACGTCTGTTCCGGCAAACTCGTCCGACGAAGAGCGCTGACCCCTCGCACGACGAGCCAGCTACCGGCACAGGCCGGCGAACGGGCGGCCGTTCCTGACACACGGGAGCGGCCGCCCGTCTTCATGCCCTCATGACCGGCGATCCCGGTCAGGCGTCACCGGCATCCTGATCCGGCTCCTCGGAGCCACCGGCACGAGCGAGAGTGCGTACGACGTCGGACACGCGGGTGTAGACGCCTGGGCTCCCCGCTCGTCCGCAGCCGCTCCCCCACGACACCAGCCCGATCAGTCGGCCCTGGGCGACCAGCGGGCCTCCACTGTCCCCCTGACAGGCGTCCCGCCCCCCTCTGGCCTCGCCCGCGCACAGCATCGTCTCGGGTTTGTAGGTGCCCTCGGCGGTGCCCGGATAAGCCCGCCGGCACTGGGCGTCGGGCAGGACGTGCACCCGTGCCGCGTGCAGGGAGTGGGCGTAGGCGGCGGCACCGGTGGTGTCCCCCCAGCCGTAGACCACGGCGCTCGTGCCCGGCCTGTACGCCGGGTCGCCCGGGCCCGCCATGGGGATGACGGCGCTCCGCGGCAGCGGCTGGGCCAGTTTGAGCACGGCGAAATCGCCCGCGTTCGTGGCCGTGTCGTACCGCGGATTGACCCAGATGGCGCGCACGTGGATCTCCTTGCCCCCACTGGTGAGCAGATCCGTTCGCCCCGTGATGACCTTCAGGTCCCGTGTCGGTGGCGCGCCGACCACCTCGCCGCCCAGACAGTGCGCCGCGGTGAGCACAGTGGTGCGGCCGACGGCCACGCCCCCGCAGAACTGCCCCGCGCGCGTACCCCCGAACCGGTCACGGCTGGAGAGCGCCACGGTCCACGGGCTCTGCGACACATCCACGGGAAAGCCACCGACAACACCGTCAGCGGCCGCGGGGGCCGCGTTCACCAGCGGTATCGCGGCCGCAGCGGCCGCGAGGACGAGCGGCCGGACCAGTACTCGGGCAATACGGCGTCGCATACCCACTCCTCACTCTGTGGTGATCTTTGAAATCCCAGAGTCGGGCAGAGTGGCGCGCACCGCAGCACGAAGGCCCGGCCCCCGTGGAGGGGACCGGGTCTTCGGTGCCGTATGGCTGTGACCTAGTCGAGGTAGTCGCGCAGCACCTGCGAACGCGACGGGTGGCGCAGCTTCGACATGGTCTTGGACTCGATCTGGCGGATCCGCTCACGCGTCACGCCGTACACCTTGCCGATCTCGTCGAGAGTCTTCGGCTGACCGTCGGTGAGGCCGAAGCGCATGGAGACGACGCCGGCCTCGCGCTCGGACAGGGTGTCCAGCACGGAGTGCAGCTGCTCCTGCAGGAGCGTGAAGCTGACGGCGTCGGCGGGGACGACGGCCTCGGAGTCCTCGATGAGGTCACCGAACTCGCTGTCGCCGTCCTCACCCAGCGGGGTGTGCAGCGAGATGGGCTCGCGGCCGTACTTCTGGACCTCGATGACCTTCTCGGGGGTCATGTCGAGCTCCTTGGCCAGCTCCTCCGGGGTGGGCTCGCGGCCCAGGTCCTGGAGCATCTGGCGCTGCACGCGCGCGAGCTTGTTGATGACCTCGACCATGTGCACCGGGATACGGATGGTGCGGGCCTGGTCGGCCATCGCTCGGGTGATCGCCTGCCGGATCCACCAAGTGGCGTACGTGGAGAACTTGTAGCCCTTGGTGTAGTCGAACTTCTCCACCGCGCGGATCAGACCGAGGTTGCCCTCCTGGATGAGGTCCAGGAAGAGCATGCCGCGGCCGGTGTACCGCTTGGCCAGGGAGACCACCAGACGGAGGTTGGCCTCCAGGAGGTGGTTCTTGGCGCGGCGGCCGTCCTCGGCGATGATCTCCAGCTCACGCTTGAGCTTGGGTGCGAGCTTGTCGGAGTTGGCCAGCTTGTCCTCGGCGAAGAGACCCGCCTCGATGCGCTTGGCCAGCTCGACCTCCTGCTCGGCGTTGAGCAGGGGGACCTTGCCGATCTGCTTGAGGTAGTCCTTGACCGGGTCGGCGGTGGCGCCCGCAGCGGCGACCTGCTGGGCGGGGGCGTCGTCCTCGTCCTCGTCGGAGAGCACGAAACCGGCGCTCTCGGCGCCCTCCGGCTCCTCCGCGCCCTTGGGGTCCTCGAGCACCTCCTCCTCGAGAAGCTCGACGTCGTCCTTCTTGGCGGCGGTCTTCTTGGCCGCCGTCTTCTTCGCGGTGGCGGTCGCCTTCTTCGCCACCGTCTTCTTCGCGGCGGCCGTCTTCTTGGCGGCGGCCTTCTTGGGAGCGTCGTCCTCGGCGGGCGTGTCGACGGCGGGCGCCGCCGGGGTGGCGTTGGCGGTGGCCTTCCTGGTGGTGGTCACCGTCTTGGCCGCGACCGTCTTGGTGGCGGTGCGCTTGGCCGGACTCTTCGCTGCGACGCTCTTTCGGGTGCGCTTGTTGGGCTCCGCGGCACTGACCATCAGCGTCACACCCTCTTCCTCGAGGATCTGGTTGAGGCTGCGCAGTACGTTCTTCCACTGAGTGGCCGGAATCTGGTCAGCTTCGAAGGCCCGACGCACATCGTCGCCGGCGATCTGCCCCTCAGCCTTTCCCCGCTCAATGAGCGCCATGACAGAGACGGACTCGGCGATCTCCGGCGGGAGCGTACGGGATGTGCTGGCCGACACGAACAACCTCTCGGAACGTTGGAAAACGGCTTCCGGCCCCGTCCACAGCGGACAGGAGCCGACCACCGGCCTGGGGATTGGGCCGACGGTACGGGCGGGGGCCGGGGAAGATGCACAGCGCCGTGAACGGCGACCGTATTCCCTCCGCGGCTGTCACCTCTTAGGTCATCGCGTTGCTTCCCCGAGCGTTACGCCCATTCCGCGTGGCCCGAGTCACACCCCGTAAGCGCTCAAAAGCTGTCAGAAACGGGCATACGAGATCACCTGTCGCCAGCGACAGGTCACTCCGGCAGGAACTCCCCGGGGGCTCGCCCGCTCGCCATGCGGGGACCCCGCCGATTGTGCGGAGGATCCGGCGGGGTCTGTGAGGCCGCTCACCGGCCGGGTGAGGCCGCGGGAGGACGGCAGGTCCGGCCATGCCGTCCTCCCGCGGCCTCAGGCAGCGCTCGCGGCTCAGTGCTCGCGCGGCGCGGGAACCACCCGCTCGATCTCGGGATGCACCGTGAGCAATTGACGCATGGCACCTTCTGCCGCCGCCCCGTCGCCCGCCGCCAGCGCGTCGACGATCCGGCCGTGCTGCGCCAGGGACGTCTCGTTCGGCCGGTCGCAGCCCGTGACCGGTCCGCCGGAGACCTGTAGGGCGGCCGAGACGATCCCGGAGAGGTGCTCCAGCATGCGGTTGCCGGCGATCTGAATGAGCAAGTTGTGGAACTCGGTGTCCGCGCGGGAGAAGGTGAGCGCGTCGCCCTGCCCCAGGGCGTGCCCCATGATCTCGACCATGTCGGAGAGGCGCTGCTGGACGTCCTCACGCCCATGCCCGGCGGCGAGCCGCGCGGCGAGCGGTTCGATCGTCCACCGCAGCTCACTCAGCTCACGGCGCTGGTCGTCGCGCTGCGGCCCGAAGGCCCGCCACTCGATGATGTCCGCGTCGAGGAGATTCCAGTCGCTGACCGGGCGAACGCGTGTTCCGACGTTCGGCCGGGCGCTGACCAGGCCCTTGGCCTCCAGGACACGGAGCGACTCGCGGACGACGGTGCGGGACACCTCGAAGCGCTGGCCGATCTCCTCGGGCACCAGCGGGCGGTCGGCACCGAGGTCCCCGGAAACGATCATCTGACCCAGCTGCTGGACGAGTTGGCCGTGCAGTCCGCGGCCGCGGCTGCCCCCGGCGCGTCGGCCCACGCGCCCCAGCTCCGGGTCCGCACCCTCCCAGGGGGGGCTTGCGACGCGGTCGGGGACGTGCGCCTCCGTGTACGGGTAGCGGTCGAGTTCGCCCGGGCCGGCCAGACCTGAGTCTGAGTTGCGGGCGGCGGTCATCATGGTGTGCGCAAGGGTACTCACGGATCCTTTGTCGGCGTCGTTTCCAACTCCCTTGAGGTCTTTGGTGAAAAGCACACGAAAGGGTGATCGCTCACTCCGTCGTAATTGACGCCTTATTGGAAAGAAATGTGCTTTCCGTAAGGAGTTGCGCACAATGCGCGACCGGAAGAGCGCGATCGGTTGTCATCGGAGCCTGCTTCGCAGGGCCGTCAGCAGATATCCGCCCAGCAGCGCGACCAGCGACAAGGTCAACGCGCCGCCCACAGGTTGCGCGATCACGCGAGCCGCGGCGGCCAGATAGCGGTCTCCTCCGAAGGGCCACTGCAGCAGGAACGTCTGGCGCAGCCGCGCGGGCAGACCGGCCGCGTCCCCGGCCGCCCCGCCCAGAGCCTTCTGTACAACGGGTACGACGACCACCGGTACGGCGAGCACCGCCGCGAGCCCGGCGGAGGTGGAGCGGAAAACGCCGGCGGCCAGTACGCCGGCCCAGGCGCACCCCACGACCAGCCCCATCCAACTCGCGCCCAGAGCGAGCCAGTCGCCGGGAACCTGGGTGAGCTCCCGTCCGTAGACGAGATAGAGAACCTCGGCGTCGCAGCCGATGGTGAGGAAGGCGAGCATCAGCGCGCTGGCGGCGGCCACGACGAGCTTGGCGGTGAGCAGCCCGAGACGGCGGGGCACGGTGCCGCGGTCCGCGGCCAGCGCGGGGTGGCGGAACTCGTCGCCGAAGGCGAACGCGCCGAGCAGCCCGGCGCCCAGCGCCGCGGGTGGCAGGGGGAACTGCTGCGGCCATGCCGCCAGCAGCCGGGGCTGCGGGGTGTGGCCGAGCCGTCCCATGATCAGGGCGGTGAGGGCGGAGACGACGAGGACGGCGGCGGCGGTGACGAAACCCGTATTGATGCCGGAGGCGCGCCGCAGCTCATAGCGCAGGGGACGCAGAGGGCTGGGTGCGAGTCGGACGGAGATGGGGGGCGGGAGAGGGGACGACGTGTCGAGCCTGGCGGCCTCCGCCGGACGCGGGGTGGGAATCGAGGGTTGCGTGGCCGCCGGGTGGCCGGTCGTCGACTGAGCACTCGCGGCGTGGGCGGCGGTGGAGGAGGCGGCACGCGTGGTGGCGGGTCGGGAGCCCGGGGCGTGGGG
>NZ_MUBM01000204.1 GCF_002154505.1 Streptomyces carpinensis | reverse complement strand
CCGGCCGCGGCCGGAAGTAACGGTGACGGGGGTTCATGCGCTGCAAGTAGTGGGGGTGTGCCGTCACTTCGGGAGACGAGACGGCGAACGAGGCCACTTTTGACAATTGTTACATTTGTCAGTCTATAAAGTTCACGTAAACCCCTGGGGTTGAAGGCCCGCACGGAAGTACGGTTCCGGCGCTCGGCAGTAGGACATCAAGTGCGGCCGTAGGGGCGGCCACGGCCTACGCCGAAGAAGCCGGAGAAGGTCCATGCGTGACTATTCCGCACGGCGCGGACCGCGCCGCGGGGCGGAGAGCAGAGGGCGGGCGGCACTCGCCGCCGCGGCCGCCGCACTCCTGATAGCGGGGGCGGGACCCGTCGCCGCGTACGGAGTCGACAGCGACTCGGGATCCAGCCGCCACCACGAGGCCGGCGAGGAGTCCCACGAGCTGATGGAGTCGATCGGCGCGTTCAACGAACCGAGGCTCTCCCCGAGCGGCCAGATCGCGTCGGGCGCCTACGCCGACGCCTGGGCGCACATCAAGAACATGCCGGCGAGATCCGGCAGTTGGTCCGAAGTCACCACCTCTCCGTACAACGAGGACGCGCTGCACTACCGCGACCGGTCGGCCTCCAACTCCGGTGGCGGTGCGGGCCACTCGGCGGGCCGTATCGCCGCCCTGGCCACCGACCCGACACACCGGGGCGTGGTCTACGCGGGTGCCGCCGGCGGCGGCGTGTTCCGCTCCACCGACGACGGCGGCACCTGGACGCCGATCGCGGACCGGCTGCCCGCGCTGTCCGTGGGGGCCCTCGCGGTCGCGCCCGACGGCTCGCTGTGGCTGGCCACCGGCGAGGCGACCACCGCCTCCGACAACTACCTGGGCAGCGGCGTCTACCGCCTCGCGAACCCGGTCACGGGCGCCTTCAGCGAGAGCGACAAGGTGGGCGGCACGGAACTGGACTCCGCCTCCATCCACACCCTCACCTTCGACAAGGCCGCCGGCTACGTCTTCGCGGCCTCCTCGCACGGCGTCTTCCGCCGCCCGCTGTCGGCAGGCCAGTCCGCCGCCTGGACGAAGGTCCTCGCCCCGTGTGCGGGCGTCGGCGTCAGCGGCGTGGGCTGCGGCGTGGACAGCCACTACGCGGACATCGCCAACGACATCGCCGTACAGCCCGGCAGCGACGGCACCAGGCTGCTGGCCAACGTGGCCTGGCGCAGCGGCGCCGACTACAACGGCTTCTACTACTCCGACGACGCCGGCACCACCTGGAAGCGGGCCAATCCGACCGGCGCGATCAACCCCGCCGAGATCGGCAACGCCGCCTTCGCCTACGCGGCCGACGGCAGCAAGCTGTACGTCTCGATGGAGTCCCCGAAGCTCCTCGACAAGACCACCGGCTCCGGTGTGTACTCGGTCCTCGCCGGCGTGTACGTCAGCGAGAGCGGCAACGCCGACGGACCGTTCAAGCAGATCGCGACCTCCTCGTCGCTGTCGACGTCCGGCTCCGCGATGAAGGTCAACGAGATCGGCAGCGGCTACCAGCCCGGCTCCCAGGCCTGGTACGACCAGGTCGTCGCGGTCGACCCGAGCGACCCGAACCACGTCTACCTGGGTCTTGAGGAGATGTTCGAGTCCCGGGACGGCGGCGCCACCTGGAAGGCGATCGGCCGCTACTGGAACTTCGGCATGAAGTGCTTCTCGTACGACCCGGCCGGGAACTCCTGCGACGGCGACGTGATGCACTCCGACCAGCACGCCCTCGCCTTCTCGCAGTGGAAGGGCAGCACCCCGGAGGTGTTCGTCGGCAACGACGGCGGCGCCTACGCCCGCCCCACCGCGCAGACGACCACCGGCTGGCGCAACCTCAACGAGTCGGGCACCCTGCGCACCCTCCAGTACTACTCGGTGCGCGCGGGCAAGATGACCGACGGCAGCGGCGACGCCGTCTGGGGCGGTCTTCAGGACAACGGCGTCTCACTGCTCGCGCCCAAGGGCGCCACCTACCAGGGCCAGCAGCTGAACCCGGACGGCAAGATGGTCTCCCCCTACGGCGGTGACGGCGGCGACCAGCTGGTCAACCCCGACAACGGCTGCCAGACGGTCGGCGAGTACGTCGACCTCGCGCTGCAGATCACGAACAACTGCGGCTACACCGCGAGCGACGACGGCTCCGAAAACGTGATCACCGACATCGCGCCCGGCGACCCGGGGGCCCGCTTCACCGCCCCGTTCAGCGCGGACGAGACCGACCCGAACGGCCTGTGGGTCGCGGGCGGCCAGTACGTCTGGGGCAACACCAAGACCTGGAAGAGCACCTCCGGCGCCGACTGGACCAAGCTGTACGACCTGGGCGCCGGCCGTTCCGCCTCGGCGGTCGCCAGCCGCGGCCACGTGACGTGGGCGGCCTGGTGCGGCCCCTGCTCCTCGGTCGACGACTCCTTCGGGCGGGGCATCGCCACCAACTACGGCGGCACCTGGCACCAGGTGGACCTTCCCGCCGCCTTCCCGAACCGCTACATCTCCGGTCTGACCATCGACCCGTCCGACGCCTCCGGCAAGACGGTCTACGCGGTGGTCAACGGATTCTCGCGGCACTGGAACGAGGGCCCCGGCGCCGGCTACGGCCACGTCTGGAAGACCGCGGACGGCGGAAAGACCTGGACGGACATCAGCGGTGACCCCGCCGCCACGGACTCCTTCCCGGACGCCCCGGCCAACGCGGCGCTGGTCACCAAGGACGGCACCCTCGTGGTCGCCACCGACCTGGGCGTGTTCACCAGCACCTCCGCGGGCCACTGGGCTCGCCTGGGCACGAACCTGCCCACCGCGCCGGCGGTCTACCTCTCGCCGAGCCCGGACGGCAGCCAGGTGTACGTGGCCACGCACGGCCGGGGCATCTGGAAGACACGGACGCCATGACGCGCCCGGCTGCCCTGACCCCGCGGTGACAGCACCCTGTTCGAGGCCGGGGCCCGCACGACGGTGTGCGGGCCCCGGCCTCGGGCGCGGGAGGGTTCAGCCACCGCGTCCCCGGTCCTCCAGATACCGCGTGTGCGACTCCTGCCGGCGCTCCTCCGTCGCCCGCAGCGCGGCCGCCAGCCGCTCCGCCTCCCCGTGGAGCAGCGTGAGCTGGCGCTCCAGGTGGCGCTCGGGCGGTTCGGCGCCCGCCGCGAGCCGGGTCCACCACCGGGTCCGCACGAAGGTGTCGACGGCTTCGGGGATGTCCTGCCGCACGACCCGTGCGAGCGCGTGCACACCCTCGGGGTCCTGCGCGAGCAGCTCGGCGGCCCAGCCCGGGTCCAGCAGCGCCTCCAGCAGCCCGGTCAGCTCGACCAGGCGGCCGGAGGCCGCGGGCGGCAGCTCGACGCCCGCCAGATAGCCGCGCAGTCGGCCGAAGTCCTCGCGCAGGCCTTCCAGTTGGGCCGACGGATCCGGGAAGCCGGGCAGCGCCGGCCGCTCGGGCGGGGCGATCAGCGCGCCCGCTCCGTACAGGCCCGCGACGACGACGGCCCAGTACGGTCCCGCCGCCCCCGCGAAGGTCAGGACCACACCGACCACCCCGCAGGCGCTCCCTGCGATGTTCTTCCGGGACTCGAGATACCCGACGAACCTACTGGTAGCCACGGATCTCCTCGAAGGCGCCGTCGAGCGAGCCCTGCCGGGCGTCGAAGAGCCGGCCGCCGGTCAGGTCGGCGATGTGCGTCAGCTCCCCGCGGGAGGAGTCGCCGAACAGGATCGGGAAGACGGGGATGTCCTGCCGGTCGCGGGGCAGCCTGCCGTAGAAGGCGTCGAACTCGTCCGCCCTGGCACCGGAGGTGTTCTCGCCGTCGGTCATCAGCACGATCGAGGTGAACGTGTCACCGCCGGCGCCGAGATGGTCGTACGCCTTCTCCAGCGAGGTGTAGATCGCGGTGTTGCCGTCTGCGCGCAGGGCGGCGGTGTCCCGGCGGATCCCGGCCAGTCCGGCCTGTGGGTCGGAGGGGCTGACGACGTGCCTCGTCACGTTCTTCACGTCCGACCCGAACGGCATCAGCGTGACCTCCTCGCGGTCGCGGAAGTCGCCGGTGAGGTCGGTGAGCGCCTTCTTCAGCCGGGCCAGCCGGTCGCCTTCCATCGAGCTCGAGGTGTCCAGCACGTACACCGTCCGGGAGGGCCTGCGCAGCTCGTTCTCGTACGCGTCCAGGAGCCCGTCGGCGACCGACCGGCTGCCTGGGAACGGCAGTTCGCGCCGGCGGCTCGTGTCGAGGCCAGGCGCGAGCGCCACGCCGGCGACCACCGGTCGGCGGTGTGTCCTCTCGGTGATCAGCCGCTGGGCGGCGGGTTTGCGCAGCGCCCCGGCCAGCCTGCGCACGTCCTCACGGGTCGCGGCGTCCGTGGCGGCGAGGGAGGCGAGCGGGTAGTCGGCGGTGACGACGCCGTCGCGCGGGCGGATCACGGTCAGGCCCGTGATGCCCTTGAGCACCGACTCGTAGTTGAGCAGCGCGTCCACGTCGCCGCGCCGTGCGTACGCGGTCGCCAGCCAGCCCGAGGAGCCCGAGGTCAGCTTCTGCCCCTTGAAGAACTGCTTCAGCCGCGGCGTCGCCTTCGCCACGTCCGCGTCGGTGAGCGCGGACTGGGCGCCGGAGAGGGCGGAGGCGACGGAGATCAGCGCGGCGAAGCCGGAGTTGGAGCGGGCCGGGTCCGTCATGCCGTAGGTCAGTCTCCCGTCCTGGACGGCCTGCCCGATCTGCGCCCAGGTGACCTGGTCCGGCTTCCAGTGCAGCCGGGCCATCGCGGCCGGCCTGACGCCGATGGCGACCGGGCTGGACATGACCGGTGTCTCGGAGACGACCTTCTTCGCCGCCTCGGGTCGCAGCCGCAGGTAGTCGTTCGAGGACAGCCACAGGGCGTCGTAGCGGCCGTCCGCCCTGCCCTCGGCCAGCAGGTCGACGGCGTCGAGGGTGCCGATGTAGGTGGGGCGGACCGTGATGCCGGTGTCCTGGCGGACCTGCTCGAGGACCGGGGTCATGTCGCCGAGCTCGCTGGAGGCGAGCACGCGCAGGGTGCCCGGCGCTGGGACGTCGTCCTGGTCGGGGTGCTGCTTGTGGGAGGTGCAGGCGGTCAGCAGGGCGAGCACCGCCAGGGCGACGGCCAGGGGTCTTCTCACGCGAGCCCTCCCTCGAGCGCGCCCTGGGAGCGGCTGCGCCCCAGATGGGTACTCGCCTGCTGGAGTTCGGCCGTCAGGGACTCCACGGTCGCCGCCATGGCCTCCGTCGCCTGGACCTTGTAGGTGTCGATCGCGTCGAGCGTGCGGTAGATCTGCTGGAAGGCCGACCTCAGGGTCTCCGCGCCGACCGCCGGGTCGGCTGCGATGCGCTGGATCTCGCCGCTCTGCGTGGCGAGCATGTCGGCGTTGCCCCGGATGAGGTCCTCGGTGGTGCCGCGCAGGGCGTTCACCTGCTCGATGACCTTCTTCTGGTTGTCGAGCGCTGAGGCCAGCATCACCGAGATGCGCAACGCCGACACCGTCGTGGTGGCCGCCCGGTCCACACCCTTGATCAGCTCGTCGTTGTTACGGCGTACGACGTCCATGGCGAGGTAGCCCTGCGCGCACACCGCGAGCTGGGTCAGCAGGTCCTGGTGCTTCTGCCGGACGGGGAAGAGCACATCCGCGCGCAGGGTGTCGGCCTGTGCGGGGTCGGTCGCCTCCGCCGCGGCGATGTGCTGCTCGACGGCGGTGTCCAGTGCCTCGGCCAGCACGACGTACTCCTGGAGCTTGCCCATGGTCTCCCACAGGCGGACCCGCTCGGTCTGCAACGCTGCGTTGTCGCGCCGCAGTTCGTCCTGGCCGCCGCGCAGCGCGCCCACGATCGTGTTCAGCGTGCCCTGTGCGGAGGCGTACTTGGCGACGTGGTCGCGCAGCCTGTTGCCACCGGGCAGCCGGGACAGCAGCCTGCGGCCCTTGCTCGCGGGCAGGTCGCGGGGGTCGAGGTCCTCCACGACCCGCCTGAGTTCGACGAGCGAGCCCGCGACCTTGGACTGGGCGTCGCCGCCCTTGTCCGGCAGGGAGCGGACGGTGCGTTCCAGCATGCGGTTGGACTGTGCGGCCGCGGTGCGCATCTCGCCGGCGCCGAGCGCGGTGATCTCGCCGACCTTGCCGGCGAACTCGGGCGAGCGGGCGTCCAGGGCGGCGAGTCCCTCCACGTAGGCGGCGGCCTTCCGGGACATGTCCGTACGGACGCCGTCGTCGACGGGGACGAGCCCGCCGGCCTTCTCCCGGGGCACGGCCGCCACGGGCTCGGGCGGAGTGAGCGTGAAGTCGCTGTCGTTGCCGGTCACTTGGAGATCCCCCTATCCGCGTGCCCGGCGCGCCATCTCGTGCAGCACCGCGGAGGTGGGCACGGGCGCCTGCCGCACGCCGGTCAGTTTCTGGTTGAGGTAGTCGGTGCCGCTCGTGGTCGCCGCGGTGAACTCGGTGCTGTCGCCCTGCGGCCGGAACCCGTGCCGCACGGCGAGCCTGCGCAGCGTCGGATCGGTGGACAGCAGCTCACCCAGATCACGGCCCGTCCGGGTCAGCGGTACGACGGTGTGGTCGCTGTCGGCGGTGGTGTCCGGGTAGAAGACGGTGAGGTCAGCAGCGTCCTGGTGCTGCTGGAGCAGCGCGGCGACCTGCGACTCGTAGACCAGGACCAGCGGATTGCCGGCGCCGCTGAGGAAGCCCCGGAAGGGCGCGTCGGAGCTGGACTGCTGGGCTCCCTGGACGCTGACCAGCTTGCGCATGAGGGGTGCGGTGCGGTCCACGTCGGCATCGCTCGACGCCACCCGGCCGCCGGCGGCGACGTAGGAGGCCGCGGCGAGGTAGAGGGCGCCGGAGTTGGAGGTGTCCGGGTCGGTGGTGACGATGAAGAGCGTTCCCGTCAGCTCCCCGTACCGGCTCGCCCCCTTGAGCTGCTGCCAGGTCCGGTCGTGCCGGGCGGCGTCCAGGTAGGCGGCCATCTTGAGGGTGCCGCGGTGCGGCGCGTCCAGCGTGGCCAGGCCGTTCGCGGTCAGCACCTCGGCGGCGCTGCGGTGGGCGACCACCACCAGCGGCGAGTAGAAGGGCCGCGGCAGGGGCTGCCGTACGTGGTACTTGCCGGACAGTGCGTCGGCGGGCGCCTGGCTGGACGGGAAAGCGAAGTCGTAGCCCTTCAGGTCCAGCCCTTCCATGGCCCAGGACCCCGACGTCTCCGCCGTCACGGTGTAGCCCTTGGCGGCCAGGGCGTTCACCACGTCCGGATCGGCGAAGAAGTCCGCCTTCTCCGAACCGATCACTCCTCGCACGGTCTTCGTTGCCGTGCCCTTGTCCTCACCGTGCCGCCCCGCGACGACGGCCGCCACCACGCCGCCGATCAGCAGGACCGCGAGGACGATGCCTGCGATACGTCTCACGCCGGTCAGCGTGCTCGCGGAATCCGACCTTCCTTGGGGAGTCGGGCGAACGGGGAGTGAACGGCCGTTCCCGGTATGCAACCGGAACACACACCTCCGGCGGGCGTGGGGTGCGCGGCCCTCTGGAAATACCGCTGAGCCTTCGCCCGCCCCCGGTTATCCTTCCTCGTCCCGCACAGGCCAGGGAGGTCTCCGCACATGAGCAGCACCACGTCGTCCTTTCCCGAGCGGATCGAGCTCTCGGGGGAGGGTCTCGTCCTCCGCAACTGGACGGAGGCGGACCTCGCCGCGATGCCGGAGCTGTTCGACCACCCCGACATCGCGTACTGGACACCGATCGTCTCCCCCTTCGACGAAGCGGCCGCCCGCGCACGGCTGGACCGGGGCCGGCAGCTGCGGGCGGAGGGCACGGCCATCCTGCTCGCCATCACCGTCGACGGCGGTCCACCGCTCGGCGAGGTGATGCTGCGGCGTGCCCCCGAGGGCACCGAGATCGGCTACGCGGTCGGCCCGGCGCACCGCGGCCAGGGGCTGGCCGCGCGGGCGGTGCGGGTGATGGCCGCGTACGCCTTCGAGCAGCTGGGCGCGGAGCAGGTGATCCTGGAGCTTGAGGCCGAGAACGCCGCCAGCGTCGCCGTGGCCATCAAGGCGGGCTTCGGACTCCTCGACGTGCCGCTGATCAAGGGTGAGGAGAAGGGGCGGCCCTACGCCCTCCAGACGTGGGGTCTGGACCGTCCCTGAACCTCGGCCGGCCGGCGCCTGCGCCCTGCGCCGACGCGAGACGGCGACCGGCGCGGGCATCGTATGGCGGGGTTGCCTCCAGAGCGGGCACCGTGCCGGCCATGACACATGAGCTCGCACCGACGGACTGCTTCGTCTGCGGCAAGCACCGTGAGGAGTCCTTGATGCCGGAGGGACCGGTGTGGAACGACGACCTCGTGGTCGTCTCGCACCTGTCCCCAAGGGCGCCCGGAGGCTCGGCCACGGTCTACCTGGGCCATCTACTCGTGGAACCGCGTCGGCACACTCCTGGTCTGGCTGATCTCACGGACGCAGAGGCACAACGGGTGGGCCACTGGTGCGCCCGTGCGGCGCGCCGCCTCCGCGAAGTCGGCGGCGCCGAGCATGTGTACGCTGCCGTCATCGGGGACAACGTTCCTCACCTGCACCTTCATCTTCTTCCTCGTTATCCGGGAACCCCGCGCGAGTACTGGTGGGACCGGGTCGACGAGTGGCCCGATGCTCCGCGAGGCGGCGAGTCGGAGGCCGCCGCCCTGGTAGGGCGGTTGAGTTCGCCAGGGCGCTGACACTGCTGACCGGATCACCTCGCCCGGGGTGCGGCGTCGAGGTGGCAGCAGCCGGGAAGGAGCGGAGGGACAACACACCGCCTACCACGCCTCGTGGCGCGCTCGCTGCCGCGGACTGTGGACCGGGGGGCGGAACGGGCCAATACTCTGGGTCCCGTCCGCACTATCTGGGAGAGTCATGACAAGCAGGTTCACCGAGTTGGCCATTGACTGCCACGATCCGGAGAGGCTCGCAGCCTTCTGGTGCGAGGTCCTGGGCTTCAAGGTGATCGACCGGAGTGAGGGCAAGGTCGAGATCGGTTCCTGGGTGCCGACCGTTGAGGACGTTCGGGCCCGCCAGATGTCGCCCACCCTGCTGTTCGTCCAGGTGCCCGAGGGCAAGACCGTGAAGAACCGGCTTCACCTCGACGTCAGCCCGATCGACGGCAGCACCGAGAACGAGGTGACCAGATTGCTCGGCCTCGGCGCCACCAAGACGGATGTGGGCCAAGGCTCAGACCGGAACTGGGTGGTCATGGCCGACCCCGAGGGCAACGAGTTCTGCGTCCAACGCACCCTGGCACCGCAGAACTAGGCCGCGAGCGGGCACCCACACCCCCGTCACACACCGCAACGGACACCGCATCCGAGCCGGTCAGAGGCGTTGGCTTCTTCAGTGCCGCCGGTCAGCGCGACCGTCTCGTCAGCGCACCGGCCTCTGATGGCGTCCCACCGTCAGACAGGCGCCATGACCAGCTCGCCGATCACCCGAAGACCGACCTGAGCGGCCAGCCACGGTGCGCGTTCCGCCTCGATCTGTTTGACATGGACGAATACGGTGTGGACGTCAGCGGGATCCTCCAGGTCCAGGTCACGTGCATTGGCCGCCAACGTGACGTACGCGCCACGAGTGCCGCCCGGGCCGAGGCCGTTTTCCAGCGCCGCCGGCCATCCGTCGAAGTCCCAGCGGACCACCGCCGGAGCGCTCCCCGCAGCCGACGAGAACGCCTCCACCGCGTGGACCGGCCGACACCAGTCCCTCAGGAACACGGGCAGGTGGTCGGAGGGCAGGTCGCCGTCGTCCGACGAGCCGGACCTGCCCGGTCCGTAAGCCCACCATTCGGCCTCCGGCATCTGTTCGAGCAGCCTGTTCAGCTCCTCCGGAGTCCGAGCGACAGCCTCGAAGTCCACTTCGAGGGCGCCCGTATCGGCCAACTCCACAAGCTGCCACGCCACTCGGAGCGCCTCGGCCAGGTTCCCGGTCCTCAGGATCGGCTGAGCGTACGAATTCGCCATGCGCACAGTCTGCCGGTAAGGCGCCCTGGTCACTCGCGCCGGAGCCGCTCCAGGCCCGAGTCGTCGGCCGGCGCACCGCTCCGGTGGGTGGTCGGCCTCGCTGTCAGTCCTGAGCTGTACCGGCCCGTCCATGGCTGAGAGACCGACCACAAGCTGGCGCGACGGCATGGCGGAGGAGGCCGAGGAACTGGCCGCCGGCACCCTGGATCCCGAGTGCGCCTGTATGGCGGAGCTGTTCCCCGAGGAGCTGCTCACGGCGACCGACGCACTCCTCGACACCTTCGAGTGCGAGCTCGCCGCACTCGGCGCGGCCCCCGACGAGCAGGTCTTCGCGGTGGTGGAACGCGTCGTCCTGGCCCTCGACGCGGTGAACGAAGCCCACAACAAAAGCGCCTTCGAGACCGGCGAACGCGAGGAACTGTGCGACTACATCGACCAGTCGCTCACCGAACGCGGCGTCGATGTCGTCTCTCTGACGGACTCGTCACGGACCGGGTCGCTACCAGCTCACGGACAAGTGGCGGAAATGGTGGGACCGCTCAGGAGCTGACGGGTGCCGCAGCCGATGCGGACATGGTGGTCGCGCTCACCACGGGATCGGCCGTCAGGTTGCGCGTGGCATCCGAGAAAGTTCGTCCCCCAGCGCTCGGCGTGCCGCCGCGACGAATTCGCGACTCGTGGCCGCCCGAGCGCGCAGCGCCTGCCTGCGTGCCGACGGGTCCAGGTCGGCGGCACAGCCTTGGGCATCCGGGAAGGTACGCGCGACCTGCGCTCCCGAACGAACGCTCTCACCCGATGTCGGCTCGCTCACGGCATCCGGGTACTTCAACTCTCTGGCGGAGAACCGTGTCGCTGTCACCGTCCCTCGGCGGCTGCACGCGGTCACCAGGAGCTCGGAGGGCCTGGAGCTGGAACTCGGTGTGGACGGCTTCGACTTCCGGGAGCACCGTGCTTTCGACGCCGTCGTGGCCGAGATGGGCACCGATCCGGTCCAGGAACTCTACGACGAGCTGCTCGCTTCTTCCACCAACCTCGGGGCGGTCGACCTCGGGGAGCTCCTTGCCGGTAAGCCCCAGTCGGTGGTGCGCAACGAGCATGGCTCGTTGCGGCTGTTCCGCATAGGGGACGCAGTGGCGAGCCGGAACGTCCATGCCGCGATGCTGGACGCGGCCCGCCTCTGCCGGACGATCTGAGTGCAAGGCATTCCTCACCCTCTGGTCTCCCGGGCGCTCCTCACCGCCTTGGGAGTGTTCAATGCTCAGGTGGTGAACTGGGCCCAGATGCCTGACTGCTGGTTCGATGTCGATCGCGTTCCGGAGCTCTTGGAACGGGTGGAGCACCAGGACGACGCTGAAGCGTGGAAGGAGTTGGGATGCCGGCTCGTCCTGGAACATGACCTTGTGTCCCCGGCCGGTTTCGCAGCCCTGCCGGACTTGGTGCGCCTCGCGCCACGCAGGGCGGAGGCACGCGGCCTGGCCGGAAGGATCCTGGAGCGCGCGACTGGGCGGCACGGCTGCGATGATCTGCTGGCGGACTGCGCCAATGCGATCAAGGAGTTCCGTGAGGTGCTGGACCGGCACCTGCGGTCGCGGCCGGCCGACTATCTCATGTCTTTCCGTGCCCTGCTCGCGGTCGAAGAGGAGTCCACTGGGCGAACGCCCTGGAGGGCTTTACGGACGACATCAATCACGTGGACTGCCCCCACTGCGGCATGGGGGTGACGATCGTCATCGGCGGCTTCGGGTGCTACTCGCAGGTGTGGGACAGGGGTGAGGAGATCCGGCGGGACCTGCGGCCGGCCGACGCCGAGGAACTCACCGGAACCGGCCGGTGGATGCATCGGATCACTGTCCGCGACGGGCAGGAGGTGCTCACCAACGGAATCACCTACCTGTTCGGTAAGGCGGAGTGCCCGCACTGTGCCAGCGTCTTCAACGTGGCGGACGAGTACACGTCCGCCAACCGTCCAGTGATGCGATTGAACACGCGGACGATCGACCCGCAGATGGGTCACCCACCCATCGGACAGAGCCTAACCCTCCGGCGCCCACGGCCGCAGTTTCTCCGGGTTGCGGACGGCCCAGATCCGGGTGACGCGCCCGTCGGAGATGTCGAACGAGGCCACGGTCATGACGACGCCGGCACGCTGGGCCACCAGGCCCGGCACGCCGTTGACCGACCGCTCCAGCAGTTCGAGCCCCGGAGCCTTGTCGGCGATGGCGACCATGTACTGGGCGATACGCGCGCCGCCCTCGACCGGGCGTAGGACGGTGCCGACCATGCCGCCGCCGTCGGCGGTCATCACGGCGGCCGGATCGAGGAGACCGACCAGGGCTGCGATGTCCTTGCTCTCCCATGCCTCTTTGACGCGCCGTACCACGTCGGCCCGGCCGGTCGCCGTCACCGGAGCACGCGCGACGCTCACCCGCCGCCGGGCGGAGGCCGCCAGCTGCTTGCAGGCCGCAGAGGTCCGGCCGAGAACTTCGGCGATCTCGGCGAACGGGTACCGGAATACGTCGTGCAGGACGAACGCCACCCGCTCGGCGGCCGTCATCGACTCGAGGACGACGAGGAAGGCCATGGCCACCGACTCGTCCAGGACGATCTGGTCGGCGGGGTCCGCGGGGCCGGCGTCGCCCGCGTGGTCCCACTCGGTGCGGTCGGGCAGCGGCTCGGGCAGCCACGCGCCGACATAGCGTTCACGGCGGGCCCGCGCCGAGCCGAGCAGGTCCAGGCAGATACGGCTGGTCACCGTCGTCAGCCAGGCGCCGGGAGACAGGATCTCCTCCTGCCGGCTTCGTGGCAGGCCGTACCAGCGCGCGTAGGCATCCTGTACGGCGTCCTCGGCCTCGGTCACCGAACCGAGCAACCGGTAGGCGACATTGATCAGTTGGCGACGCTCGCCGGCTATCTCATCTGTGCTGGTCCCGACAGTCCCCATGCTTCCGGCCGCCCCCTCGCCTTACCTTTCGCAGGCCCGCGTCGTCGGGCTGGTGAGACCTTATCGATCCACTGCCCGAGGGCGGAAAAGGGGACTGTGACATGGCCACTCAGGTGACGGCGACGACCGCACGGCGCAGCTCCTCGTTCCTGCGGATCGCGATCGCCCTGCAGACCCTGACCATCTTCCTTCAGGCGGTCTCCGCCGGACTGCTGCTGACCGTGTCCTACGGAGAGACGCTGCACAGTGTCGGAGCCCGTGTGATGTACGGGGCGTCGATGCTGTACGTGCTCGCGGCGGTGCTGGCGTGGAAGCCGGGCGGCGGCTCGCCCCGCCCTGTCTGGCACGCGTCGGGTTTCCTCGTCCTCGCCTCGGTCCAGGTCGTGCTCGGCATCGCGCACGTCCCGTCGGTCCATCTCCCCCTGGGTGTCTTGATGTTCGGCCTGAGCGTGCTGGCGCTGACCCGGCGCTGAGGTCCGATAGGGGGCCCGCCGGGATCGACTGAGGGCCGTCCCGCAAATGATTCATGAGTAGGCGTGGGCCTGTGTCGGTCCTGGCGACTCGTGCGGCGGGCGCGGTTTCAGGCGCCGTTCACGTACGTGCGTTCGGCCTGACATCACCTCCCACGTGCCTCGACATGCGACGTGGCCCCACCGGATCAGCTCCGGTGGGGCCACACACGTGAACAGGTTCAGCGGTCTCGGCTACAGCCAGTTCTTGCCTTCGGCGAACTCCTCCAGCGAGGGAGTCACCTCAGTCACGAACGCGCGAGTCGCCTCACGGAGCTCGATCAGAACGTCGCGTCGAGGGGGGTACCCCTCACCTTCCGCATCTTGACGGTCCCGAGCGAGGAGAGCAAGCGCCTCGCGCCGGGCTTCGAGTTCTCGGCTCACCAGAGGACCCGCGGGCGGAGTCTGTCCAGCCCGGACGATCACCGGCTTCTCTCCCGAAAGGGTGAAGTCGGCCATCGACAACAGGGACCGGACGGTCCTCAGCACAGTCTCGACCCTCTCAGCCGACGGTGTCATCGCCATGGCAAGTGCTTCACCCACCAGCCCGGCGGACTGATCGGCGAAGAAGCCCGGGCCGGCGGTGGGATCCTCTGTCCCGCCCTCGTCCTCCTCCAGCACGAGGGCATCGAGGAGATCCGCGCACTCGTCCGCCACGGTCTGGCCGGCCGCCGCCGACCAGACCGCTTCCAGAGCGGCGTCAAGCCACTCCTGCTGCTCCGCGGAGCCAAGGACTCTGCAGAACCCGGTGCCTCGCTCCGCGGCGGCGGCGCAGAGCACCATCAGTTCGGCTTCCGTCGGATCCACGAGCGCTTCCATTTGCATGACCTCCTGTGCCTAATCCTCCGCCGACAGCCAGAACAGTCTGAAGGCCGAGTTGTGGGACTTGTGACCGAACCCGCCCGACAACGTCATCCCTCGGACGTCCATGAGGGGATGGCACGTAGCGTTGCAGAAGTTGATCGTCGTGGCACCGAAGATCGCATGCTCGTTCGGGGCCAAGCTGCTGAGAATACCCTCCTCAGCATGTCCCGCCGCTTGGACGAACTCCTCTCCGTCCCGCAGGGACCAGGCGGACGGCATCTCACCACCGCCGTTGATCCCGATTCGGATCGTGACCTGCTTGGTTTCCTGGTTGAAGACACCGATCACCGCGGTCGTTCCGTTGTAGTGGGCTCCGTAATAGTCGTCGCGGACGGACTGCAGTTCCTGGGCCCGGTCGTGCGCCAGCCAGGCGTCGTCCTCTGTCGCGGCGGCAGGACCACAGTTGTGGACCAGTACCGCTGCGCTGCCGGCGAGAACGTAGTAGGTGTGCGCATTGCCGACGGTCAGGTTGTGGACGGTGGCGTTCTGCCCCGTCCACCGCTCGACCGCGGTGACCTGGACGTACGTGCCCGCGCTGGTCTTCAGCCACTCGCCGGACTTCAGATCGGTGGCCTTGATCCAGGCGTGCAGCTCGGGCACCCAGAAGGGGTGGCCGTCGGTCGCGGTGACCTGGGCCGTTTTGCTGCCCTTCTCGCCGTCGGTGTCGATCGTGACCTTGACGAGGTGCTTCAGGCCGTGGCCCTTGATCTCGGCCGTGACCGTCTCGATGCGGCGCTCACCGGTCCTCGGGTCGGTGGCGACGACTTTGTCGCCGGCCTTGACCTGCTCGATCGGCTTCGTGGTGCCGTCGGCCATGAGTACCTTGGTGCCCGGCACGAAGCTGTTGTTGATCGGGCAGGAGCCGCCGCCCTCGGCCTTGCCCGAGCCGCCGCTGCCGCTGGTTCCTCCGTTGCTCTTGGAGGATCCGCCGGACTTGCCGCCGGGCTTGGAGCCACCGCCTCCGCCGCCCTTGCCGCCACCGCCACCACCGCGGGTGTGGGACGACACCTTCGGGGCCGCCTGGGCCTGAGCCTGCTTGTGACGGGGGTTGCCGGTCTTCTTGGCGAGGTCGGCTGCCTTGTCGGCGGTTCTCTTGGCTGCTTCGGCCGCTCTCTTCTTGGCGCGTTGCGCTGCCAGCTTCTTGGCTCGCTCGATGGCGAGTTTCTTCGCTCTCAACGCCGCCCGCTCGGCGGCCTTGGCCGCCTTCAGGACGATCTCCGCTGCCTTCTTGGCCGCACGGAAGGACTCGACCGCCTTGATGGTGCGCTTGACGGCCTTGATGACAGACGGGATCTTGCCGAGCTTGGTCCACGGGATCGCGTCGACCGCGATGCTGATGCAGGACCACATGTCACCGCCGAAGCAGGCGATCGCATCGTTGATGCCGATGAAGTCCTTCAGCGTCTCCCACGCCACGGCCAGGATCACCGAGGTCATGGACTTGCCCTGCATCGCTTGCGCCTGCGCGACCTGCGCCGCTGACAGACCCGCGCCCGCGAGGGCCGCGGCCCGCTCGGAAGCGGTCAGCGAGATCGCCAGACCCGACGGGTCGGAGAACGTCACCGGGTTGTTGTGGGCGTAGGCGTACCCGTTGGACTGCAGGACGTCGTTGAGGTCCAGCACCGGGTCGGCGGACAGGAACCGTCCCACCACCGGGTCGTACAGGCGCGCGCCCAGCGGCACGAAGCCCGAACTGTCGTCGTTCGGCGAGCCCAGGAAGCCGGTGTGCGACTGCCGGTTGGCGCCGGTCGTGTCCGCGCCGCGCTCGTTGCCGAACGGGTCCTGCTTGCGGATCCGCACCGACATGCCGCCGTCGAGGGCGATCTCGGCATACGGGCTTCCCTGGTGGTCACCCGTGATCGCGACCAGCTTCTCGCCGGCGGTGCCGTAGGCGTAGCGCATGACCGCGCCGCCGGGAGCATCGTAGGTGCGCTGCGTGTTGACCAGCACACCGCCCTTCTGGACGGTGACCTCGGACTCACCCAGGGTGAGCGTGGCCTGCTTGCCCTTGATGGTCAGCAGGCGCGAGCCGTCGGGACCGTAGATGTAGCGGGTGTCGTTCTGCGGCGCCCACAGTTGCTCGGACTTCGTGCCGTCACAGGTGGCCAGCACGATCGGGGTCGAGCTCGCCGAGTTGGCGCCCTGGACCGACAGGCACAGGCCCGAGGCGACGTGGGTGAGCTGGCCGGAGGCGTTGCGCTTGAGCTCCTGGCCGGCCGAGCCGTCGCACTTCTGCAACTGGACGGCGGACCCGGCGGTGTTGCCGGCCGGCTGGACGCACCACTTGTCGTAGACGTTCAGCGTGCCCTGGTCGGGATTGGTCCCGCCCGGGGTGGGGCTGAAGCGCCAGTTCTGCGCCACCGACCCGTTGCAGCTGTACAGCTGGATGGCCGTACCGGCGACCGCGAGGCCGCTCTTGAGGTCCAGGCACTTGTCGGCCAGGCCCACGTACGGGGTCTTGCCACCGCTGCCCGCGCCCTGGATGCGGTCGACCTGGCCGTCATAGGTCCAGCTCAGCGACTGCTTGTCACCGTTCTGGACCGAGGTGACCGTCTTGGTCTCGCCGGTCAGCTCGTACAGGCGCTCCGCCTCGGCCTTGACCTGCGCACCCTGGGGGGTGGTGTAGGTCTTGGACACCTTGGTCAGCGTGCGCGGCTGGCTGCCGTCCGCCTTGCCGTAGGCGTAGGTGGTCGTGGCGTCCTTGGCGGTGTTGCCGGTGAGGTCCTTCTCGGTCAGCTTGGTGCGGTTGCCGAGGAGGTCGTACTCGTACTCCTGCCAGTACCCGGAGCTGTCCTTGCCGGCGGCGACATTGAGCGTGCCGTCGGTGTTCTTCGGGCCGGCGCAGGAGGTCTGGTCCTTGGCGGTCCAGGCCGTCTTCAGCTCGCCCAGCGGGTCGTAGGCGAAGCACTGGCGCTCGTCGATGCCGGTGGCCGCCTCCTGGATGGAGGTGACGTTGCCGGACGGGTCGTAGGTGTACGACCGCTTGGAGACGAGGTTGCCGGAGACCAGGGACTGGTCGTCGCTCTTCTCGCGGTAGACCTGCTGGTCCTTCAGCTCACCGCTGGACTCGTCGAAGGTGTTCTGCGTCCAGACCCGGTAGGGCTGGGCGCCGAGCGTGGAGCGCAGCACCTGGCCGTAGGGATCGTAGACCGTCTCGGAGCCGTACCAGTCCTTGCCGGAGATGGAGAGCGGCTTGCCGTCCTTGTTGTAGCGGACGACGAGCTTCTCGTTGTCGAGCTTGCCGATCTTCGGCAGCGTGGACTCCTCCAGCATGCCGTTGTCGCTGTACTTGTAGGAGTACGTGTACGACTTGTCCAGGCCCCAGGTGGAGGCCAGGGTGGTCGGCAGGGTCAGCGTGGTCGAGGTCGGCTGGTAGTCCTTGGTGTAGCCGTCGACCTGCTGGGTGTAGGCCTCACCGTCGGTGTAGCGGGTGGCGGTGTAGGGCATGCCCTTGCCGCCGGGCGCCAGATCGTAGGTGAAGTTGGCGAGCAGGGTGCCGGACGCGTTGTTCAGGCGCTGCTCGGTCGGCCGGGACAGCTGGTCGTAGCCGTTCCAGACGGTGATGTTGCGGGCGTTCGTCGTGGTGAGAACGCGGTCGTGGGTGTCGTAGGTGTTCCGCGTGGTGCCCGCGTCCGGGTCGGTGGCGGTCTCCTGACGGCCACGGTGGTCGTACGTCCACGTCCACGGGTGCTTGTCGTCTGCGGAGTTGGTCGCCTTCACCATCTGGCCGCGGGTGTCGTACTCGTAGCGCATCGACGTGAAGCCGCCGGGCGCGTCCGCGTTGAAGGTGTCCACCCGCTGGGTGCGGCCGAGGGCGTCGGTGTAGACGCGGTAGTCGGACGTGCCGCTGGGGTTGTCGACCTTCGACCAGTCCAGGCCGTACTCGTACTTGGTGGCCCGCTCCGGGACCTCCTTGGACTGGGTCTCGTGGGTCAGCGGGTCCTCGACCTTGAGGACCGGGGTCTCCTGCAGCACGCGGCCGGAACCGTCGTAGGTGTAGCGCGTGATGTTGGGGACGGCCGTGTCGGCGAGCGGGGTGAACAGCTCGCCCGGCTTCGCCTCGTAGGTCAGGTAGGCGTTGTTGGTCTGCCAGACCTCACCGGAGCTGTTGTACAGCGTGTCGGTGATCAGCCAGCCGCCGCCGTCCGCCTCCTCCTGGGTCTGCCGCTCGCGGCCGAGGCCGTCGTAGAGGGTGACGGAGGTCTCGATGCGGTCGTTGTAGCCACGCGAGTAGGTGGTGACGTAGGACGGCTTGCGGTCCCCGCCCTCCTTGTACTCCGGGACCGTGTAGACGGCCCGGAAGTCCGGCACGGCGGAGTCCGAGGGGGCGCGGTCCGCGGCCCAGGCCTTCTCGAGCCGGCCCAGCGGGTCGAACTCGGCCTGGGTGACGTGGTTGTTCGCGTCGATCGTCTTGGTCGTGGTGCCACGACCCGGCTCGATCTCACGGACCTCGGACTGACCGACGGCGTTGGTCTCGGTGACCTTGAACACCTGACCGGTGGCCGGCTCGTAGGTGATGAGGCCGGACGTCTTGTGGTCGGTGTCGGTCGTGCGGGTCACGCGGCCGATGGCGTCGAACTCGGTCGTGCCGTCGGACTGCCAGCCCGTCCCGTCGCCGTTGATCGACCACGTCTCCGAGGCCTCGCCCTTGGTCGTGTCGGCGAGCGCGGCACCATAAGCCTGACCGTCGTACGCCGTCCGGGTGCCGCTGAGCGTGGACAGATCCGAGAAGTCCGCGGCCGCGCAGGTGGTCGGGGAGACCAGGACCTGCTTGGTCAGGCCGATCAGGTTCTTCGCGGTGTTGTGGACGTACTCCGACTTGGTGCAGGACTCGTCGCCGGACTTGCCGGTGTCGCCCAGCGATTCCACCTGGACGGGCAGACCGTAGGTCGGCTCGTAGGTGGTGTGGGTCTTGACGACGCGCTGGGTGCGGTCGTCGTCGCTGTTGGTGCCGGAGGACTTGGTGTAGGCGATCTCGTCCGGCTCGGTGACGCGCCAGGCGCGCAGCGGGTCCAGGCCGTCGTCGCGGTCGCGGTGGGCCAGCTCGGTGGCCTCCGGGACGGTGACACTGCGGGAGACCCAGTCGGTGTCGGCGTCGTCCGCGTTGTCGTAGTCCAGCTCTTCCGCGATGCGGCCGGCGAAGGCCTCGCGGTCCTTGGCGATCTCGGTGCCGGTGATGTCCTTCATCGACACGGTGTCACCCATGCCGCGGAAGTACCTCGTCACCGCCTTCGACCGCTTGGAGCCGATCGACGCATCGTCGGTGCCGGTGATCACCGTGGTCTGCTCGACGCCGGCGAACTGCGAGTACGTGCGGGTCGACTTCTTGGTGAACTCGGCGTCGGCGAGCTTCCAGCCGGGGTTCTTGTACTGGTACGCCGTCTTGGTCGCGAACGCGCCGTCGACGTTGGGGAGTTCCTCGATGGAGTCCACCACGTACTTGTGGAACCAGTCGATGTCCTCGACCTCGGGGTCCGGGGCCCAGAACGAGGGGTAGCACAGCCGCGTGTTCGCCTTGAGGGCGGCGGTGTCCTTCTTGTCCGGCAGGTTGGTGCCGGTGGCGCAGTCACCCTCGGGCTTCTTGTAGGTGACGACGGTCTCGCCGCCGTACTCGTTGATGACACGCGCGATCCGCAGCCGGGAGAAACCGGGCCGCGGGTCGCTCGGGCGCATCACCCGGTTGGGCATGTCCTCGGCGTTGGACTCGAAACGCACCGCGTTCATGGTGACGCTCTTGTCCGTGCTGCCGTTGCGGGCGTAGCCGGTGCGCTGCACCGACTCCAGCCACAGGGCCGTGTTAGGGCCGGTCTTGAGGACCGGGAAGCTCTGCGTGAGCGCGTAGCGGTCCACGACCTGGCGGGCGGTCGTGTCGGTACGGCGCTGCGCGGAGGTCTGGATCTGCACCAGGCGCTTGCGGCTCCAGAACGACGGACCCGCGTTCCAGCACTTCGTCTTGTAGGTGGAGGTGACCTGCTTGCAGTTCAGGTCGGCCGGGGTGTCGTACCAGATGCGGTACTTGCCCGGGTCCTTGTCCTCGAAGTTCGCGTCCGAACACGTCAGGGCACCCTCGGGCAGGCAGCGCTCGGCGACCGTGAAGTTCACCCGGGCCGGAGCGGTCGCGGAGAAGAGGGTGTCCTTGCGCTGGCCGTAGTCGATGTGGTCGAGCCAGCCGTCGCGGTCGTAGACGACCGGGGCCTTGAAGTCGAAGTTGCGGGCGTAGTAGTTCTGCGCCTTCTTCCACCACAGGGACATGGCGTTGCCGTGAATGTCCTCGACGTAGTCGAGGTTCCACCGCCAGCCCTGGGTGCACCACGAGTGGGCCCAGTCACCGGCCTTGTAGCAGTCCTCGCCCTCGTGGTTGCCGTACACCGGCACGTTCAGCACCGAGTCGGTCGTCGGCTGCCCCGAGGTCCAGCCGGGCAGCTTGTTCAGGCCGAAGTAGTAGCGGGTGCCGTCCCGGGTGGTTACGACCCAGTACTCTCCGTTGCGGGCACCGTTGCCGTTGTCCGAGTCGGTGAGGCGCTCGATCTTCGAGCCGTCGCCGTTGGCGGTGAACCACTTGCCCTGGTCCTTGTCCCAGACCAGTTCGGTGGTCATGCCGCCCAGCGACAGGGTCGCGTTGTTGGAGCCCCAGCACAGGTCGGCGGTGCGGTGCGTCTTGTTGTTGGACCCGTCCTTCTTGGAGTCCTCACGGCAGTTGGCGTACGTCCGGGTGATCGAGCCGGGGTTGTAGTCCCAGCCGTCACCGATCCAGGACGCCTGGTTGTTGGTCGCGGAGGTGCGGCCGTCCACCGACTGCGAGGAGTAGCCCAGGGAGATCTTCGGCGCCAGGCCGCCGGCGGTCTCCGGAACCTGCACGTCGTAGGAGTACGTGAACGCGCCCGACGAGGAGCCGGCCGCCCACGCACCCGACGACAGCAGCGGAGACGCGGTGAAATCACCGCTCGCGGAGGCCCCGGTGTCCATCGCACCGACGACCTGCGGACCCGAGGCGTCCACGACGGGCAGCACGTCGCCGCCGCGGTACGACGCGGTCCGCGCCGAAGCCCCGGAGGCGGTTGTGCCGGAGTCGCCGCCGAGCAGGTTCCCGACCGGAACGGAACCGGTGAGGATCTTACGCTTGGTGGCCTTCTTCGCGGCCTTGTTCCTCGTCGGCGCCTTGTCCGCGGCGACGACCTCGACCGAGCTGCGCAGCCGCTCGGGCCGCTTGTCGCTCTTGCCCGACATGGTGGTCACACCGCTGTCGGTGGCGCAGTCGCCGGTGTCGGGGGCGTCCATGACGCAGTTCGGCAGCAGGACCAGGCCGAAGCGGTCAGCGGCCTGCGGGCCGTACAGGTCGGCGAAGCCGGTGGTGTCGACGGCGATCGAGACCTGCGCGGCCGGGTCGGCGTCGGCCGGCGGCGTGACCTTCATGATCATGCCGGAGACGCCGGCGTCCTGCGACGCGGTCGGCGCGGCCAGGTCGACCTTCCAGTCACCGTCGACCGCGGCCGGGTCCGTGCCCGCGGGCACACCCACCGCGATCGGCAGGTCGTCGACCGGGACCGTCGTGCCCGGCGCGGTGTCCGCCTTCAGGGTGGCGACACCGCTGTCCTGCGCCCACGGCGTGACCGCGGTCGGGGCGTAGGGGTCCACGGGGACCTCGGGCGCGGTGGTGAGGTTCTTCTCGGCTTCCTCGTCCGCGCCCAGCGCGGTCGGCTTGGGCAGGTCGGGAAGCTTGACCTCCTCCCGGCTCATGCCGGGGCCGGGTATCGCCCACGCCTCCGTGCCGAGACTGCTCACCAACAAGGCCGAGGACAACAAAAGGACGGTCGCCACGCGGCTTCGCCGGCGGCGCCGTCGTTGGGACTCCGTCCTGACAGGGCGTGACCGCCCCAGCCACGACGGTGGACTTAGAGCACGCATACGCGTCGACCCCACCAAGGCATGCGAAAAACAACAGATGGAGCCCGAACCCTCTGTCATGACCGCCACATGTTTCAAGATCGGTCTCGACCGGTTCCCGAACCCGATGTGATCTGCGGCACTGGACAAGACTGATGCTTCGTCACATCACTGGAAAAGTAGACAAGATCGCGATTTCCCGTGCCTATGAACGCACTTCAGGTGACCAAAAGCCGCATATGACGCACCGTCAACAACCAGTCAAGCGCCCACCAAGCGACCGTCACAGATTCATAAATCTTTCATACGTGGACCCGTTGTGGGGAGTGTGTGATCGTGTGCGCGCCCATGCCCATCCGCCTGGACCACCACGGGAGTAGACCGCCGCCGTGTCCGCGCCGCCTCGTTTTCTCAGCCCCTTCGTGCGCACGCGCACCAGGCTGGCTCTCACTCTTGGCCTTGTACTGGCCGCCCTGACCGCCGCGCTGTTGCCCTGGTGGCAACCCGGCGAGCCCTCACCTCCGCAGGCCCGCAAGGCCACCGACGCACGGCAGGCCGCGACCGGCCCACGCGACGAGGCGGCCGCCCAGGCCGAAGCCCGGCGCACCCACAAGCAGGTGCTCGTCGACACCGCCACCACGGCCACCTCCCAGACCTGGGCGCGGCCGGACGGCAAGCTGCACACCCGCATCACGGCCACGCCGACCCAGGCGAAGACCGCGACGGGCAAGTGGACGCCGATCGACAACCGGCTGCGCCGCGTCAAGAACGCCCCGCGCAACCTGGGCGTCCAGCCCGTCAACGCCGCCCAGCCGATCCGCTTCTCCAGCGGCACCGGAACCACGCACGCCGACCGCTCCTTCACCCGCCGGCCGCTCGCCGAGGGCCCGCAGGCCCAGGACACGGTCCTGGCCGAGGCCGACATCAACGGGCACACCGTCGCGTACACCTGGCCCGGCGCCCTGCCCGAGCCCGTCCTCGACGGCCCGCGAGCCCTGTACTCCGAGGTCCTGCCCGGCGTCGACCTGCTGCTCGTCGCCCGCGAGGAGGGCGGCTTCGCCCAGCTGCTGATCGTCAAGAACAAGGAAGCCGCGCAGAGCAAGGAACTGGCCACCGTGGCCTACGGGCTGCACTCGAAGACCGCCGTCTTCCACCATGACACGGACAGCGGCCGCATCCTCGTCCAGGACAAGTCCGGCAAGGAACTCGGCTCCATCCCCACCCCGTTCGCCTGGGACTCCGCCGGCCGCGACCCCGAACTGGACGAGGGCAAGGGCACCCCGCGCACGTCGGTCGCCACACCGGCCGACGTGCTGAAGCTGTCCGGGCTGAGCGGCGTCGAGCCTGGCGCGCACCAAGCGCCCATGCCCGTCCGGCTCAAGGGTGACGGCACCGGCACCGCACGGCTCGACCTGCACGCCGCGAAGGCCGGCCTGTTCACCGACGACGACGTCCGCTACCCGGTGTTCGTCGACCCGACGCTCAACAGTGGCTGGCTCGCCTGGACCGTGGCCTACAAGCCGTACCCCAACTCCAGCTTCTGGAACGGCACCAACTTCTCCTCCGGCACCTCCGACGCCCGGGTCGGTTACGAGAGCGAGACCGGCGGCACCGCCCGCTCGTTCTGGCGGATGAACTACAGCACCAGCCTCAAGGGCGCGGACATCTCCTCCGCCACCTTCAAGGTGCTCAACAACCACTCCTGGTCCTGCACCACCCGCGAGTTCCAGTTCTATCTGACCGGCGCCATCTCCTCCGGCACCACCTGGAACAAGCAGCCGAGCTGGTCCACGCTGCTGCAGAAGAAGTCCTTCGCGCACGGCTGGTCCTCCACCTCCTGTCCCGACGACTACGAGGCGTTCAACGTCAAGGCCGCCGCCCAGGAAGGCGCGGACAAGGGCTGGTCCAACATCACCTTCGGCATCCGCGCCACCAGCGAGTCCGACGCGCAGACATGGCGCAAGTTCAAGGCGACCAGCGCCACCATGGAGGTCGTCTACAACCGGCCTCCCTCCGAGCCCACGGGCGGCAAGTCCACTCCCGGCGGCACCTGTTCCGTCGGCGGCTCGGGTGTGACCATCGGCAAGACCAACGTCGTGCTGTCGGCCACCGCGAAGGACGCCGACGGCAACCTGAGCAAGCTGCGCTTCCGCTTCTGGAAGACCGGCGGCACCGTCCCCTCCGGGACCCTGGTCACCCCCAACTCCAGCGGTACCGCCACGCTGACCATCCCCGCCACGTTCCCGCTGGAGGACAAGGCCACCTACTCGTGGGACGTGCGCGCGGAGGACTCCGGCGGCCTGGTCTCCACGTACTTCCCGCCGGGCACCGACCCCTGCCGAATCACAGTCGACGCCAGCGCACCGCCCCAGCCCACCGTCGACAGCGACGTCTTCCCCGAGGCCACGTCCGACGGCCAGACCTGGGCCACGGTCAAGTTCGGCGGCAAGGGCGCGGTGACCTTCACCTCCGAGGGCGCGGCACAGTTCCGCTGGTCGATCGAGGGCAACAACCCGGTCTACGTGCCCGCCACGAACAACACCGCCACCCTGTCCGCACTGTCACCGCCGCACGCGGGCCCCAACACCTTGCAGGTGTACGCCTACGACTCCCTCGGCAACGCCAGCAAGCGCACCGACTACACGTTCTACGTGCCACCGCGCGACACGGCGGACGGTCCCTGGGACGCCACCGGTGACACCCTGCCCGACCTGCTGATCGTCAACGCCGACGGCAACCTGCGCAACTGCGTCGGCGGCGAGGACGGCGACCTGTACAACTGCCTCACCGCCTCCTACGACGGTGACAAGAAGACCGACCCGCAGGGTCACTGGTACGACCCGGCAACCGGCAAGTCCGCTCTGATCACCCACTTCCAGGACGCCTACCCCGGTGACGGATCCACGGACCTGTTCGCGGTCTCCCCGAACGGCCGCTTCTGGCTCTACCCGGGCGACGGCTACGGCAGCTTCGACGTCACCCAGCGCCTGGAGGTCCGCCTGCCGTCGAACGCCCCGGCGCCCTCGACGTGGACCCAGATCAAGGCCGTCGGCGACATCACCGGCGACAAGCTGCCCGACCTCGTGCTGCGGGCCGGCGCCGAACTGTGGACGCTGTCCGGCTACACCGGCGCCACGTTCCAGACGGCGACGCAGATGAACGCCGACGCCTGGGCGCGCCGGGAGGTCGTCAACGTCGCCGACATCAACGGCGACAACACACCCGACCTGCTGTGGCGCAACCTGGACAACGGCAACATGTACGACCGCCAGGGCAAGCCCGGCTCCGCCGGCGGCAGCGTCGACCTGGAGTCGCTCAAGGTGGCCGCCAACTCGCTGACCGGGAAGGACGAGCCCTACGGCACCGGCTGGTCCGAGGCCTCCGTGCCGACGGCCATCGGTATCCCGGACGTCAACAAGGACGGCGTCCCCGACCTCTGGGCCCGCTTCTCCTCCGACGGCTACACGCGGATCTACCACCCGTCGCGGACCAACACAGGCTCCGCCGTAAGGGTCGTCCTGTCGGTGGACTGGAACACGATCAAGGCCTTCGGCTGACGCTCCTCCTGCCAGCGGGCCCCGGCCATCCCATCAGGGGCGGCCGGGGCCCGGTCATGTGCGGTGACAGAACTCGGCACCCGTTCGGCGCCCGGCCTCGGCCGGGAAGACGCTCCATGCCGACCCCACTGCCCGGCCACCTCGACGCCCGCGAGCCCTGGCCGAGGGCGATCACGCGCATTTTCGCCAACTTCCTTATTATTTGCTGGTGTTGTGTATGTATGGTTGCGTGCATGGAGTTGCTGCGTATGTCCAAGGCTGCGAAGCGTCTCGGGATACACCCGATGACGCTTCGTCAGTGGGCGTTGGACGGAAAGATCCCGTTTACGTGGGTCGGCCGTGAGCGCCGGTTCTCCTCGGTTGATGTGGAGAACATGAAGCGCGGCAGCGCCTGCTCAACCTCCCGTCCGCGCTTGGAGTTGCTGTATGTGCGCGTATCCGGCTCGATTGGGCAGGAGTCCTCGCTGGAGGCGCAGGAACAGCAGTTGCGGGTCACCTCGACCGGGAAAATCGTCAAGGTCGTCCGGGATCGTGGGTCGGGTCTGAAGGAGAACCGGCCCGGTTTGAACCGGGTGTTGGCGATGGGGGCGGACGGTTCGGTGACCGTGGTTCGGGTGACACATGAGGATCGGCTGGCCCGGTTCGGTGTCGGCTGGCTCAAGCGGTTGTTCTCCGTGTACGGGGTCGCCGTGGAGGTGTTGCACCCGAAGAAGCTCGGCGACCGGGAGGAACTCCTCGAAGACTTCGTCTGCCTGGTCACCACCTTCGCAGGCCGCTTGTATGGGATGCGCAGTGCGGAGAACCGGCGCCGTCTGCTGGCGGAGTCCGGTCAGTGCGGCGACGAAGGCGGGGCTGCGTGAGCCGGAAGCTGTCCCTCGCCGAGGGCGAGACCTCCCGCACCGCGTGTGCCCGCGCCCTGGTCCGGTCGGGCGTGGATGAGAAGACTGGTGAAGTCCTCACCTGCGCCGCTCTGGCGGAACGGGTGGGCTGGTGTGCTGACCTTGTGGCCGGGATGACCGGCGCGCTGCTGGCCGGACACTGGAATACCACCGACGTGGACGTGCTGGCCGGCGGGCAGGACGCGGGCGGCCGGAAGCTGCCGTCGAACGCGTGGATGGCACTGCGCCGCCTGGGCTGGACGGTCTCCTGCGAGGCGAAGGTCAACGACCGGATCGTGCGCATGGCCCAGGAACAGGCCGGGCGCGCTTTGCGGTCTGTGAAGTGGCGCGCCGATCTGGTGGCCGGTGTGCTGGCCTTCTGGCCCGACGACCCGAAGAAGCGCACCGGCGAGGAGTGGGACGCGGTACGTGCCGCGATACCGGGCGGCGAGTACCTGCCGTCGAGTGTGATCCGTTCCCGTACCCGGCAGATCACCGGCTTCGAGCGCAACCACGGCCGTCGCCCCCTCGACGTGTTCGAGTTGGAGCCCACTCCGCGTGTGCCGCGCATGTTGCTCCTCGCCGCCTGCGACGGGCAGCAGGCCACCATCGAAAGCTCCCAGCTTGAGCCGACGAAAGCACTCCTGCGGCTGCAACTGCCCACCCGGCCAAGCCCGCAGACATACCGTGACTGGACCTGGGTTGAGTGCTCGATCACGCTGCCGCCCACTGTTGCGGCGAACGCGATGATCCACCTGCCCACCCTGC
>NZ_MUBM01000203.1 GCF_002154505.1 Streptomyces carpinensis | reverse complement strand
GCCGCGGCCGCGGCCGAGCGCGACCTGGGCGTGCGAATCATCGTCGGCGAGGAGATCAGGACGCCGGACGGCGACGTGATCGGTCTGTTCCTCACCGAGCGGATCCCCTACGTGCTCCCGCTGACGGAGGTCATCGGCCGGATCAGGGCGCAGGGCGGTCTTGTCTACGTCCCGCACCCCTACGACGGGATCCGGTCGAGCATGGGCCGGCTGCTTCCCGGGCTGTGCGCCGCAGGCGCCGTGGACATCATCGAGGTCTTCAACGCCAAGATCGCCGACCCGGCGCTGAACGCCAGAGCGGCGGCGATCGCCGCCGCCTACGGGCTACCGGGAGGCGCGGGCTCCGACGCGCACGACGCGCCAGGCGTGGGCGCCGCGTACCTGGAGATGCCCGACTTCGACGGCCCGGCGAGCTTCCTCGCCGGCCTGGCCGACGCGAGGGTGACCGGCGAGTACCGCGACCACGCACCGCGCTACCCGCGGCGGGCGCCCAATGAGCCGAGGCCATGAGGAAGCGCACGACCTGAAGGGCCAGAAGTGACTCCAGTCAGCGCTGCTCCAGGGCAGGACCTTAGCTCGCCTTGCCGTGGCCTGTGTGCTGCCCCATTCAGCCTTGCGGGGTGGCACCGCGCAGGTCGGCGAGGACCGGGGCGTACATCCGGGCCCTGATGGTGCCGACGGTGCCGTCGGCCTTGCTTGCTTGCGCGTCGGCGATCTCTATCGCCGCGGCGAGGAGGGCGTCCTCAGCGACGGCCCGGTCGACGATGCCGGCCGCTGCGGCGTCCGTGCCCCCATAGCGGCGGCCGGTGAGCATGGCCTCGTGGGCGGCCTGCGGCGTCAGCCGTGCCTGTATGAGGGCGGCCATGGCAGTTGAGAAGGACATGCGGAGGTCCGCTTCTGGCAGGCACCAAAAGCCGCGGTCGGCGCGCATGACACGGAAGTCGTGCGCGAGGGTGAGCATCGCGCCCGCACCGAAGGCGTGGCCCTGCACGGCGGTCACGGTGATAACCGGCAGGGACAGCAGCCGTGCGAAGAGCTCCAGGACCGAGGCCATGTAGTCCCGGCGCTTGTCGACGTGGGCGGACAGCCATTCCAGGTCCAGGCCGTTGGAGTAGAACTTGCCGGTAGCGACGGTGACCAGGGCGCGTGGGCCGTCGGCCTTGTCCACCGCGTCCAGTGCGGCGTTGACCGAAGCGATCCAGTCGGGGTGGAAGCGGTTCTCACTCTCGCCGAGGTCGAGGACGAAGACGCTGTCCTTGCGGTCAAGCACGGGCACGGCGGCTCCTTGAAGCTGGGCTGGATGGGGGCGGTTGGTGGCGGCCGCCGGCCGTAGCGGGCGACCGCCACCAACGACCGGTCAGAGCTCGATCCGGGAAGCCAGCCGCTCGCGATGGTAGGTGGCGTCGCCGAGGAACAGCTCGCTCGACTTGGCCCGCTTGAAGTACAGGTGGGCATCGTGCTCCCAGGTGAAACCGATGCCGCCGTGGATCTGGATGTTCTCCGCAGCCACGTGGAAGAAGGTCTCCGACGCGTACGCCTTCACCAGCGAGGCAATGATGGGAACTTCCTCCGCCCCCTCGGCCACGGCCGCAGCGGCGTAATTCACGGCGGAGCGCAGCGACTCCACCTCAAGCAGCATGTCGGCCATGCGGTGCTTGAGCGCCTGGAAGCTGCCGATCGGCCGCCCGAACTGGTGACGGACCTTTGAGTACTCCACCGCCATGTCGAACGCGCGCTGCGCGCCGCCGAGCTGCTCGGCAGCCAGGGCGATGGCGGCGGTGTCGAGGACACGGTCCATGATGGCGGCGGCATCGCCGACCGAGCCGATCAGCCGGGCCGTCACGCCGTCGAACTCGAGCCGGGCCAGCTTGCGGGTCTGATCGAGCGTCGGAAGCACGGTCCTGGTGAGTCCGGCCGAGCCGGCGCCCACCGCGAACAGCGACAGCCCGCCGTCCGCGACGCCCAGGACGAGGATGAGGCCTGCGGAGCCGCCGTCGAGCACGAAGCTCTTGTGGCCGTCGAGACGCCAGCCATCGCCGGTCTTGGCGGCGAACAGGCGGGTCGTGCTCGGGTCCCAGGAGCCGTTGTCCTCGGTGAAGGCCAGCGTGGCGATGGTCTCGCCAGAGGCGATCGCGGGCAGCAGGTCGCGGCGCGCGGCCTCATCGCTGCTCGCGAGCAGCGCCGTCGCGGCGAGCACCGCGCTCGCCAGGAACGGGCCGCCGTACAGGGCGGCACCGAGCTCCTCGAGCACGATCGCCTGCTCGGCGAACGTGAATCCGGCGCCACCGTACTCCTCGGGGATGGCTATGCCCTGCAGGCCGAGCTGCGAGCCGGCCTGCTCCCAGACGCCCTTGTCGGTGCCGTCCTCGGTCTCCATGAGCTCGCGGACCCGGGTAAGCGGTGCCCTGTCCGCGAGGAAGCGCCGGACCGAATCGCGCAGCTCTTCCTGCTCCGCGGTCGCGCCAAGTGTCGTCATTTGCCCAGCTCCGTTCGCGATGAGCCGTCCGGCTCGGTGATGACGAGGGCGTCGAGCGCCTCGACCTGATCTCCGTTCACCCACAGCGGGTTGACCTCCAAGGCCTGCAGCGAGCCGCCGAGCGAGAGCGCCGCCCGGCTGATCCCGGTGATGGCCTCGGCCAGCGCGTCCAGGTCGGCGGGCCGGCTGCCGCGCGCGCCCTGCAGCAGCGGCAGGCCACGCAGCTCGGCGAGCATCCGCCGGACCTCGGCGGCGTCGACGGCGTCGACGGGCAGCACGCGCAGGCTGGAGTCGTGCATGATCTCGACCCAGACGCCGCCGAGTCCGACGGCGAGCACCGGGCCGAAGGTGGGGTCGACCGTCACTCCGACGAGCAGCTCGGTGCCGCCCGTCCGCATTGGCGTCACGAGCACGCCGTCGATGGTGGCCCCTGCGACGGCATCGCCGGCGGCGCGCACCTTCTCGTAGGCGACGCGGACCTCCGCCTCAGAGCTCATGCCGAGCGCGACGCCGCCGATGTCGGACTTGTGGACGATCTGCGCTGAGCAGATCTTCATCGCCACGGGCAGCCCGACCTTCGCGGCGATCGCAACGGCCTCATCGGCGGAGGTGGCGAGCCCGCCGGGCACGACCGGCACGCCGGCGTCGGCGAGCAGGTCGCGCGCCTGCTGCTCCGACCACGAGCCGGAGGCCGGGACGGGGACCGTGGTGGCGCTCCTGCCGCCCAGGGCCAGGTGGACGTTACCGCGGTTCTCCTGCCAGCGCAGCGCGTTGCCGATCGCGTTGATCCCGAGCTGGAGCCCGGGGAGCAAGGTGATGCCCTTGGCGGTGAGCTGCTCCTTGCCGTACGGGCTGAGGTCGTTACAGGTGGTGCCGACCGGGATGACCGGGATGGGCGAGGAGGCCATGCGCTCGGCGATCCATGACACCCGGTTCTCGAACGTCTCGGCCATCGCGTCGTCCGGCGGACGGACGTCGGGCGGGTTCAGGCCGACGAACAGGATGAAGTCCAGGTTCGGGTCGTCGGCCGCCGCGTCGAGCGCGATGTCCATCGGGGTCATCGTGCTGGTCCTGGCGTTGAGGTTGGCCAGCGTGCCGAAGGCCGTTACGTCCAGCGGGTTGTGCGGGTTGCCGAACGGCGGCATGTGAGGGGCGATCGCCGCCTCGGTCTGCGGCGAGAAGTCCGGTATCTCGATGCCCTGGGTGCTCGAGGCGTCGGCGATGATGTCGCATGAGCCGCCGGAGGCGGTCAGCACGCCCATCCGCCGCCCGCGCGGTATCCGGCCGTCGCCGAGCAGCGCCCCGGTGGTGAGCAGGTCCTCCAGGGTGTTCACCCGGATGATGTTGAGCTGCTGGAACGCGGCGTTGACCACCGCGTCGTCGCCTGCGACCGAGCCGGTGTGCGCCAGGGCCGCCTTCTGGCCGGCCGGGCTCGAGCCCACCTTCAGCGCGACGATCGGCTTGCCCGCCTTGTCGGCACGCTCCGCGGCCAGGGCGAACCGCTCCGGGTCGCCGATCTCCTCGAGGAACAGGCAGATCACCTTGGTGGCGTCGTCCTCCACCAGGTAGTCGATGAAGTCGACCGTCTTCATCATCGACTCGTTGCCCATGGAGGTCAGCGTGGACAGGCCGATGCCGTGCAGCTTGGCGAAGCCGAGCACCACGCTCGCCAGGGCGCCGCTCTGCAGCGCGACGCCGACCGGCCCCGCGAGCAGCGGCGGCTGCAGGTTCAGCGCATAGGGCGCGGAGCGGGTCTGGGCGTTGACGAAGCCCAGGCAGTTCGGGCCGAGGATCGTGACGTCGTTGGCGATCGCGCGCGCCACCATAGCGTCCTCGAGCTTGCGGCCCTCCTCGCCCACCTCGCGGTAGCCGGCGGCTAGCACGACCGCGTTCTTGATGCCGGCGGCGCCCATGTCGTCGAGCACGCTCTCGACGGCGGGCAGGCCGGTCAGAATGAATGCGAGGTCCACCGGCTCGGGCAGGTCGCGCAGGCTTGGCACCGCCGGGATGCCGAACGCGGACTTGGCCTTGGGGTGCACCGGGAACAGCTTGCCGGGAGAATCGGCCTGCGCGCTGCTCGTGATGATCATGCGGGCCCAGCCGGAGTTGTCGGAGGCGCCGACCATCGCGACGTTGCGCGGTGCGAAGAAGTCACACAGCCGCTGCGGCGTGACGAGCCTGCGGGACGCCTGGTAGTTGGCGGCGCGCAGGTCAGGGGGACTGATGGGGGTCAGGGAACCAGTCGGGTCCGCCATTGCCGGGGACTCTCCTTCACTGTCGTTGCCATCGTCGGAAGGGCGCTGTCGGGAGGGAAGGGACGCATGGCGGGGCCGGCGCCGCTCTGATGTGACGCCGGCCTGGCCGTCCGCGCGGCCGTCAGCCGGCCAGGCGCGGCTCCTTGGGCAGGCCGAGAGCCCGCTCGCCGATGATGTTGCGCTGGATCTCGCTGGTGCCGGAGTAGATGGTGCCGGCCCGGCTGCTCAGGAAGACGCCCTGCCACGGGGTGACCGGGTAGCCCTCGCCCTCGGGCCGAAGCAGCGCGTCGGCGCCCTCGATGGCCATGGCGATCTCGCCGAGCTTCTTGTGGTACTCGCTCCAGAAGAGCTTGGCCACCGAGGCCTCGGGGCCGGGCGCGCGACCCGCGGCGACCTGGGCGAGCGTGCGCAGGCCGCTGTAGCGCATCAGCTCCACCTGGGTGTACGCCCAGGCGAGGCGCTGGCGGATCTGCGGGTCGGTGGTCTTGCCGCGCTTGCGTGCGGTCTCGACCAGCTCCCAGAACTCGCGCTCGTAGCCGAGGTGCGCGACGGTGGCGCGCCCGCCGCGCTCATGGCCCAGCGTGGTCATCGCGACCCGCCAGCCGTTGTTGAGCCCGCCGATGACGTTGAACAGGGGCGCGCGGACGCCGTCGATGAAGTCCTCACAGAACTCGGCGGCGCCCGACATCTGCTTGATCGGCCGGTACTGCACGCCGGGGTCGGTGAAGTCGATGAGCACGTAGGACAGGCCCGCATGCTTCTCGGCGCGCGGGTCGGTGCGGCAGAGCAGGAACATCATGTTCGCCTTGGCGGCGCCCGACGTCCAGACCTTCTGGCCGGTGATGACGATGTCGTTGCCGGACACGACGCCGCGGGTCTCCACGGCGGCCAGGTCCGAGCCGTGGTTGGGCTCGGAGAAGCCCTGGCAGTACACGTCCTCGCCGGAGATGATCCGGGGCAGGAAGTACGCGTGCTGCTCGGGGGTGCCGTGCACGATGATCGACGGGCCGGCCAGGCTCTCTCCCATGCCCCTGCTCACCCGTGGTACGCCCGCCCGGTGGAATTCCTCGTTGAGCACTGCGACGCGCACCGCGTCCATGCCTGCGCCACCGAACTCCTCCGGCCACTGGGGGCAGATCAGGTGCCTGGCAGCGAGCTTGGCCTCCCACTCCTTGTAGGCGGGGTGCTCCATCGCGGCGGCCATCGCGGCGCCGCGCCGGCCGCCGGCGTTGGTGACCATGTTCCAGTCGAACACGTCGGCGAGCCCTTGCGGCGCCTCGGCCGCGATCCAGTCCCGGAGCTCCGCGCGGAACTGCGCGATCTCCGGGCCAAGGTCAAGTTCCATGGAGAGCCTCCTGGCTTCGTGCTTGCTCTGCGTACTGGTCGTGTGTGGAAGGGGGCCGCTGCCCGGTGTCCTGGCGGCCGTGCCTCCGCCCCTCCGTGACTCAGGGCGCTTGGCGCTGCGTCCCGATGGTGAGGTCGCGGAACGGGACGTCCCGGTCGGTGCGTGGCTCCTTGGGCAACCCGAGCACCCGCTCGCCGACGATGCCGCGCTGAATCTCGTCGGTGCCGCCCGCGATCGACGCGCCGGGGCTGGACAGGGCACGGTGCCGGATCTCGCTGCCGCCGGGGACCGCGGGATCCTGAAGCAGCCCTTGCGCGCCGAGCACGCTGAGCCCGGTGTCCCGGCCCGCCCGCACCAGCTCGGAGCGGGCGAGCTTGGTGAGCGAGCCGTGTGCACTCGGCCGCCGGCTCTCGCGGTCGCTGAGCCCGCCGCGGGCCAGGTAGCCGTTGATGGTCTCCGTCGCCCACAGCGCCGCGAGCCGCTGCCGCAGGACCGGGTCGCCGCTCTCGCCCAGCCGGGCCGCGACGTCGATGACCAGCTCGCTGACCCCGGTCCGGCCGGAGCTGCGCGCCTGCGCCGCGCGCTGGACGGCGGCACCGGCCGGCTCGTCGAGCTGGCCGGCCTTGCGGCCCGGCATGGCCGTGGGCAACGAGGCCATGAAGCGCTCATACATGAGCACGGTCACGGCGGCCGACCAGCCGTCGCCGGCCTCGCCGATGATCCGGTCGTCGTCGATGTGGGCGCCGGTGAAGAAGACCTCGTTGAAGCCGTGCTCGCCGTTCATCTGGTGCAGCGGGCGGACGTCGATGCCGGGCTGGCCGACGTCGATGACGAAGAAGCTCAGTCCCTGGTGCTTGGGAACGTCCCGGTTGGTGCGGGCGAGCAGCATCCCTCGGTCGGCCCACTGGGCGCCCGACGTCCAGACCTTCTGGCCGTCGACGGTCCAGCCGGCCTCGGAGAGCACCGCCCTGGTTTGCGCGCTCGCCAGGTCGGAGCCCGAGCCGGGCTCGGAGAAGAACTGGCACCAGGACTCCTCGCCGCGGGCGAGGGGCGGCAGGAACCTGGCCTTCTGCTCCGCGTTGCCATGCAGCAGCAGCATCGGCGCGCCGAGCTGCTGGCCGAGGCTGGCGGGCGGCGGAAGAGCCCCGGCCTCCAGGAACGCTGACCGGACGCCGGCGGCGGCGTCGGCCGACAGGCCGCGGCCGAACCAGTCCTCCGGCCAGGTGGGGAAGCCCCACCCGGAGTCGGCGAGCCGCGCCCACCAGGCGCGTACCGACAATTGTGGATCCCAGTTGACGGTCAGCCAGCCCAGCGCCGCTTCCCTGGCGGCCAGGTAGGCGTCGGACCGGTCCTCAGGCTGTGGCATCCTCCCCAACCCTCCCCGGATACAAAAATCTAGAATTGGATACTAGGATCTCGCCTTATTCCTTGATGTCAAGACCGAACGCCGGCCGTCGCCTCATCACCCGACACCAGGACCGCGAGTCCACTGGCGCCCGCCCGATCGGCGGCCGTCAGCAAGCGCCCGGGTGGGCCGGTCGACGCTCACGGGCCGCGCGAGGCTGCCGCTCGCCCTTGACAGAGGTAGTCAATTACTAGAGCCTGATTCCAGAACATGATTCTGACTCCTGGTCTGTCTTCGCAGTGGAAGGAAGGGTGATCTGCCTTGGCACGACTGGATGGGCGGGTAGCGATCGTCACCGGCGCCGGGCGCGGCATCGGCCGGTCGGTGGCTCTCTTGCTGGCCCGTGAGGGGGCCTCAGTGGTGGTCAACGACCTCGGCGTGGCGGTTGACGGCTCCGGGCAGGACTCCGGGCTGGCCCAGGAGACCGTGGCCGAGATCGAGAAGGCCGGCGGCAAGGCGATCGCCAGCGGCGCCGACATCTCCGACTTCACCGCGGCGGAGGGCCTCATCCGCACCGCGATCGACACCTTCGGCAGGCTCGACGTCCTCGTCAACGTGGCGGGCATCCTGCGCGACCGGATGGTGTTCAACATGACCGAGCAGGAGTGGGACGACGTCATCCGGGTGCACTTGAAGGGGACGTTCAACACCACGAGGTTCGCGTCCGCGCATTGGCGCTCGCTGCGCGACGAGTCCGCGAGTAACCGCATCATCAACTTCACGTCGGTCTCCGGCCTGCACGGCGCACCGGGGCAGCCGAACTACGCGGCGGCGAAGATGGGCATCGTCGGCCTGACCTACTCCTCGGCGAACTCGCTCGCCAAGTACGGCGTCACCGCTAACGCCATCTCGCCGGGTGCGTCCACCCGGATGACCGACTCGGTGCCGACCGACCGGCGCCGGGCCAGGAACTCCTCCGCCGACGAGCGCTCGCCCGACAACGTGGCACCCATCGTCGCCTACCTGGCATCCGAGGCGTCCGGCTGGATCAACGGCCGGGTGATCCACTCGTCGGGCTACGAGGTCTCGCTGTACAACAACCCGCAGCCGATCAGCCGGATCATCGGCACCGGCCCGTGGGAGACCGACGCGCTCGCCGAGCAGGTGGAGCGGTCGTTCGGCCCGATCCTCGGCAAGAAGGGCTGAGGCGCCGATGGCATCGAAGATGACGCCGGTACCCACGCCGGAGACCAAGCCCTACTGGAACGGATGCGCGGCGGGCGAGCTGCGGATCCAGCGCTGCACCGACTGCGGCAAACCGTACTTCTACCCGCGTCCGATCTGCCCATCGTGCGGCTCGACCAGCGTCGAGTGGTTCACCGCGAGCGGCAAGGCGACGCTGTACTCCTACGTCATCAACCACCGGCCGGCGCCTGGGTTCGATGAAGAGGCACCGTACGCCATCGCCGTGGTCCAGCTCGCCGAGGGGCCGCGGATGATGACAAACCTGGTAGGCGTGCCCAACACGCCCGAGGCCCTGGTGCTCGACATGCCGCTGCGCGTCACCTTCGAGCAGCGCGGCGACGTATCGCTGCCGGTCTTCACCCCCGAGGAGGCGTGATGAGCAACCCTGGCGTCATCATCGCGGGTGCCGCCGAGACCAACGAGCTCGGCAAGCTGCCTGGCCACTCCACCCTGGCGCTGCACATCGAGGCGGCCGTCAACGCCGTGGCCGACGCGGGCCTGACCATGAAAGACATCGACGGGATCGCAACGGTGGCCGCGCCGGGCCCGGTCCAGGTCGCGCACGCGCTCGGCATCTATCCCGACTGGGTGGACGGCACCGGCGTCGGCGGGACGTCCTTCCTGCTGCACGTCCGACATGCCATCGCGGCGATCAGGGCGGGCTACGCCAAGACGATCCTGATCACCCACGGAGAGTCCGGCCGGTCCCGGGTCGGCGCGCCCGGCTACCGAATGGACGCGGCCTCGCCCGTGGGCCAGTTCGAGGCGCCGTACGGGACCCTGGGGCCCACCACCACCTTCACCATCCCCGCGCTGCGGTACATGAAGGAGTACGGCCTCACCCACGAGCAGCTCGCCTACGTCGCCGTGGCGCAGCGCCAGTGGGCGGCCAAGAACCCGCGGGCGGCGTTCCGCGACATCATCTCGGTCGAGGACGTGCTCGACTCCCGGCTCGTGGCCTACCCGTTCCATCTGCTCGAGTGCTGCCTGGTCACCGACGGCGGCGGCGCGCTCGTGGTCACGTCGGCGGAGCGCGCGGCCGACTTCCCCAAGCCGGCCGTGCATCTGGTCGGAACCGGCGAGTCGTCCGAGACCCCGATGATCTCGCAGATGCTCGACTTCACGGAATCGCAGATGTTCCGCCAGGCGGGGCAGAAGGCCTTCGCCGAGGCGGGCATCACCACCGCCGACGTCGATCACCTGATGATCTACGACGCCTTCGCGCACGTGCCGATCTACGGCCTCGAGGCCCTCGGGTTCGTGGGCAAGGGCGAGGGCGGCCCGTTCATCGCCGAGGGCAACACGGAGCCGGGCGGGCGCCTCCCGCTGAACACCAACGGCGGCGGCCTGTCCTACACGCACACCGGGATGTACGGCATGTTCGCCATCCAGGAGGGCGTCCGGCAGATCCGGGGCGAGGCGGCCGCCCAGGTCGACAACCCGGAGATCAGCGTGGTGCTGGGCAACGGCGGCATGTTCGCCGCCTGCGGAGTGCTGGTGCTCGGCAAGCAACCACGGTAACCGCAGCCCGCGCCAGCGCGAGGGGGGCCCGCCGCCAGGCGGGCCCCCCTCGCGTTCTGCGTGGGCCCCTGGGCCGCCCGCCCTCAGGCCTCCAGGTCCGTGGGGAGGTCCTCCTGGCCCGCGGGCACCTCGACGTCGTCCGCTGCGGCCGCCGCAGCGGCGGCCTGCTCGTGCTCGGCCGCGACGTAGCGCTTGCCCCGCGACCACGACGCGGCAGCCGCGATCAGACAGGCCGCGATGGAGAACGCGAACGCCACCCGCAGGCCGGAGCGAAACGGCCCGGAGATGAGCGCGGGGAAGTAGGACCGCCCGGTCAGGGTGTGCACGTTCGCGGCCGACAGGTGACCGAGCACGGAGGGGCCGAGCAGGTGCTCTATCGGGTTGTACCCGAGGAACGAGGCGAACAGGATCGACACCGGCGGCTGGCTGCTGACCCGGTGCGCGTCAGCGGCCGGAACCCCGTGCGCGATCAGGCCGGCGGACATCGTGGTCGGCAGCGTCGCGGCGAGGCCCGCGATCATCAGGCTGAAGAAGATGCCGAGCGAGAAGACCTGCGCCGAGTTCATGAAGGTCGAGTTCATGCCGCCGCCGGCACCGCGGTGCCTGGCCGGCAGGCTGTTCATGACGCCCGCGCGGTTCGGCGAGGAGAAGCAGCCCATGGACAGGCCGTACAGCAGCAGGATCAGCGCGAAGACAGGGTAGGGGAAGTCGATCGGCAGCAGTTCAAGCAGAACGAAGCTCACGGCCGCACCGAGCATGCCGCCGGTTGCGAACGGCCGCGACCCGAACCGGTCCGACAGGTATCCCGACAGCGGGCCCGCCGTCAGCATGCCGACCGTCAGCGGGAGCATGTAGATCCCGGCCCACAGCGGCGTCTTCTCGAAGCTGTAGCCGTGCTGCGGAAGCCAGATGCCCTGCAGCCAGATGATCAGCATGAACATCAGGCCGCCGCGACCGAGCGCGGACAGGAACGTGGAGATGGTCCCGAACGTGAAGGCGCGGATCTTGAACAGGCCAAGGCGGAACATGGGGTGCGCGACCTTGGTCTCGACGAGCACGAAGGCGGCCAGCAGGGCGAGGCCTGCCGCGATGAACCCGTCGACGATCGGGCTTGTCCAGCCCATGGCATGGCCGTCGTGGGGCTGCACGCCCTGCGTGATTCCCACCATCAGCAGGATCATGCCGGCGGCGAAGGTGACGTTGCCCAGCCAGTCCACCGGCTCGTGGCTGCGCTCCGACAGGTCGCGCAGCCGACGGTAGGCCCACACAGTGCCGAACACGCCGCAGGGCACCGAAACGAAGAACACCAGCCGCCAGTTGATCGGCGCGAGGACCCCGCCCAGAACCAGGCCGATGAACGACCCACTGATGCCGGCGACGTTGTTGATGCCGAGCGCGAGCCCTCGCTGCCGCGGCGGAAAAGCGTCGGTGAGGATCGCTCCGGAGTTGCCGACGAGGAAGGCACCGCCGATGCCCTGCACGATCCGCCACAGCAGCAGCCACAGCGCGCCCGACCGGCCGGTCATCCAGTCGATGGTGAGCAGCAGCGAGGCGATCGTGTAGATGACGAACCCGAGGTTGTACATCCGCACCCGGCCGAACAGGTCGCCGAGGCGGCCGACAGTGACCACGAGCACGCTGCTCGTCACCAGATACCCGAGGATCATCCACAACAGGTACGTGTTGTTGCCTGGTACCAGCGGGTCGAGGTGGATGCCGCGGAAGATGTCCGGCATCGCGATGATCATGATCGACGCGTCGATGGTCGCGAGCAGGACGCCGACCGTGGTGTTCGTCAGCGCGACCCACTTGTACCGGTCGCCAGGTTCCGCCGTCGCCGACTCCTGCCCGTCGCCCGCGCGCACACTGATGGTCACCCTGCGTCCTTCCGCCATGGGATCCTTGCCCGAGTGATGCAGGCCAATTCTAGAATTGTTCATCAGACTAGTCGAGCCGGCCCCTCAGGTAGCGCAGAACTCCCGCCGAGATCGAACCCTCGCTCATGCTAGAACCGTACTCTAGAATTATCTCGGCGGTGCGCAGCACAGGGTACGCCGCCGACCGCAGGCAGCGAACGAGGAGGGTTGGCGCCGAACATGAACATCACAGTCTGCGTCAAACAGGTGCCGGACACGGGTCTCGACCGGGAACTCCGGGCGGGCGACAGCACCGTGGACCGCGAAGCCGTGGAGGCAGTCATCAACGAGCTCGACGAGTTCGCGATCGAGGAGGGCCTCCAACTGGCTCAGAAGCACGGGGGTGAGGTGACAATCCTGTCGATGGGACCGGACCAGGCGGCCGAGTCGATCCGCAAGGCGCTCGCAATGGGCGGGGACAAGGGCGTGCACGTGAGCGATCCCGCGCTGCACGGCTCGGACGCCCTGGTGACCTCGGCCGTGCTCGCGGCGGCCCTGGCACGGACCGGCTTCGACTTGGTGATACTCGGATCGGAGTCGACGGACGCGCGGACCGGGATCCTGGCGGCAATGCTGGCCGAGCGGCTCGGCGTGCCGCAGCTCACCTTCGCCGACGGCGTCGAGATCGACGGGCAGTCCGTCCGCGTCCGCCGCCTGGCCGACTACGGCTACGACATGGTGGAGGCTGACCTCCCGGCTGTCGTGAGCGTGGTGGAGAAGACCAACGAGCCGCGCTACCCCTCCTTCAAGGGGATCATGGCGGCGAAGAAGAAGCCGATTGAGGTGCTGACGCTCGCCGACCTCGAGCTGACGGCGGACCAGGCCGGGCTCGGCGCGTCTGCGACCGAAGTGACCGAATTCCGCAAGCGGCCGCCGCGGCAGGTCGGCACGATCGTCGAGGACGAGGGGAAGGGCGGCATCGAGGCGGCCGGCTTCCTCACAACCCAGAAATTCATCTGAGCGCAGTCCGCTGACCGCTGGAAGGAAACGATCAATGGCGGAAATCCTGATCCTGGCCGAACACGACGGCGGCGCGGTCAAGAAGGTAACGACCGAGCTGCTCACGGTCGCCCGTGAACTCGGCGAGCCCTCGGTGGTGTGGGCGGGCCCGGGCGGCGAGGAGGCCGCGGGCCGCCTCGGCGAGTTCGGCGCGGCGAAGGTATACATCGCCGACAGCCCCGACTTCGCCGACTACGTCGTCGCGCCGAAGGCCGAGCTGCTCGCCGCGCTCGCACGCGAAAAGGCACCGGGGGCGGTTCTCGTCGCGGCCTCCCAGGAGGGCCGCGAGGTCGCCGGCCGGCTGGCCGTCAAGACCGGCTGGGGTGTGCTGACCGACGTCACAGGCCTCTCGGCGGACCTGATCGCGGAGCAGCCGATCTTCGGCGGCGCAATCACGGTCAGCTCGCGGGCGTGCTCCGGCGTCCCGATCATCGCGATCCGCCCCAACGCCATCGCGGCCGAGCCCGCGCCCGGGCCGGCCGTCCTCGAGAAGGTCGAGTTCGCCGTCCCGGACGCGGCCAAGGGCGCGCGGGTCACCGAGCGGGTGCGCAAGGAGCGCGGCAGCCGGCCAGAGCTGACCGAGGCCGCGATCGTCGTGTCCGGCGGCCGGGGCGTGGGCAGCGGTGAGAACTTCAACCTGATCGAGGGCCTCGCCGACGCGCTGCACGCGGCGGTCGGCGCATCCAGGGCGGCCGTCGACGCCGGCTGGTACCCCCACCAGTTCCAGGTCGGCCAGACCGGTAAGACCGTCTCGCCGCAGCTCTACATCGCCGTCGGTATCTCTGGCGCGATCCAGCACCGCGCCGGCATGCAGACCTCCAAGGCGATCATGGTCATCAACAATGACCCGGAAGCACCGATCTTCGAGCTCGCCGACTATGGCGTCGTCGGCGACCTCTTCAACGTCGTGCCGCAGCTCACCACGGAGATCAACAAGCGCGCGCAGGAGGGCTGAGGGAACCCCAAAACCCCGAGCGAGAGGAACGAACCGCGGCTCCCATCGTCCGCGGTCCGTTCCTTCTCTGCGGTCTTTGCCCGTGAACTTGCTTGCGCCTTACCCGCCGTCCTACGCCTCGGCGAATCCCGCGTCCACGCACTCACGCAGGTTGACGGCGTGGACGAGAAGCTGGGCGACGTCGATGACCTCGAGGGACTCCTTCGCCTGTCCGGCGGACTTCTTGGACGCGGTTGTCGGAGATGAAGTCCGAGAGACGGGACTTCACTTCACCTCCCGAGCGAAATAGGCGACTGCCCGGCGCAGGATCTCGCGCTCCAGCAGCCACTCCGTCTCCGCCTTGAGCAGATGGACGTTTTCGGCCCACAGCCGGGTCAGTTCCTCAGCCGGACCATGGCCGGCCCCGCCCACGCCGTTCTCGGACGTGTGCTGGGCGGTGTCCTTGCGGAACCACATACGCAGCGTCTCCCCGCCTGATCCCGAGCTCCGCGGCCACCGCCGCGTACCTGCGCTTGCCACCGGGAGCTCGGTACAACGCGACGGCGTCCTTCCGAAACTCTTCCGGGTATGGGCACTGGCGTCCCACCTGGACATACCTTCCTGGACCTTCAAGATCCGTTTGCCAGGGTGACCATTCCAAAGGATCAGCCTCATGGAACCCGGCGCCCACCCCGCGCGACAGCCGGGCCATCAGCCTGCCCCCAGCAGAAATCTCCGCTCTGAACGAGCAGAAAGGGCCCGTCAGCAAGCTGACGGGCCCTCATGCAAGATCGAGGCTAGACCGCAACCTCTTCCAGGGTTCGGCCCTTCTGCCGCATACCCAGTGTCACGACAATGAGTGAGGGCACGATCGCGCCGATACTGCCGACGAAGACCAGCCAGCCCCAGCCACCGGTGGCCGCGAAGATGGGGGCGACCGCGATCGGCCCCCAGACTGCGGCGGTGTGCGCCACACCATTGCTCCACGCGTATCCGGAGGATCGGATGCGCGTCGGGAACGACATGCTCGTGTAGTTGTACATGTTGAACAACCACATGGTGCTGCACGGGTAGATGCACAGGAGCATGACAACCTGCAGCGGGAACACGTGGGCGAACCAGAACAGCAGCACAATCGCTCCGTACACGCACCCGACGATGCCGATCAGCGATTTGCGTTCGAACCGCTCACCGATGAAGGAAGCGGCGATGAACGCCGAGAGCCGCATGAGGGGCGCGATCATCGAGACCCAGAAGAACAACTGGCCGGCCGTCCATCCTTGATGCTTCAGGAAGGTGGATGAGAACGCACCGAACCCGTACACGATGCCGGCGTAGCCGCACATCCATACGAGGCACAGCATAACGATCCGCTTACCGTACATGCCGCCGAACAACTCCTGCACCGGCACCTTCTCGGTCTGCACCACGATGTTGCGCTCCGGCTCAGGCTCCGGCAACGGCCGACCGGTGATCGCCTCGATACGAGTCTCCCAGCGCGAGACGATCGCGTCGGCCTCGGCGTGGCGTCCCTTCTGCTCCAACCACCGCGGCGACTCGGGCAGGATGATGGCGCCCACCGGCACCATGCACAGCATGGCGATGGCCAGGCCGTAGATGAACCACCGGTAGTGCTCCGGCACCCAGAACACACCCATGATGCCCGGCAGGAACGAGCACAGGGCGGTCGTCGCCTGGGCACGCATCGCGAGCTTCTGACGCGAACCGGGCGGCGCGAGCTCATGCAGGTACACGTTGTTGACCGAGAGCATGAAGCCGATCCCTATGCCGTAGAGGATGTTCCACAGCAACAGCCACCCGAACGAGTTCGTGTGCGCAAGGGGCGTCAAGAACACCGCGCCGACCAGCCCCGAGGAGACCAGGACCTTCTTGCGCCCGAACCGGTCACTGATTGGCCCTCCCGCACTGATGCCCAGCAGGATGCCCACGCCGGTGTTGCCGGCATACAGGAACGAGTACTTGACCGCACTCATACCCTGTGGCTCCCAGATGAACGGGTACAGACGGGCCACGACCCCGTCCGTGTCGATCAGGAAACCCCAGAAAAGCTGAGTAACGGCTGCCAGCAGGTACTGCACCCGGGTCAGCGGCAGCCGGTCTATGCGTGCCGCGATCTGGCCGTTGGCGTACTTGGCTTGCGGGCCCGTCGCGGCTTGAGTTTGGCTTTCACTCACGCGCGTCTCCTTCTCTGATGACAGTGCGGCATCGAATCGACATGGAGCGACGGGCTCGCGCACACCTAACGGCACCCCGCGCGTCCCGGACCTCCCTAAACAGCGTCACCAGCCCGACCTGACCGGCGCGCCTGACTCTGTGCGCATTGCCGAGCCTCGCGCGGGTGGACCGCGCCCATTCCCGCTGACTGGTCGCATAATCATTTAGTAAACTCTAGAATCGAATACTAGGATTATGCTCTTGCCGGAGGGAGTGTCAAGTGGCCGTCTCCACTCTGTGCACTGCGGGCGCCGATAATTACGTCCCAGCTGGTCAGACAGCAGGGACGTACACGCGGAAGAGGCCGCCGAGTCGGTCACGTCGACGGACGTCGAGGCGATCGAGCCGGTCCGGTTCGGGGAGCGCAGGGGGTGCCGCGCTGTGCAGGGTGCGGTGAGGCCGATGCTCGTTGTAGATCGACTCGAACTCTCCGAGCAGGTGGAGCAGGTGGGCCTGGTTCCAGAAGGAGCGGCCGAGGAATTCGTGTCGGCAGGCCTGCACCCAGCGTGCCGTGATCGAGTTCATGCGGGGCACGCGGATACCGGTGGTGACGACCTCGATGCCCTCGGCTGCGAAGACGGCGCCGAACGCGCGGGTGAACTGGCTGTCGCGGTCCCTGATCAGGTGTCGGACGGTGGCGCCGGCGTCCTGGAGGCCCATGGCCACGTTCCTCGCAGCCTCGGTGACCCAGTCCGTGGTGGGATGGGCGATCGCGCGACGAGATGCGGCGGTTGGCGTGCTCGCTGATGGCGAAGACATAAGGGGTCGGTCCGTTAAGGGCCGCGATGGTGAAGAAGTCGCAGGCCAGGATCGCGTGGGCTTGGCCGCGCACGAACGCGGCCCAGGTCTGACGGTTGCGTTCGGGCGCTGGCTCGATCGCGTGCGCTCGCAGGATCTCCCAGACCGTGGTGGTGCCACCTTGATGCACGGCGAGTTCGCCGTGGATGCACCGATACCCCAGGACCTGTGCTCGCGGCCCAAGCGCAGGACAAGTGCCCGGATACTGCTGGGGGCACCTCCCGACCGAAGGCTGGGGGCGGATCGGTGCCCATGCCAGACCGCTTGGGACGTGAAACATCAGCGTGACGACGCGCATGAGGTCACGGCGCCACCCCAAAACCGCCTCCAACGAGACGATCAGATCCAGCTGTCGCAGCATGTCCCTGGGGAGCCGGTGGAGGAGCGCGGCCAGGAAGGCGCGGTCCGCTGGGGGTGACGCGCGGCAGTCCGCCGCTGCAGGACAGCCAACTGGTGTCGCTGGTTCGCCGGGATGCCGGCCCGGTTCAGCGCGCCCGTCCTGCCAGGGAAGTCGCTGACCGTACGGATGTGGACGGACGGTGCCACCGCGCTGTTCCGCACCGTCAAGGAGGACGGCACGGTGGTGATCGACCGCGGCACGACGCACCTGACCGACTCACCCCGGGGACACGGGCGCCCCGTCGCCTGCCCGAACGGGCACCGTCCGCGGCGGGGGCCGGGCGGCTCCCGAGACCGGCGCCCGTCCCGCGGACGTCCTGGCCGTGCCGGGGAGTCGTGCCGGTCACGCCTTGCTCCCCTCTGTCCCGTGCCCCCTTCCCTGCTGGGACGGCATCGGGTCGGCGGGGGTGCAGCCCGGGGTGTCGTCGTCCGGCCAGAGGCTCACGGCACCGGGTTTGCGGCGGCCGGCGAGCGAGGCCGCCACGGCGAGCACGGAGACGGCGGTCATCACGGCCAGGGCAACCCGGTAACCGCTGATCAGCTTCCCCACCTCGCCGGGTGCGCCATGGGACAGGGTGCCTGCGAAGACCTCGGGCCGCAGTGAGGCCGGGAGCTGACTTGCAATCAGCGAGGTTCCCAGTCCGGTGCTGACCATGACACCCACGTTCTGCACCATGAGCCGCATGGCGTTGACGATGCCCACCCGGTTGTCGGGAAGTTCGTCCAGCATGTTGGTGGCGGTGGCGGGCATGAACATCCCCCCTCCGACACCGACGAGCACCATCCCGGCACACATCGGCACGTATCCGGGATCCTCGGACACCGACACCAGCAGCACCAGAAGGCCGACGCTGCCCGTGATGCAGCCGAGCGGGGCGACCATCCGCGGGCCCAGCCAGGTGTGCAGCCGCCCCGCGGACATCGATGTGGCCCCCATCGCGATCGATGTCGGCAGCACCCTCAGGCCCGCCGAGACCGGATCCTCCCCCCGCACCGCCTGGTAGAAGAGCGCGACCAGGAGGACCACGGCCATCCGCGCCACGGTGTTGAGCAGCGCGGCCAGCAGGTCGAACCCGAACACCCGGTCGGCGAAGAGCCGTAGATCCACCACCGGGTGCCGACTGCGCCGCTCAACGGCGACGAACACCGGGACGGACACGGCGAACGCCGCCACACCGGCCAGGACCGTCGGGTCGCTCCAGCCCTGTTCCCCTGCCTGCGACACTCCGAGCAGCAGTCCTCCGAGCGAGACCAGGACCAGCAGGTTGCCCGACACGTCCAGACCGCGCTCCCCGCCGGTCCCGCCAGTCCTGCGCAGGGTGAACGCACCCCAGACAAAGCAGACGACGCCGAGCGGCACGTTGAACCAGAACACCCACTGCCAACCCAGCCGGTGCGTCAGGACACCGCCCAGGGTGGGCCCGACGAGCTGCGCGACCGAGAACGACGCGATGTAGATGCCCATGCCGCGTCCCAGGTGCCGGCGGGGAAAGGCTTCGCTCAGCAGCGCTGCGCTGTTGGTCAGCAGCATGGCGCCACCCGCCGCCTGCACCACCCGAAGCCCGACGACGTACCACTCCCCCGGAGCGAATCCCAGGAGCAGGCTGCCGCCGGTGTACGTGGCGAGGCCCCACAGGTACATGACGCGCCGGCCGAACATGTCGGCCAGGCGGCCGAACGCCACCATCAGCACGGTGTTGGTCAGCAGGAACGACAGCAGCATCCACGAGGCGGCCGCCGCGCTTGCACCGAAGTGACGGACCACCTCGGGCAGCGCCACGTTGAGCGAACTGCTGCCCATGCCGGTCGTGATGCTCGCCAGGCCGACCACCGACAGCACCCGCCACGCGTAGCGCAGCTGCTCCCGTTCGGACGTCTCCTCCTCCGGGACTTTCGCGGACACCGTCAGCCGGCCTTCGCCACGGCCGGCATGTCCCCGGCTGCGGCGGTCACGGTACGGGGCCGGCGCCACGGCGAGGAGCGCCGTTCACCCTCGATGGGGGGAATCAGGTAGCGCCGCTTCTGCTCCTCGCCACCCGCGTACAGGATGTTGTCCGCGGTGCCGCCGAAGCGGAACGGGACGAACGTGCGGCCCGTCTCCATGGCGACGACAGCCGACACGATCGGGCCGAGCGCCGCAGCGACGTACTCCTCGGGGGTGTTGATGCCCCAGAAACCGGCCTTCCTGGCCTTGGCCTGCAGGGCGCGCACGGTCTCGGCGTCGAGCCCCGGACGGCCTTCACGCTCGTTGCGCAGGACCTCAGGCTCAAGCGGTATGACCTCCTTCTCGACGAACGAGCGTACGGCGCCGAGGATCTGTCGTTCCTCGGTGCTGAGCGAGAAGTCCATGGCCGCCTCCGGGAGGATTTTAGAATCGCCCTCTAGGATAGGATTTCAACTGCGGTCGGACAGTGTCAAGGAGATACGGGGCGGTGGAAGTACCATGACGCGCATGAACCGGCGCAAGTCCTCATGGGAGTGGAACAGCACCACGCAGACGCGCGAGAGCATGCTGCGGGCCGCGCGTGAGGTCTTCGGCGAACACGGCTTCGCAGACGCCAGCATCTCCGACGTGGTCGAGCGGGCGGGATCCAGCGTGGGTAGCCTCTACCACCACTTCGGTGGCAAGGCAGAGTTGTTCCTCGCCCTGTGGGAGGAGCACCAGAGCGCCCTGGAGAGGGCCGCCGAGTCCAGTGTGGCCGATGTCCGGAAGGGCGGAGCCACCGAGCCCGTGGACCATTTCGTCGCGGGCGCCCGGGCCTACCTGGAGAGCGCGTGGGAACGCCGGGACCTGACCCTGAAATTCATGGACGGTGACGCCCCACCCGGCTTCGAGCTGATGCGGCGCACGCGCGGCCGGGAGTGGCTGCGGCAGAACTCCGCGCTACTCTGCGGAGGTGGTGACACCATCCCCGAGCGGCTCACCGCCGCGATCCTGACCGCCGCGATCGGCGCAGCCGGGCGTGAAGTGGCCGCCTGCGAGACGAAGGCCCAGGCCGACGAGGTGATCAAGGCCGCCGTCGCCCTGATCCGCCGCCTCGCTCCGCTCGAGGTCCTCAGCTCGGTGATCGAGGCGCCCTCCTCGGCGTAGCGGCAAAACGGCTCCGCCACCAGCGTCGCCTCATGCGCGACGATCTCATAGCTCGCGCCGTAATCAGGGGTTTTCTGCAGGTAGCGGTAGCCGAGCCGGGCACCACCGAGCACGTTGACCGAGCCGATGTGAGCCCGATAGGTCTTGCCGCGTCGGTAGTGTTCCATCAACTGGGCCTTATCGTACTCGGCGAACATGCCCTGGAACTGGACCCGCAGCTGGTCCTCGGGACTTTCGCCGCGCGGACCCTTGACGAACTCCATCCGGCAGCCGGAACGTGAGAACTCCTCGATCAGCAGGGCCTGGTAGTGGAACCTGCGCGCCAGCCGGTCCGGGTTGCAGCACAGCACCACATCCACGCATCCGGTGGCGATCAGGTCCCGCAGCCGCTCCAGGGCGGGACGCACCAGCGTGGCGCCGGAGTGGCCCTCGTCATCGAATACCCACTCCTCAGGAACCTCAAGACGCAACTGGCCGGCGTGCGTGCGCAGCGCGGCGGTCTGCGAGGCGATCGTCGGGTCTTTCTTCCACCGGACCGACGACACCAAGGCGTGGATCGCGGCACTGGTCACCGCTCGCCCCTCCCTCGCCGCTGCCGCCGCCGGCCGGCCCGACGCTGAGGCACCAGCACCGCGTAGGCCGCGGACAGATCCGCATCCACGTGCCGGTCGCAAACGAACTCCGACTCCAGGCCGACGGCCACCACCGCATGGCGGTGGTTTTCGCTCTGGCCACCGGACTCACGCTCGCGGCGGGCCGGTCACCGCGCTGCGCTGCGGCCGCTACATCCACATCGACACGGAGCCCGCCCCGCGTCAGGAGCCGGTACCGAGCCCGCGCCCCGACCGGAGGCCGACGTAGCGACACCCGCCATGGTTCGCCGCCCGCGGCTTGTCAGCCAGCAGCACCCGCGCGTACCCGAGAACCGCGTCGATCACGGTTCCGGCCTGGCGGAAATTACCCGCTGCCGCCACCTCGCAGCTACCCTGGCCGACGACCAAGGTGAGGGCCTGGACATACAACCGGTCCTCGGGCCGATCGGCCAGCCCGAATGCCTGGACGTTGCGGCGGATCCACTGGCAGAACCGACGCCGCTCGATGGCCGCGAACCCGTGTGGGGCGTCTCCAGAGGAGAACAGCAGAACCAGGTCGCGCCGCTGCCAGGCGCCCTCGAGGTAGGCGCGCGCCCCGCTCTCGAAAAGCTGGCCGGGATCGGAGACGCCCAGCTGCCTGGCCTGCGCCACCGCTCTGCTGGTCGCCGCGTCGTGGGCGGCCTGGTGCTCCGCCCATAGGGCGACGAACAGGTCGTCCATCCGGATGGGGCGGCAGTCGCTGTCGCCCCAGTCGGCGCGACGCACCGTGTCGGACAGGCGCGACCCGGAGAAGCCGCGCTCGGCGAACACCCGCCGCGCGGCCTCAAGCAGGCCGTGCGGCGCCTCGACGGGACCAATCCACTCCACGGCCCCACTACGCAGCGTCATTGCCCTGGGCCCTTCACTCGTCCGAATACGCCGCCATATAGGCGCCGCTCTAACGCAGAGTTGTTTTCCGAAGTGGATTCTAGTAATGCCCGCCCGTCTGGCATAGATCCCGGACCCAGATTGGAGGTTCGCCTGGTCGCTCGGTTGATCACCGGTCTGGTCCTGACCGCCGCCGTGTTCGCGGTGGCAGGGCAAGGAGGCCTGACGATACCTGTCTGTACCGCTCGAAAATACGAGTCGGTGCTGCGAGCTGTGGTGAGTCGTTTGGTCAGGCGGTGCGGTGATACTCGTTGATCAATCCTTCGAGGGCGGGGTGTCGCCGGATCCGGTGAACCTGGAGGTCGGTGACGGTGGCCAGAACAGGTGGTTCGTCGCTGTCCGGGGGCAGTTGCTGCCGGGACTGGTGGGGCCGGTGCCCGGTGATGCTGGATGTACTCGGCCAGCACCTTCACAGCATGGGCCATCACCCAGCCTCATCACGGCGGCGGCGCCGCCCGGTCGCTGCACCAACTGTGGGACCTGGTCACCATCCACGGCAGCTGCGTCGGCGTCGGCCTCGAACCGCTTGCCTCCGCCTCCCGGATCGCCGTCGACCCCGACACCATCTACCTCGTCGTCACCGGCTGCCACATCCCTGCCACCCGCGCCCTGAGCTGGGTTCTCGTCGACGAACCCCAGCCAGTCGGCGCTTGAGGCCGGCACTGTGGGCGAGATCACTGGCAGAAGAACGGTATCAAGGGCTAAAGTCATGCTCTGGGTCAACCCGCCCCGGGTTCCAAGGCCGTACTGCCAGGAGCTGCCAGGGAACGGATGCTGCTTCAGCGCCGATGACCGGCCTGATGGTCAGGTGTTCGGCGTTCCGCCGGTCGCATCGCCCACCCGTGGCGCTGCCGCGGCCACGTACGAGGAGGACGCCATGTCGAGCCCCGCCTCGCGAGTACCGGGCCCGGACAGCACTCCCACCACCGGGCTCCCGTACCGGCCGCTGCCGCCAGTCAGCCAGGTGCGCCCCGGCCTGTGGAGCATTCCCGTACCGCTGCCCAACACTTCCCTGCGCTATGTGCTGGTGTACGTCTTCCAAACCGACGCCGGGCCGTACCTCGTCGATGCGGGCTGGGACACCGACGAGGCGTACGGCACCCTCGCGGCCGGACTCACCGGGATCGGCACCCGCCTGGAGGATGTCCAGGGGGTGCTGGTCACGCACGTCCATCCTGACCACTACGGGCTCGCCGGGCGCGTGCGTGAGACCTCCGGCGCGTGGATCTCCCTGCACCCCGCCGACGCCGCCGTCATCGCGCGGTTCAAGGAGGCCGACTCGGTAACGCGAGGCCTGGCCACGCTGCGCCGCGCCGGGGCGCCCAAGGAAGCGCTGGAGCGTCAGCACCGACGGCTGCGTGCGCTGCCCTCGATGAGGGACATCGCCAGGCCCGATGTGCTGATGGAGGACGGCGCCCGCCCCGAGGTGCCCGGCTGGGAGCTGTCCGCCATCTGGACCCCGGGGCACTCCCCCGGCCACCTGTGCTTCTGGGAGCCCCGCCACCGCCTGATGCTCACCGGCGACCACGTGCTGCCGCGGATCACACCGAACGTGCCACCGCCCCCCGACGAGACGGCCGACCCGCTCGGCGACTTCCTCCGTTCCCTGGACCGCCTGCGCGGCCGGGGCGCCTCCGAGGTGCTGCCGGCCCACGAGCGGCGCTTCACCGACCTGGAGGGCCGACTCGACGACCTGCACCGCCATCACGACAAGCGGTTCGCGGAGGTGCTGGCGGCGCTGGAGGCCGGTGCCGAGGTCGCCTGGGACGTGGCCGCCCATATGCACTGGTCGCGTCCCTGGGATGGGATGGAGGGCTTCGCCCAGCAGGCGGCGGTCGGCGAGGCCTACGCCCACCTGCGCGCCCTCACCCGGCGCGGGCTGCTGCACGAGGAGCCGGGCGAAACCGTGCGATGGCGGATCGCCATACGACCCTGACCCGCGGAGCGGAACCGGCGGCCATGCGGCCATATCGCGGCCGACTTTCCTTCGCCTGAAGTTCGATGAATGTGTGCTTGCCTGCGTGGCGCGCATGGGACGGCCGATGGCCGAATTGACGTTGACCGACGACGAGCGCGAGACGCTGGTGCGCTGGTCACGGCGGGCGACGTCCGCGCAGGCCGTGGCCCAGCGGTACCCGGATCGTGCTTGCTGGGCGGAGGGGAGGTCAAACCAGCAGGTGGCCGCATAACTCGGCATCTGGCCGCAGACGGTGGGCAAGTGGCGTCGCCGCTTCCTGAAGTCCCCACTACCGCTTCCGAATGCCTGCGCCAGCTCTGAACAGGGACGGTGTCGCTGTGTGTCGGTAGGGCGCTCCGGGTGCCTGTGCTCGTGCGACTGCTCTACCTGATCGCCATGCGGATCTTCACGTGGTTGGTACCGGCACTGGCGTCGAAGATCAGGGGACGGCCGTCGGTGACCGCCCGCGCCGTGCCGCCCCGCCTGACCAGGCGGCCCACCACGCCGGTGAGCAGGGTGTTCACACTCGTTGAAACCGACCGCCACGGTGTGTCCGGTGGCCGGGGCGGTGGCCACCGGCCTTGAGTGCGGCAGATCCAGCGCGATACGCCCGGTGCTGGAGCGCAGGGTCGGGGCCTGCAGGATGGTGTCCGGCTCGACGGTGGGCGGTAGGCCGCCCACCGTGATGCCTCATTCCATTTCTCGAATTAATCACCGCCACGATCGAGCGGTCGCGCTGGCGGGCCGACTCCCCTCGCCAACACCAGAATCGAACTCTAGAATGCGCTCTATTGACCACAAGCGACGAGCGTACGAGGAAGGCTGCCGTCGGATGAGAATCACTGTGTGCGTCAAGCAGGTGCCGGACACCGGGACCGACAGGGAACTGCGCCAGGTCGGCAGCCCCGTGGCCAACGACGCTGCCGACGCGGTCGTCTACGGCGTCGTCGGCGACCCTTTCGACGTGGTGCCGCAGGTGACCGACCACATCACGCGGCGCGGGCAGGAGGGCTGAGGCATGCGGATCGCACTTGGGGCCAGGCCGGCCGGGGGGCAGCGGCTTTCCGCGGCCGCCGCAGGTTTCGCCGACTACGAGAAGGCCGGTGTCGAGCTGTTCATCGTCGCCGAGCTGTACGGGTTCGACGCGGTGAGCCGGCTCGGCTACGTCGCCGCGCGCACCACGCGGGCGCACATCGCGTCCGGCATCCTGCAGCTCTACAGCCGCACCCCCACGCTGCTCGCGATGACCGCTGCCGGCCTCGACGACGTCTCCGACGGGCGGTTCGAGCTCGGCATCGGCACCTCGGGACCCCAGGTCATCGAGGGATTCCACGGCGTGCCATTCGACGCGCCGATCGGCCGGACCCGGGAGACGATCGAGATCTGCCGCCAGGTCTGGCGCCGCGAGGGGCCGGTCACCTACCAGGGGAAGCACTACGCCGTGCCGCTCCCGGCCGGCCAGGGCACCGGGCTCGGCAAGCCGCTCAAGATGGTCGACCACCCGTTCCGTGACCGGATCCCTGTCACGGTCGCCGCCATCGGGCCGCGGAACGTCACGCTGACCGCCGAGCTCGCCGAGGGCTGGATGCCGCCGTTCTACGTGCCGGAGAAGGCCTCGGATGTGTGGGGCGCATCGTTGCGCAGCGGCATCACCAAGCGCGACCCCGGCCTTGGGCAGCTCGACGTGCACGTCGGCGCGTCGGTGGCCATAGGCGATGACGTGGCGCACCTGCGAGAGCTCGACCGGCCGCTGCGCGCCCTGTACATCGGCGGGATGGGCGCCCGCGGCCGCAACTTCTATAACGACCTGGCCTGCAGGTTCGGCTACGCGGACGCCGCGGCACGGATCCAGGACCTCTACCTGTCGGGCAAGAAGAAGGAGGCCGAGGCGGCGGTGCCGGCCGACCTGCTGGCCAAGACCTCTCTGATCGGGCCGGAAGGCTACGTGCTCGACCGGCTGAGCGCGCTCGCCGAGTCGGGCGTCACGACGCTGTCCGTACGCCCGGTGGCCCAGGACCAGGTGGGCAGGCTGCGGCTGATAGAGCAGTTGCGCGGGTTGATCGACAGGCTGTGAGGCCGAGCGATTAGCAGAGGTCCCCGCGACCGGGACAGGCCGGGGACTCCACCAGAGCAAGAGCAGCTCAACCCTGCGGGGTGAAGCCGAGCCGGCGCATCAGCCGGGTGGCCCCCGAGACGCTGTAGACACCTCAGGTGTTTAGCGCGTCAAGCGGCTTCGGCTAGTTCGACTGGGAAGGCGGTGTGTTCGTCGAACAGTTCGTTGTGCTGGAGGCAGTGGTAGAGCTGGCCGATCATGCGGTTGAACAGGTGGCGCTGAGCGCCGGCGTGCCAATCGCCGCAGTCGTCGCGGCGGTGGCGGTAGTGGGCTTTGGCGCCGGGTGAGGCGTTGGGAGCGGAGAAGGCCCACAGATAGCCAGCCGCATTGAGACGGTCGTTCTTGACCCAACGACGGGTGACGGACGACTTCTTGCCTGAGGCGCGGGTGACGGGCGAGGAGCCGGCGTATGCCTTCAGGCCGCGGGCGTCGGTGAAGCGGGTGCGGTCGTCCCCGACCTCGGCGAGCACCCGGGCGCCGAGCTGGATGCCGAGGCCGGGGAAGGACAGGTAGATGTCAGCGTCCGGGTGCTGAGGGAACACCTCCTCCACCGCCTTCGCGAGCTGGTCGGCAGCGGTGCAGGCGGCCTCCAGCTGGATCAGCAGGGCCAGCATCTGCTCGCCGAGGGCGTCCTCCACGAGCGGAGGCTGGTGGGCCCAGTCAGCGCGGAGGACCTCTCGCAACCGGTCGGCGTCCGCCTCGATGCTGCGCTGGCGTCCGGCGCGCTTGAGGGTGGCTTGGAGCTGAGTGCGGGTCAGGCGGGCCGCGTGGGTTGGGGTGGGGGCGGCCTTGAGCAGGGAGTGGGCCTCGGGGCGGCATAGGCCGTTCTTCCATGGCTCGACCGCGGCCAGGGCGGCGGGGTAGTACTCCCGCAGCAGCGAGCGGAGCTGGTTGGCGATGGTCTGACGGTTCCAGGTGGCGTCCTGCTGTGCCCGGGCCAGGACGGCGATGGCGCGGGCGAGGTCGGTGTCGTCGGGCAGAGGCCGGTGGGCATGCATGTCCGTGCGCAGGATGTTCGCCAGCACGAGGGCGTCGCCGGGGTCGGACTTCTTGCGCGAGACGGAGTGGCGGTCGCGGTAGCGGGCGGCGGCCATCGGGTTGATCGCGTAGACCTTCCGCCGGCCGGTGCGCAGGACGGCGACAAGCAGGCCGCGGGAGGTCTCGATCGCGACTGGGATGGGGTTGTCCTCGGTGTCGCCGTGCTCGGCGAGCAGGTCCAGCAGGATCTTGTAGCCGGCCGCATCGTCAGTGATGTGCCGTTTGGCGACCAGGGTTCCGGTGTGGCCGACCAGCGCCACGTCGTGTGTCTTCTCTGCCCAGTCAATGCCGCAGAAGATCAAGGTCCCTCCCGGTACTGCCTACGTGTTTGTGCTGGTCACGAGCTCGTGCGGAACCACGCAGCGACCTAATCCCAGGACTCGGCCCTCGGGGCCGGTCCGCCACCTCAGCAGCTGTTCGTGGCACCAGCGCACCCCACGGGCCTCGGTCTGTGCGGGAGCTCGAAGATCGGCTCGGGCGTACCAAGAGGTCACCGTGCGATGGGCTCGCACCACAAACACCAACGAGTGATCAAGCTGATGGTGTTGACGGTGGTGGTAGTCGCGAGGACAACCAGACGTCGCCCGGTCTACAGCTAGGCGTCGAGGCCCGGAGACGTGTAGGCGTCCGTCCGCCGCCCATGCGGCCGCCACCACCATCAGAGCTGGGACCGCCCACCGATACACGGAAGGGGTTCGGGAGCCTGGATGGAGCCAGCCCACGGTCCCGGCATTCTCGAACGGCTCGCCCATGGTCCCGATCTGGCGGACCCTCCTTACCCACGGATTAGGAGACGTGGAACTTCCTGCCGATCAGCGTCGCCACCCGCGCGGCGGTCCAGACCCGGTCCTTGTTCCGGCCGTGCGCAGCCGGCCCCTCCTCCAGGTACGCGTCCAGCTTCTCCAGGCACCGTGCCGAGAGCAGCGCTGACCGACCGGTCCGTGGGAGGCCAGCGCCGCGGCTCCGCCGTCCCGCCAGGCTTTCTGCCATTGGTAGGCGGACTTCAGACTGATCCGTAACCAGCGGGCCATCTCAGAAGCCCTGTCGCCCTCGGCGAACAGCCCAGCTGCCTCCAACCGCACCAATTCACGGCGCCAGCGGCTCTTCGCCGTCAGCCCGCCCCCATCCGCATAGCGCATACCAACGGCATAGCGCACAGGTGACCAGCAGTCAGCAGCCGAGCTGACAGTCGCCTCAGAGCACTGAAGTCAGTACCAGCCCGCACCCGTGGAGCGGCCCCGCAAGAAGGAGCACTTGCCCCTGCGACCGATGACGTACGGGGACGAGGGAAGCCGCGCCGCCCAGTACGGACAGCCGTACGACCTCGGTCATGCCGTCAGCCTTCTCAGCTTCTTGTAGGTCTCTTCTTGCCGCTCGAGGCGGGTAACCGCGGCGGTGGCCGGCTCGAGTCCGAGTCGGCCACCGCTACTGCGTCGTACTTGCGATGTGCCGTCCACCGTCGCGGGCGGCGTCCCCGTTCAGTCGCGGGTGACGAACACGCCCCGATCCAGCACCACGCTGCCGTCGCGTCCCGTGACACGGAAGCGGGCTTTGTCGCCATCCCGCCAGACCGCGATCTTGAGGCGGTCGCCGGGGAAGACGGGCTTGCTGAACCGGCCGCTGACGGAGGAGAACCGAGGAAGTCCGCCTTGGCCACGAATGTCGGGTCGCTGTGCACGGGTTGTGGTCCGCCGAGAGGCGGTACAGGAAGGCCTGGTCGGCCCGGGTCGAGACGTCGACCAACAGGTCGGGGTCGCGTTCGGGCGCCTGCCAGGGCTCGCTGGGGCCCTTGACGCCGAACCCACCCTCGCCACGGATGAAGACCGCCGACCGGGTCAGGACGGTCGGGGAGTCCTCGGTGTCGCCGGGGAACAGTCCGTGACTCGGTGACCACCAGGGCTCCGGATCCCTTGTCGTAGATGCCGACGAGCTCGCTAATGACCTCGATCATGCACCAGGGCGGCAGCGGACGGAAGAGCCCGACCGACTGCTCGGCCTGGACCAGGAAGGCGGGATTGAACGTGCCGAAGCTGATCCGAGGCCGGGGTGATCCATCGGCTGGGGCGCGAAAACCGGTCAGGATGGCCCCGAACGGGGGGTAGACCTGCTGGTGGACGCCGGCGCTGTACTCGCTGGTGGACGCCAGCTCCGCAACGGGGGTCTTCCTGGCCGGCACCCACGCCGAGGGCGTAGAGCAGCACTTCGTCCGGCTACCAGGCCACCGTGAACGGTCCGACGACCGTGCCGACGGCTTCTACGTTCAGGGGCACGGACCACTCACCTCCACGTGATCAGTGCGTCCAGTGCCTCGACCTGAGACCCACGCACCAGGAGGGGGTTGATCTCCAGCGACTCCAGCCGTTCCTCCAGGCGAAAGGCGAGGTCGGCGATCGAGACTACCGTGTCCGCCACCGCGTCCAGATCGGCCTTCTCGGTGCCGCGTGCGCCGTCGAGGAGCGCAGCGCCACGCAAGCTCCGCAGCGCGTCGAGCACCTGGCCGCGGTCGACGGGCAGCACACGCAGTGCGCTGTCGCGCAGGATCTCCACCCAGACGCCGCCGAGCCCGACCGCGAGGACGGGACCCCAGACGGGGTCGCGGACGATGCCCACGATGAGCTCGATCCCAGACCCGCGCATCGGCTGGATCACCGCGCCCTGCACGTCGGCCTCGGCGTTTCGGCCGACCGTGGTGACGGTTTCGAAGGCCTCCCGTACCTGCTCGGCATCGGTGAGTCCGAGCCGAACGCCGCCGATGTCGCTCTTGTGGGCGATGTCGGCTGCGGCGAGCTTGACCACGACGGGGTACCCCAGCCGCTCAGCCGCGGCGACCGCGGCATCGGCCGAGTCGACGAGCTCTTGGGGCACCACGGGCACGCCGTTGTCGGCGAGGAACGCCGATGCCTGGTGTTCGGTCCAGGTGCTGCCGGGGGTCGCGTCGACGGTCATGGCCTGTGCGTGTGCCTGCGGCACCATGACGCGTCCCGCGGCGTGCTGTCGCTGGAACTCCGACCAGCGCACCGCGCGGCCGAGCGCCGCGAGGGCGTGGTGGATGCCGCCCAGCACGCCGGGGAAGCTCACCTCATCAGCGACCTTGCGACCGAACGGGGTGATGTCGACCAGCGTGTTGCCCATGACGACGACTGGCTTTTCGCAGGCGCGGATGGCGTCGGCGGTGCCGCGGGCCATGTCGTAGGCCCGGGTGGGATCGGCGGGTTCCTCGCGTGCCAGGTCACTAGCGAGGACGATCACGTCGATGCCGGGGTCCTTGTCGACGACGGCGAGCGCCTCGCGCAGCAGCGCAGGGTTGACCAGGATATAGCCGGTAACGTCGAGGGGGTTCTGGACGGTCGCGAAGTCGGGCACGACCCTCTTCAAGCCCTCGACGGTCGCCGGAGCGAAGTCGGGAATCTCCAAGCCCTCGTCCTCGGACCGGTCGGCGGCGATCTCGCACGCCCCGCCCGAAGGAGTCACGAAGCCGACCCGGTTGCCCGGCAGCGGACCGGTCTCGGCCAGCAACCCCGCGGTCATGATCATGTCCTCGAGGCAGTCGACCCGGATGACGCCGTACTGCTTGAAGACGGCATCGATGACCCGGTCGTCACCGACCAGCGAGCCGGTGTGGGCCTTGGCGACGGTGGAGCCCTTTTGGCTGCGACCTACCTTGAAGGCCACCACCGGCTTGCCGGCCTCGAGTGCCTCCTTGGCGACGACGAGAAACTCCTCGGGCTGGCGGATCGACTCGATGAAGAGCGTGATGACCTTCGTGTCGGGGTCGCGCACGAGATAGCGCATGGCATCGGTCAGGGTCACCATCGCCTCGTTGCCCATCGAGACCAGCAGGCTGATGCCGATGTTGCGGGCCTGGGAGAACCCCAGGACGGCGCTCGCAAGCGCGCCGCTCTGGAGCACGACGCCCACGGGACCGCGCAGCAGGGGAGCGTTGATGTTGAGCCCGTACGGCGTGATCTGCTTGGCGGCGTTGATGTAGCCGTTGCCGTTCGGGCCCAGCAGCGTCAGGCCGCGACGCTTCGCGAGGTCGACGACCTGGTGCTCCAGCTTCGCGCCCTCGGCGCCGACCTCGCCGAAGCCCGAGGTCAGGATCACCGCGGACTTGATGTCGTGGTCGGCCAACTGCTCGAGTATGTCGAGGATCACAGTGGTCGGCACCATGACGAAGGCGAGGTCGACTCCGTCGGGCAGGTCGCCGATCGTGGCGTAGCTCTGCTCTCCGTGGACGACTCCGCCGCGCGGGTTGACCAGGTACACCGGGCCGTCGAAGCCGTGTGTGTGCAGGTTGGCGAACAGGCTCAGCGACCAGTTCGACTTGTCGGTGGCACCGATCAGGGCAATGGCCTTGGGGTTGAACAGGGTCGACACCTGCTCGGGGGTCACCAGGGAGCCGTGGAGAGTAGGACTGGTTGCGGCTTCGATCGTCGCGGCGGTGGTGGTGGGGCGCTCGCTCAACTCGGTCACGCGATCTCTCCCAGCTTGACGTGTCCCTTGAGCAGGTTACGGGCGATGGTGCGGCGCTGGATCTCGTCGGTGCCCTCGAAGATACGCAGCAGACGCAGCTCGCGGTACCACCGCTCGATGGGAAGCTCTTTGGTGTAGCCCATGCCGCCGTGGATCTGCAGGACCCGGTCGACGACCTGGTTGGCCATCAGACCGCCGGCGAGCTTTGCGATGGAGGAAGCGTGGCGGTTGTCCATCCCCTGCTGCAGCTGCCACGCGGCACGCAGAGTAAGGAGCTTCACCGACTCGATCTCGACCTGGGAGTCGGCGATCTGCCACTGGATCGCCTGATAGTCGGCGATCGGGTGACCCATCGAGACCCGGTTCTTGGCATGCTCGATCGCCATCTCCAGCAGTCGCTCCGCCGCACCGATCGCGCCGGCAGGGATCATGAACCGCCCGTTGCCGATCCACTGCATCGCAAGGCCGAAGCCGTTACCCTCCTCGCCGAGGATGTTGCTGGCAGGCACCCGGACGTTCTCGAAGACCAAGGAGGCGGGGCCCCACTGGCCCATGGTGGGGATGGGCTTGGATTCCCAGCCCATGTCGCGGTCGACGAGGAAGCAGGTAACGCCGCCGTTGGCGCCCTTGTCGGGGTCGGTGACGGCGAAGACCATGACGAAGTCGGCCTCGTTGCCGTTGGTGATGAAGATCTTCTCCCCGTTGATGATCCAGTCGCCGCCGTCCTTGGTGGCGCGGGTTCGGATGTTGCGTGCGTCGGATCCGGCGCCGGGCTCGGTGATGGCGAAGCAGCTGCGACGGTCTCCGTTGATGGTGGGGATGAGGTACTTCTGCTTCTGGGCCTCGGTGCCGGCGTAGAGGATGTTGTCGGCGGTGCCGCCGAAGCGGAACGGCACGAAGGTGCGGCCGGACTCCATCGCGGTGATGGCGGACATGACCGGGCCGAGGGCGGCCCCACCGTACTCCTCGGGGGTGTTAATGCCCCACAGCCCGGAGGCCTTGGCCTTGGCCTGGAGCTCCTTGATGTGGTCGGCCTCGAGACCGGGGAGGCCGGCGCGCTCGTTGCGGAGGACCTGGTCCTCCAGCGGCATGACCTCGCGGGTGATGAAGGCCCGCACGGTGTCACGGATGGCGCGTTCCTCTTCGGACAGGGAGAAGTCGATCAAGGGTCTTTCCTTTCGATCCTGCTGAAGTCGGTGCAGTTCGCGAAGGTGCTGAAGGTTCCGCGTCGCGGAGGGGTGGTTAGGGCGGTTATGCCTTGGGCCCCCCGGCGACGTAGATCACCTGGCCGCTGACGTAGGAGGTGTCTTCGCTGCACAGTGCTGAGACGACGCCGGCGATGTCTTCGGGCCGTCCGACCCGCCGGAGCGGGATGGCCTGTTCGCCGCGCTTCTTCATCTCCTCGAAGTCGACGCCGGTGCGTGCTGCCGTGGCGCGGGTCATCTCGGTTTCGATGAACCCGGGAGCCACCGCGTTGACGTTGATGTTGAAGGGACCGAGCTCTATGGCGAGGGCCTTGGTGAAGCCCTGCAGTCCGGCCTTGGCGGCGGAGTAGTTCGTCTGGCCGCGGTTGCCCAACGCCGAGGTACTGGAGAGGTTGACGATCTTGCCCCAGCGGTTGGCGACCATGGTCTTCTGTGCCTCGCGGGCCCACAGGAAGCTGCCGCGCAGATGTACGCCCATCACGGTGTCCCAGTCCGCCAGCGACATCTTGAACACGAGGTTGTCGCGCAGCAGGCCCGCGTTGTTGACCAAGACGTCGATGGATCCGGCCTCGGAGCGGATCTGATCGGCCGCGGCGATGACGGCCTCTTCGCTGGAGACATCGCATGCGACGCCGATCGCGGAGCCGCCGGCACCGAGGATGGCGTCGACGGTCCCCTTGGTCTGGGCCTCATCCAGGTCGACCACCGCGACAGTTGCCCCGTCTTCGGCGAGCCGTCGCGCGGTCGCTGCACCGATGCCACGGGCGGCGCCGGTGACCACCGCGACCTTTCCGCTCAGGTGGGTCATGTCTCTCCTTGTTCGAAGGGTCGAATAGAGGGATGGAGATGTCGTGTTGGGAGGGTGAGGAGCGTTTGCGGACTCTCAGTGACGCGCCCGCTGCTGGGGGGCGCTGGACGGGGTAACGCCGGAGCGCAGGCCGCTCACGTCGACGTCGAGGACCTTGGTCTCAGGCTTGTGTGGACGCCACCGGCCGCAGAGCACCGGCACGGTCGGGATGTAGAGGGCGATGCCGGCCAGGCAGACGATCCACCACGTGCGCCAGCCGGATTCGGTGCCGATCACGTGCGGCATGATGATCGCGACGACGACGCCGATGATGCGTTGGACCGAGCCGAAGATCGCCATGCCGTAGGCCACCCGGGTGGGGGCGATCTCTTCGGCGGTCTCGCTGATTGCGGCCATCCAGGGAGCGAAGCCGCAGGCCACCACGAAGCCCATGATCACGAGGATCCAGGTCATCGCTGCCTGGCTGGTGGGGTGGCCCAGGCGCAGGGCGAAGACCAGCGTTGCAAAGAACATCATGACCGCGCCGGCGGTGAGGAAGGGCTTGCGTACGCGCAGCCAGTCCGACAGACCTCCCCACAGGAGTGCGGAGAGAACGTTGACCAGCCAGAAGAGCGACATCATGTTGTTCGCGGTGGACAACTTGAACCCGAACATCGACACGAGGTACAGCGGGAAGACGGAGACGGCGGCGACGTAGATCAGCAGGTAGAGGGTGACGCCGGCCGCCGGCACCAGCAGACGGGGAGGGAACCGGTCTGCGAGGGTGAGCGTGCGTTGCGCCGTCGTGGTGGGCGCTGCGGCGCCGCTGGCCGACGAGCTCTGCACCTCGAGGACGTTGCGCTCGGCCTGGATGATGACCTCGTTGCGGATCTGCGGCGAGAGGTCGCGGAGGAGAGCTGCGCTGATGACCCAGACGATCAGCGCGGTCACGATGGCAACGGTGTACAGATCGCGCCAACTGTGTCCCGAGGCGAGCAGGTCGCCGGCGACCTTTGATGCGATGTAACTGCCACCAACCGGGCCGATGGTCCACATGCCCATCGCGATGCCCCGTCCGACCCGAGGAGAGAAGTCCCTCATCAGGGTCGAGCTCATGACGAGCGCGAAGCCCTCGAACAGACCCAGCAGGCAGTACAGGACGATGAAGTAGTTGCCGTTGTGGGCATGGGCCATGAGGAACGCGCACACCACACTGACGGCAGAGGCGACGATCAGCAGGTTTGCCCGACCGAACCGGTCTCCGAAGCCGCCTGCCACAGCGCTGACAGCGCCCATCAGCTGGGCGGCGGCACCGATGTAGATGTACTTGTCGAGGCTCCAGTGGAACTCGGTGATGATCAGCGTGCTGGCGGAGCCGAGTACGTAGAAGACGTAATACAGGGCGACCGTGACGAGCGTGGTCGTCACGAGAAGCAGCCACCGGTAGGCGGGTGCCGGATAGCGCGCGAGGTCGCGCTTCCACAGTGAGTTGACTGCCAAGACAGCCCTCCGAGGAGATTGAACCGATAGAAGAATCCGAACTCGGTTCTAGAACCATCTGCAAATTAGGTTCGCGGACAGGCATGCGTCAAGCGTCACACTGACATTGGTTGCTGTCGGTCTTGCAGGCTTGCTCGGCAGGGGCCGGGCCAGTGGGCGTCGGTTCGGCAGCTCTCGCGCGCCCGGTTTCATGCGCGAGTGACGAAGTCGGCGCGCAAAGACAGCCCGACAGCCGAGGGCGCCAGGTCCCGTGGGAAGAGCCGTGCATGAAGGTGCCCGAGCACGCTCGCGCGCCTGGCAGCGCGGAGCGGGGGGCTTGATCAGCTCGCTACCTTGCGAACGAGCTCGAGGGTCGCGTCAATAACTTCGGAGGCCTCACGGCGCGAATCGATCTCGCTGACGAGGCGAGCTCCATCACCGACGATCGACGTCAAGGCCGTCACCAAGACGCGCGCTGCAGGTTCCTCGGGCGCGCGAAGCAAGAGCCCGTTCTCGCGAACCCAGGCTCGGGACCGCTCGCGTTGCCACGCGTCATGGCCCGGCGGGTGGTCGCCAGAGAGAACCAGCCTGGCGAGATCCTGATCGATCCATGCCTGCTCCAGGTAGCCGCGTGCGCCGGCGATGAACAGTTGGATGGGATCTCGCTCTCCGGCGGCGCGCGCAGCGTGCACGGACTTCGTGGAGGCCGCGTGCAGGGTGTCCTGGTATTCGGCGCACAGGGCCCCATAAAGCTCGGTCTTGCCGCCGAAGTGGTGGTAGATGCTGCCGACGCTGCAGCCGGACTTTTCCACGACGTCGCTCACGTTGGCCTCCGTGTACCCGTGCTCGAGGAAGACCTCGCGCGCGGCGGCGAGGATGGCGCTGCGGGTCTCTACCGACCGCGTCCAGCGACGCGCCGCGGCTCGATTGCGTTCGGTCACCCATCCGCCCTTTCGCGCATCTGCCTCAGCCTACCCCCGCGCGGCGAGCCCATCTGGAACTCGCGCCAATGAGGGCGTTGGAGAGCCAGCCTACGAGATGCTAGAATCCTGTTCTAGAACAATCTGAGAGGCAGGGATGTGGCAGTGCTAGGAGCATGTCCCGGTAACGAGCGATCGGCTGCTGATCATGACGGTGAGATCGGTCGTGGTTGTTCGCTGTGTGCCTGCCGGGGCGGGTGGCTTGGTTCTGTCGGCCGGGGAATCGGCCTGAAGGGGGCCGCTCGGGCTGGTCAGCCTGAGGAACACCAGGTCATCACCGCCGCCGATGTCACGACCAACCCCTCGGACGCGCTGAACTACACCACGATGCTCGACCAGTCCGCCGCCAACACCGGCCACCACCCCAAGCAGGCCCTCGTCGACGCCGGATACCGCTCCGAGACCAACCTGGAAGCCGCCCAAGAGCGCCAACTGGCCTGCGGCACCGACACGTTCATGGCCACCGGCCGCCTGGCCCACGACGAACAGGTCCCGCCCGCACCACGCGGACGCATCCCGGCGAGCGCCACGCCTAGGGAGCGCATGGCCCGCAAGCTGCGGACCAAGCCCGGCCGAGCCGCCTACAGCCGCCGAAAAGCCATCGTCGAACCCGTCTTCGGCCAGATCATGACCTGCCACAACGGCCGCCAACTCCTCCTACGCGGCGAGGACGGAGCCCGCGGCGAGTGGCGACTGCTGGCCGCTGCCCGACCTCAGCACAGGCAGGCCACCGGCCAAAGCCGCTCCACCGCCCGCGAACGCTCACGCACCGCACCCGAGCAGGAGTGCTCCGTCAGGGGACAGGGGTTGTTCGGCCCAGATGGTCTTGCCGTCACGGCCGTAGCGGGCGCCCCATCGCGAGGCGAGCTGGGCGACCAGGAACAGGCCGCGGCCGCCCTCGTCAGTGGTGCGTGCCCGGCGCAGATGGGGGGCGCTGAGGCTGCCGTCGGAGACCTCGCAGATGAGGGAGTCGGCGTGGATGAGGCGCAGGCGGATGGGACCGCGGGCGTGCCGGATGGCGTTGGTGACCAGTTCGCTGACGATGAGTTCGGTGGTAAAGGTGAGCGGTTCCAGGTCCCAGTCGGCAAGCTGACGATCGGTGAGGACGCGGGCTTCGGCGACCAGTGCGGGATCGACGGGCAGCTCCCAGGAGCCAACCCGCTCTGCTTCCAACACGCGCGTGCGCGCAAGGAGCAGGGCTACGTCGTCCAAGCGGCGCTCGGGCACCAGCGAGGCCACCACCGCATCGCACAGCTGCTCCAGCGGTCGGCCGGGACCGGCGACGGTGCGGGCCAGCCGGTCAAGCCCGGCGTCGACATCACGTTCCGGGGCCTCGATGAGTCCGTCGGTGTACAGCGCGAGAAGGGTGCCCTCCGCTAGCTTACGTTCGGCGGTTTCGAAGGGCAGGCCGCCCAGGCCGAGCGGCGGG